>CAZGDM010000064.1:0-9385 GCA_964525275.1 uncultured Thermodesulfobacteriota bacterium | reverse complement strand
AGGTGAAGTTCATCGGCCATGGCATCGGCCTCGAGATAAACGAATGGCCCATCATAGCTCGGGGAAGGGACGAAGTGCTCGAGGAGGGCATGGTCTTCGCCTTCGAGCCCAAATTCGTCTTCCCCGGTAGAGGAGCCGTGGGGGTGGAGGTGGATTACGTCGTTGGACAAAAGGGGGTTGAACGATTGACCGACTTTCCCATTGAGGTTATCTCCCTCTGATCTCATGGAACGCCACCAAGACGGTCCCTTTCAGGGATAAATTGCCTCATGATCGATTCTCTAAGGGGTGTGGTCGAGAGCGAAGAAGCTCCTACCTCGTCTCCTTGGGCTTCAGTAAAGGCTGAAATAGATGGCAACCATGCCACGATGGGGCTTTCGATGAGCGAGTCGGAGGGATCGTCTTCCGTTCAGGGCCAGGTTAAAATTAGCCAAACCCCAGGGAGGATGGCCCCGTGAGCATCATCGTCATCGGTGCCGGAGAGGTGGGCTACAACGTGGCCCGCAAGCTCTCCCAGGAGCGGAAGGAGATCGTCGTCATAGATAAAGACGAGGAGAAGGTAGAGCGGATCTCAGAGACCCTGGATGTCCAGACGGTACACGGATCGGGCAGCAGCATCTCGGTGCTCAAGCGCGCGGGGATCGAAAAGGCGAGCATCGTCATCGCCGTCACGGACAGCGACGAGGTCAACATGATCTCCTGTCTCGTGGCGGGGGTACAAGCCATAGTGCCAGTCAAGATCGCCAGGATTCGCGATCCGGAATACGCTGCCAACGAGCGGATCCTCGGAAAGGACAAGCTCGATATAGATTTGGTGATCAACACCGACCAGGAGACCGTGAACTATCTCATGCGTATCCTCAAGGTGCCCGGAGCGAGGGACGTAGTCGAGTTCGCTTCGGGGAGGATCATGGTGGTGGGGATCTTGGTGGACGAAAAGAGCCCCCTCAAGGACAAGGCCCTTCAGGAACTGGGTAAGGAATATCCCCGAGGGATCATCGTGGCAGCCATCTACCGCGAGGGGGTGGTGACCGTTCCCCGCGGCAAGGACCGCATCCTGGAGGGAGATCTGGTCTACCTGCTGGGGGAGAGGGATACGTTGCTCGAACTCCTTTCGTCCTTCACCGGGCAGCCGGTGGCCTTGCCCCAACGGGTGATGATCTTGGGGGGAGGGAATGTCGCCCTACTGCTCGCCAAGGCCCTGGAGGCCGAAGGGATCTCACCCAAGATCGTGGAACCCGACGAGGAGCGATGCCAGTTTCTGGCCTCGGAGTTGGACAAGACGATCGTCCTCAAGTGGGACCTCGAACCCTACGAGGAGCTAATGGAGGAGGAACACGTCCGCGATATGGACGTCTTCATGGCCCTTTCCGAGGATGAGGAGCGAAACATCCTCTTCGCCTTGTTGGCCAAGACTATGGGGGCGAAGAGGGTCATCGCCGCGGTCCATCGCATATCCCTCATCCCCATGGCCTATAGGACGGGTGTGGACGTGGTGGTGAGCCCGTCCCTTCTGGCAGTAAACCGCATCCTGCAGTACATCCGCAAGGGAAAGGTCCTTAACGTAGCGGTACTGCCGGAGGAGCAGGCAGAGGTCATCGAGACGGTGGCCATGGAGACTTCAGACTTGGTGAAGAAGCCTCTAAAAGATCTCCGTCTCCCGCCGGGGACCCTGGTGGGGGCCATCCTGCGCGGGGACGAAGTCCTCATACCGAGGGGGGACACCCAAATCCAGCCCGGGGACAAGGTGACCTTGGTCATCTCATCTGCTTCCCTCCCTCAGCTGGAGAAGTTCCTCATGGTCAAGTTGGAGTACTGGTAGATGGCCCATATCTTCACAGTGCTCGGGGTCCTTAACCTCTTCCTGGCTGCTGCCATGGTCGTTCCTGGGGTGGTGGCCCTCTTGCACGGGGAGAGGTGGTGGGTCTTCGGTGTGGCCGTCCTCATAACGGCTGTGGCGGGATTCCTCATGTTTTTCCCCGCCGTCAAGCAGAGGGGGAGGGATATCGCCCGCAGGGATGCCTTTCTCATTGTGGCCCTTGGGTGGATAGATGCCTCCCTTTTTGGGGCCTTGCCCTTTTTGCTTTCGCCCCATTTCGGGGTCGTGGATGCCCTTTTTGAGACCGTCTCCGGGTTCACCACCACGGGGGCTTCGATCCTTGAGCGGATAGAGGACCTCCCCAAAGGGATCCTCTTCTGGCGCTCCATGACTCAATGGCTGGGAGGTATGGGGATCATCCTCTTCTCCATCGCCATCCTACCCTTCTTGGGGGTAGGGGGGATGCAGCTCTTCAAGGCGGAGGTCCCCGGACCGACGGTGGAGAAGCTTCAGCCCCGTATAGCCCAGACGGCCAAGATCCTCTGGCAGACCTATCTCCTGATCTCGGCCTTGGAGACGGCACTGCTCGTCTTGGGGGGGATGTCGCTGTACGATGCGGTCTGTCACACCTTCACCACCATGGCCACAGGGGGATTTTCCACAAGGACCGCATCGGTTGGCTTTTACGGGCCCTATCACCGAATGGTGATCCTCCTCTTCATGATAATTGCGGGGAGCAATTTCGCGCTGCACTGGCGACTGTTGCGGGGGGAATGGAGGGGATATCTCCGGGACAGGGAGTTCCGCTTCTACATCGCCATGCTGTCCGGTTCTACCTTGATCATCGCCTTGGACCTGCTCCTCAGCTTGGGAGGGGAGGCCCTTGTGAGACTCGAAGAGGCCGCCTTCCAGGCGGTCTCCATCATGACCACCACCGGTTATGCCACTGCCGACTTCGGCTCATGGCCCCCTCTCTCCCAGATGCTCCTCTTCTTCCTCATGTTCGTGGGGGGGTGTGCGGGTTCCACAGGAGGGGCGATCAAGTGCATCCGCGTCCTCGTCCTGATGCGCTATGTAAGGCAGGAACTGCGGAGGCTTCTCAGGCCCAAGGCCGTGACGGCCATAAAGTTTGGGGAGCAGTCCTTACAACCGGGGGTGGTCCAAGGCGTCCTGGGGATGGTGATCCTCTACATCGGGATCTTCGTCGCGGCCTCCCTCATCATGGGGGCCCTCGGTTTGGACTTCCTGACGGGGGTATCAGCAGTGGCAGCGTCCTTGGGCAACGTCGGCCCCGGACTGGCCAAGGTGGGACCCGCTGCCAATTACGCCTTCCTCCATCCCCTGGCCAAAGTGGTGCTTCTGATCTGTATGATCGCCGGGAGACTGGAGATCTACACCCTCATCATCCTGATCTTTCCGGAGTTCTGGAGGAAATGACTTCGGCCTCCTCTACAGCCTTCTCCATTACTTCTCCCGCCTCCCCCCTGATGACAAGATCGGCCCGCTCGTCGTAGGGAGTGGGGGTGAGGTTTACGATGACGAGCTTGGCCCCTCCTTCCTGAGCGATCAGCGGTATCATCGCCGCAGGGTGGACCAACAGGGATGAGCCCGCGGCTATCATGAGGTCGCACTCCTTGGCGTATTTTTCCGCTGCGCTGAGGGCCTCGGGTGGCAGTGCCTGGCCGAAGGACACGGTGGCCGGCTTCAGCAACCCCCCGCATCGATCGCACGTGGGGACCTCACATCCGCCCTTGAGACGGCGCTCAATTTCCTCGCTGCAGTAGACCTCTTGGCACTGGAGACACCTGACCTCAGTGGCCCTGCCGTGAAGTTCCACCACCAGTTCCTCAGGCACCCCTGCCCGTTGATGAAGGCCATCCACGTTCTGGGTGATAACCGCCAGGAGCTTGCCCATCTCCAAAAGGCGCTTACAGGCGTGATGAGCTTTACCGGGGGAGGCCTTGTGCAGCAAGGGGAAGAACTCCCTGTACATCCTCCAGTAGACCTTGCGGGAGGCCTCACTGGTGAGGAAACGGTGGAAGTAAAAATCGCTTGGGTCGTAGCGGGACCAGAGTCCTCCTGGGGAGCGGAAATCCGGGATGCCGCACTCAGTGCTGACCCCTGCCCCCGTGAAGACCACGACCTTTTCCGCTTCAGCGATCGCCCGTCCCAGGGCTTTTATCCCCTCCTGCACCTTCTTGTCCCTCCACGCGTATCTTGGTGACCTTTGGCTTGGGTTTTACTCCCTCGAGGAGTTTCCTTAACCTCCCCTCGATCCTCTCGATCTTGTCCTTCTCAGGGATGCACTCCAGCACCACCGTGAGCCGTTCTCCCTCCTTGAAATGGATGCCGTAGACGATCCCGAGGCCCCTCAAAAAACCCTCCATCTCCCACTGGATGCGCCTGCGCTCCTTCAGAGGCAGGCTGGAGGCATCGGTTAAGAAGTGAGTGTGGATCCAGACCTCTTCGCGCTTCACTACCTTCATCCGCGTCTCATAAACATACTACGCCTCCAAGCGATTTTCCAAAAACTCTTTAGGCCTTGACAAGGCCAAGGATTTGTATACAGTATACAATCGTCCGCTTTCAATGGTCCTCCTCTTTTGATAAGTTAGGTTCAGGCGGAGGAGGTGAAAGGAGGGGGGTGTGAAACAACATTTGAAAAACAGGGAGGAGGTGTAGGAGATGATGAAGAAAGGTCTGGTGGCGGGGTTTTCCGTCCTTTTCTTCCTCTGTGGGCTGGTCCTCTTAGGCGGGGTGGGGGAGGCCAAGGTCATAAAGTTGAGGTACGCCAATTTCCCTCCTGCCCCCACCTTTCCGTGTGTTCAGATGGAGCGATGGGCTCGGGAGGTGGAGAAGAGGACCGGTGGGAAGGTCAAGGTGGAGACCTATCCTGGGGGAACGCTTCTCGGGGCCAAGAACATGTTCGACGGGGTGATCGCAGGCACGGCCGACATCGGCTGCTTCTGCCCCTCCTATCACCCTGGGAGGTTCCCGCTGCTTGAGGCTGTGGATCAGCCCATAGGCTACCCCAACACCAAGGTGGCGAGCCTCACGCTTTTTGACCTTTACCAGAAGTGGCGGCCCAAGTCCTTGGAGAAGGTGAAGGTCGTGACGATGTTCACCTGTGCCCCGACCCATCTCATGATGAAGGTCCCCTTGCGGAGGCTTGAAGACTTCAAGGGCGTGGAGATCAGGGCCGCCGGGACCCTGGCCAAGTCCCTTTCGCTCCTCGGGGCCACCCCCGTAGCCATGCCCATGTCCGAGGTCCCAGAGGCCTTGCAGAAGGGTGTCGTCAAAGGGTTGCTCTCCTCTTTGGAGGTGATGAAGGACTTCAAATTTGCCGAGTACTGCCGCTACGTTACCTACCTGGGCTTTCAGGTGGTCTCCTTCGCCGTGGTGATGAACAAGGACACGTGGAACTCCCTGCCCAAGGACGTCCAGAAGGTCATTGACGATCTGTCAAGGGAGCAGGCCCTTTGGACCGGCCGTTACATGGACGATCACGTGAAGGAAGCCATCGAGTGGTCCAAGAAGACCTACAACGTCGAGTTCATCAAGCTGCCGCCTGAGGACATGGCCAAGGCCAAGAAGCTGGTCAAACCCATGATCGATGCGTACATCAAGAGGGCCAAGGCGGCAGGGGTCCCGGCTGATGAGGTGATGAAGGACGTCTACTCCTTGAGGGACAAGCTAGCCGCCAAGTACGGCGACTGAGGGCTTCTTTCACACCCCCCTCCTGAGGAGCCCTGGAGATGGTGTCCAAGATCCAATGGCTGATGGATAGGATGTTGCACCCCTGGATGATGAGAATCGGGGGGGTCGCGTTGGTGGCCATGGTGGCCATCGCATGTGGCAACATGTTCTTCCGGGTTATATGGGTTCCCATAAAGGGGACCTACGAACTGGTGGGATTTTTGGGGGCCATCGTCACCTCCTTCGCCCTCGGTTACACCCAGGCCCAAAAGGGACACATCGCAGTGGACATCGTGGTAAGTCGCTATCCCAAGAGGCTCCAGAGCCTTGTGGAGGCGCTCAACAACCTCATCTGTTCCCTCTTCTTCGGGATAATAGCGTGGCAAACCGGGAAGTGGGCCACGACCCTTTGGAGGACAGGGGAGGTGTCCGAAACCCTCAGGATCCAGTTTTATCCTTTCACCTACGGTGTCGCCTTCGGTTGTGGGGTCTTGGCCTTAGTGCTCTTTATAGACTTTCTTCAGTCCCTTACGACCTCCATAGGGAGGGTAGCCCTTGGACCCTACCGTCTCATGATGGACGCCCTGAAATCCAAGAGGTGAGAAAGTGGAAGGGAGCGCTCTGGGATTGCTGGGTATAGTTGTCTTACTCTGTATCCTTCTCTTTACGAGGATGCCCGTCGGCTTTGCCATGGCCCTGGTGGGGTTTGTGGGGATGGGTTACGCCGTCACTCCCAAAGCGGCCATGGCCATGGTCGGCACCGAGGTGTGGAGGATTTTCTCCTCCTACGGCCTTACGGTAATCCCCCTTTTCATCCTCATGGGGGAGATCACCTTCTATTGCGGCGTGAGCGAGAGGCTCTACAACGCTGCCTACAAGTGGATGGGTCATATCCGCGGCGGGGTCGCCATGGCGACGGTCTTGGCCTGTGCGGGGTTTGCGGCGATCTGCGGCTCCAACACCGCTACAGCTGCCACCATGAGCACTGTGGCCCTACCGGAGATGAAGAAATATCACTACAACCCCGTCTTGAGCACGGGAGCGGTGGCAAGCGGATCGACCCTCGGGGTGGTCATTCCGCCGAGTGTGGTCCTCATCGTGGTTGGTCTTTACACCGGGCAGTCCATAAGCAAGCTCTTTTTCGGCGGCGTGATCCCCGGACTGCTCCTCACGGGTCTTTTCATCCTCACCATCTACATCCTCTGCACCTTCCGGAGGGATTGGGGGCCTCCGGGGCCGAGGACTACTTTCGCGGAGAAGCTCGAGGCCCTGCCCGGGGCGGTGGAGATGGTGATCCTCTTCATCCTGGTCATGGGGGGGCTTTACCTCGGCTGGTTCACCCCCAGTGAGGCAGGGGCTGCTGGGGCCTTTTGTGCCCTGGTCCTGAGCCTCGTACGTAGGACCCTCACCTGGAAGAGGTTTTTAGCGGCGGTGATGGATACCCTCAAGGTCTCCTGCATGATCTTCGTGATCGTCACCGGTGCGGTGATTTTCGGCAGGTTCCTGACCGTCACGCGGCTTCCCTACGAGGCAGCCAAGTGGGCGGCGTCCCTGCCCATCCCCCACGTGGTGATCCTGGCCATTGTGCTGGCCATCTACATCATCGGCGGTGCCGTGATGGACGCCCTGGCCTTCTTGCTCGTCACCTTGCCCATCTTCTACCCCATGATTCTGGCCATGGGCTACGACCCCATCTGGTATGGGGTCCTCATCACGGTGATCACCACCATGGGGGCGGTCACCCCACCGGTGGGGGTCAATACCTATGTCGTAGCCGGTGTGGCCAAGGACGTACCCCTTGGGCATATTTTCAAGGGGGTGACCTTCTTTCTGCCGGCCTATGTGGTCTGTGCCGCCTTTATGATCGTGTTTCCCCAGTTGGTGTTGTTTTTGCCGAGATTGATCAGGGGATAAGGAGGCTCCGTCATGGAGGAGTACAAGATCATAGGGAAACGGGTCGTGAGGACCGATTCGCTGGCCAAGGTCACGGGTGAGGCCCTTTACACCGCGGACCTCAGACTTCCCAAGATGCTCGTGGCCAAGGTCCTGCGAAGCCCCTTACCCCACGCCCGGATACTGCACATAGACACGAGCCGTGCCCTACGGGTTCCCGGGGTGAAAGCCGTGGTCACCGGGTTTGACGGCCACGGGGTCAAATGGGGGGTCTTCCGCTACACCCAGGACCATATGATGCTTCCCACCGACAAGGTCCGCTATGTCGGGGAAGACGTAGCAGCGGTGGCTGCGGTTGACGAGGAGACGGCCCTTGAGGCCCTGGAGCTGATCAGGGTGGAGTACGAGCCGCTTCCGGCGGTCTTTGACCCCGAGGAGGCGATGAGAGAGGGGGCGCCGCTGATCCACGACGAGTATCCCCGAAACATCAATGTGCACGTTCACATCGAGGTGGGGGATGTGGATCAGGCCTTCAAGGAGGCCTACCTGGTGAGGGAGGACACCTTCAGGGCATCAGGCGAGGCCTACGCCATGATGGAGCCTTATGCCGTGGTGGCCTATTACCACAATGGCTACCTCGACCTCTGGATGCCCAATGCAGGTCCCCACGTGAGGGCCAAGGCGCTTTCGAACCTTTTGAAGATCCCCCTGAACCGCGTCAGGGTCAGAAGGATCGCCATCGGCGGTGCCTTCGGCGGAAGAAGCGAGGTACAGCCTGCGGACTTCGCTGCAGCTCTCCTCTCCATCAAGACCGGAAGGCCTGTGAAGCTGGTCCTGACGCGCGAGGAGAACGCCACCTCGACGCGGCAGGTCCACGACATGGTGGCCACCATCAAGACCGGGGTGAAGAGGGACGGCACCATCGTGGCCAAGGAGTTCAAGGTGATCTACGACGGCGGGGCCTACAGCTCCACCGGTCCTATCGCCACCTCTATTCCCTATTACGTGTACGAGGAGACCTACCGTTTTCCCAACGTCCGCTATGACGGCTACCGTGTCTTCACCAACAAGGGGATCCGCGGGATGTACGGCTGCCACGGCAGGGCCTTCCTGGCGGGAAACGAGGTCCAGCTCGACATGATAGCCGAGGAGCTGGGGATCGACCCGGTGGAGATAAGGCTCAAGAACGGCCTTCGGGCCGGAGAGGAGACCGCAACAAAGTCGAAGATCA
Source organism: uncultured Thermodesulfobacteriota bacterium (assembly GCA_964525275.1). GTDB lineage: Bacteria > Desulfobacterota > B13-G15 > B13-G15 > B13-G15 > CAZGDM01. The sequence goes on along the minus strand of CAZGDM010000064.1, from coordinate 746 downwards.
TAAGCTCCGGTTTCGAGGAGGCGGTCTTGCGGGCAGCGGAGCGCTCCTCTTGGAAGGAGAAGCGGGGTAAGCTTCCCAAGGGGCAGGGGATCGGGATGGGCTGTGTGGCCATCATGTGTGGGTTCCCCATGGGGTTCCGGTCGGGCTCCTCCTGCTACGTGAAGTTCAACGACGATGGTCAGGTCACCATCGTCACGGGAGTGGTGGACAACGGCCAGGGGAACGAGTCGATGATGGTCCAGATCGCCTCGGAGGTCCTGGGCGTGCCTATGGAGGACATAAACATCGTGAACGCCGACACCGAGGTCACCAATCTCGACCCCGGGGCGTACTCCCAGGCCGCGGCCTTCGTCGGGGGGAATGCCGTAAGGCGCGCCTGCGAGGACGCCAGGCGCCAGATCCTGGCCATCGCCTCGGACAAGCTGGGCTCACCGGCCGAGGAGCTGGAGCTCAAGGACAGGATGGTAGTGTCGAAGAAGGACCCCTCCAAGAAGATGCCCATCCGGTGGGTGGTCAGGGAGGCCTTTTTCATGGGGAGGCCCGTGATGGGCATCGGTGCCTATATGCCCAAGATAGACTTCGAGCGGGAGTGGGTCAAAAGGCCTTATGGCCAGATGGCCGGCACCTTCTCCTACGGGGCCTCGGTGGCGGAAGTGGAGGTGGACGAAGAGACGGGCCTGGTGAAGATATCGCGCTTTGTGGCTGCCCACGACTGCGGCAATCCCATAAACCCCATGGCCGTTGAG
>CAZGDM010000063.1:0-9590 GCA_964525275.1 uncultured Thermodesulfobacteriota bacterium | reverse complement strand
ACTTGCACCTCCCTTTACAAAGCCTACAGGTGTCCACTTAACCGGGGCAACTTCAAGGGAAAGCCCCCCAGGGCCCTCCCCAGGAAGAACCCAACGGCCAAGGCCCCGATCACCAACAGATCAGCCATGGTCGATCACCAAACCCGGGGGGCGGATGGGGCCCTTGCCGTCCATGGGTTCGGGGACGGAGCGGTATCGCTTCCAGGCGGCCAGGGCTTCCTTATGGACCCCCACCTCCATCCCCAGGAGGGCCACCTCCCCGGGATCCCCGACGATCTTGACGTCGGTCCCCTCGAGATCCACGGCGACATCCTGTTCAGGCAGTGCCAGGATGCGGATGATGGAGGGGGGCCTTGAGGTCGGCAGTTCGGTGTGGTCCACCGCCCATAGGGTTCCCTTCAACCGGAGCCTGCCTCTGACCTCCTCCCAGATCTCGCGCTCGCTCCTCCCGGTCCTCCGGGCCTTGCGACGCACATAGGAGGGGACGTCCAGGGATACGAGGCCTTCGAGTCTACGGATGAAGAATTTCTTGAGCTGCAGATGGAGCCCTTCCGAATCCTCGGCCCAACGCTCCAGGGGTTCGAGCTCCCGAGCCAGGGCGAAGGCGAGCTCCCGTCCAGGGGTCTCGGGACGGTATCCCAGTTCTTCCCGGACGAGCTCCAAGAACTCCCCCTCCTCCAGGAAAGGCTCCACCGCCCTCGGCTCCGAAGACCCTGCCTTATAGGGGGGCCTTTCACCCAGCTTCGCTTTAGCCCGGGCGATGGCCTCGGCGAAGGCCTGTCGGAAGCGAACGAGTTTATTGACCCTGAGGTTCACCAGTCTGCCGAGCTCCTCGTAAAACCTTAGGACCTCCCGAAGCACCACCCCCTCCACCTGGCGCTTGAGGTACTGGGTTGCCGCCTGGGCCAAGGCCGAGATTACCCCCCTTGCTCGGGTGGCCCTGCCGATCCAGGAGCCCCTTATCCGCTCGAGCCGGGCTATGGCCCGGCGGAGTTCCCGGTCGTCCGTTTGGGGGAGGGGATGTTGGACCTTTTCCACCAGCTCCCCGAGCTTCCCCGCCAATCCCTCTAGGAAGACGATGGCTTTGGATACCTCGAGGGCCTCCAGGTAGGGGCGGAGGGCGGCCTCCAGGGAATCCCGGGCTTCCTCCAGTTTCCTTTCTCTAGCCGCGGCGACGTCCCGCTCCACCTGGAGCCGTGCTTTGTGGAGGACCTCCTCTATGAGCCAGGCCCCTATATTCGTGTCCCCCCGCAACCTCTCCTCCGCTCCCTCCCTGATCCACTCCCGGAAATCCCCGTAACGGAGGTGGGGATGGCCGAAGGGATCCTGGGAGAGGACGGCCCCGAGCTGACGGGGGAGGAGCCCCTGTGCTGTGATATACCTCTCGGCCGCCTCCCCGGACCGGCCGTCCTCCCCGCCCTCCAGGAGGGCCTCCAATCCCCGGATACAGAGACAGGACACGTAGTCCGGGTCCACCTCGAGCCTCAATCCCTTGAGGCCGACGGAGCCGAAGAACCGACGGTGGCCCTCCACCCGCTCCTCCCTGATGGAGAGCTTGTCGGCGAGGCGGCTCCTGGCCTCGTCCCCCAACGGGTCGAAGCACCACACGAAGAGGATATGGGCCAGGGCCTCCACGAAGCTCTGGGTGTCCAGCCTCCCGTGGGAGGTGACCTCGGAGGCGATGAAGACGTTGTCGAAGACGGGTGACCCGCCGAGGTGATCGATGCCGTTGGCGTTGGGCACGGGAATCCTCAGGCGGCCCTCTTGCGCGGCCTCGACGAGGACCAGGGACTCCCGGGCGTTCCCGATGACCCTAGGGTCCCGCTCCTCGGGCCACGGTTCGACCCAGATCAAGTTCAGCTCGAGGTTCCGGCCGAAGTCGGGGTTGGTCCCGCCGATGGCCCGGACGGCCGCCCCCAAAAGCAGAGGGGCGATCCCGCCGACGCCCCCGCAGCCCAGGCCGGTGATGTTGACCGTGTACTTGCCCCTCCCCCCAAACCGGGCCTGCCACTTCTGCAGGGTCCTCACTGCGTCCTGCAGGACCTCCAGGATCCCCCCAGGCGCCGCCCACGAGGCCTGGAAGGCTGCCAGGGTGAAGGCGAAGACCTTCTGGGAACCCCGATCAATGGACCTGGGGATGAGGGAACCATCGATCCCCCTCAGGGTCTCGGCCACCTGGGGATGCCGGTCGGGCCTCTCCGCCATCCCACGGAGGTCCATCCCCTTGCCGAGGCAGAAGAACCACGTCTCCGCCCCGGGGAACTCGTCCCTCACCGCCGCCTCCACCTCGGCGATCCTCCCCAGGTCGGTGTCCACCCCCAGGTTGACGATGGGGAGGGCCTGCCCCTCGGCACATGCCACCCGCAGGAATGCCCGCAGGAGGTCCAGGCCCCCAGTGGTGGAGCCGCAGAAGATGTTCAGGGTGGGAGTGAGGTGCCTGCCCTCTCTCATCTTCTCTCGCCCGTCGAAAGCACCACGATCTCGGCTTTCCCCAGGGACAGGCGGTCGAGGGCGGAGAGCTCGGCAGGGGCGTCGAGGGGGAAGCCGTTGAGCCTGAGCCCCAAGGCCCCGTCCGAGGGGATGGCCCTGAGGCCTCCATCCACCGGAACGAGCTCCAGGACCGGGCGGTCGGGGAGCGTGGGGTCCGCGATCTTCACCGAGCTTTCGCCTCGGCCGAAGGTGAGTCCCTCGGGGGGCACCTCGATGATCCTCCGGGGTGCGCCCGGGACGTGGAGGGCCACCCTCGGGAGCCGATCCCTCCCGGCCGAGGCCTTGCGGAGAAGCCACAGGGAGGCCCCCAGGGCCAAGGCGCCCCCGGGGGCGATGACGAGGATCCCCCAGGGGAAGCCCGCCTTGGGGAGGATCAAGAGCGCCTCCGCCGTGGCGTAACGGGTCGAGACCAGGTGGGACCTGCCGGTGGGGAGGGCGAAGCGGTAGACGAATACGCTTCCCCTCTGGATCAGTTCCCCCTCGACTCGCCGCCCCCCTTGGGCGACGACGAAGGCCTCCAAGGGGACCTTTGACACTAGGAAAAGGGCACCCCTCCCCTCTAACAACACCGGGTTCGGGGGGTCGAGGACCAGCGTCCGAGGCTCTCCGCAATCGGCACCCATCATGAGGCTTAGCGCCCGGAGGACATCGATGGCAACATCGTGGGATCCCTGGGGGGTGAAGGCCGTTCCCCCGCCGGCTTCGGCGAGCTGGAGGAGGGCGTCGGCGCCGGGGGCAAGGGCCACCACGGAGATCCCGGTTCCCCTCTTCCCCAGCTTAGCGAGGAGGGGGATGAGGCCGTCCTGATGGGACTCCGCGGTGATGAGGAGGATGGCCCCGGCCGCCGCGTCCATGCAGGTCCGCAGGGTCGGGACCAGCCTCTCCCGGGTGGGGCGCGGAAAGACCCCCTGGAGGACCTCCAAAAGGTCCCCGGCCCGGGCGTGCCGGACCTCCAGGAGCGGCTCGGTCCCCACCACCAGGGTCGCCCTCCGGTCCCCGAGGAGCCGCAGTGCGAGCGCCCCTGCCTCGAGGGCCCGCTCCGGTTCGGCACCGGGCACGATCCCCAGGCAGAGCTCCCCCGCCTGGAGGCCCAACGGGAGCCCCAGGGTGAGCAATGCCATCGCTACCCTAGCCGCCACCATAGATCACCGTGCCCTCCTCGATCACGATCCGGTGGGCGAAGCCCTTGTAGCCGACAAGAGCCCGGACCACCTTGTCCCCGGTCTCTTCGGTCACCAACACGAACCGGATCGAGACCTCCTCCCCCTCCCCCAAGGGGAAGGGCTCGAAGGAGATGGTGTTTCCGTCCACGCTGTGGGAGAAGGGCGCTTCCACGGCTTCGAGCCTCATCCCCTCGGGGATCTCGACCTCCACGGCCACGTCCCGGGCCTCGCCGTAGCCCTGGCCCTGCAAAACGAGGGTGTAGGCGACCCGCTCCCCCACCGGGGCCACGCCCGGGGAGTCCCTGAGCGAGGCGGTGATCCCCGGGATGGGGGCGAGGGCCACAAGCCCGGCGGCCCGGGCGGAGACGAGCTTGGACGCCCTCACCTCCACGGTGTTCCGGAACTCGCCAGCCTCCCCGCGTAAGGTGAGCCTGATGCGGACCTCCTCGCCCGGGGCGAGGTCCCCCAGCTGCCAGGTGGGCATATCCTCGGTGCGGGGCCGTGGGTCAGCGTCCAGGAGCTGGAGTCCGGGGGCGAGCTCCAGGGAGGCCTCGACGCCCGTCAGCACCTCGGTACCCCGGTTGAGGATGCGTATCTCCGCCCGGAAGGGCTGCCCGGGCAGGGCGGTGGGGGGCTCGATCTTCTCCACGAGGAGTTCGGGAACAGTGGTGAGGGGGGCTTCCCGGGCCGGGTTATGGGCGGAGCGCTCGGCGGGACCGCACCCGGCGAGGATGGCCCCGAGGACCAGCAAACCTATGGCCGCCATGGTTCCTTTCCCACGCATCACCCTCTTCAACGGTGTCCCGGTCGGAATCCTTTCAGCCCTCATACCTCCACCTGTGAGGAGTCCGGTTCCCGTTCCTGCCCGAATAGGTCCAGCCAGAACTCCACCACGTCATCGATCCAGCGCCTGAGCTCATGAACGGCGAAGGAGGTGGGTGGATCCACCTTTCGGACGGCGGTGGGTACGAAGAGGGCGATCGCCTGCAAAAGCAGGATCAGGAGCGCGATTATCTTCTTCCAACCAAGTCTCCGGATCATGGCACTTAAATAAACGTTCCCGCAGGAAAAAGCTTTCATCCGAAGGGTGCGCGAACGACGATCCAGCGGAAGCCATTGGCGGTAACGATCTTCAGTGTGGGAACCTTGGTGGGGAGGTCCCGGGCGGAGACGATGGGTTGTCGCAGCTTGCAGTACCTGAAGGCGCAGAGGCGGAGGAAGTATTCCCCCAGGGGCTCGTGGGGGCGGCGCGTGGGGAGACAGATTGGGTGGGGCGACTTCCCACCAATGGGCCTCCCGTTCCCCTGGGAAGCGTTGTATTTGGGGTCTGCCTGTGGCCTTCGGACCATGAAGAAGGCGAAGCCGTTCCTGTACCGCCCATCTCGAGGGCGCCTCGACGGGGAGGCCTTTCCCCGTGTGTCCAAGGGATCCAGTTGAACCGTTCGTATCGGCATCACCCCTGGCCCCTGATGAGTCCGTAGGACCTCAAAATCGTCTCCAGCTTCTTCTTCATCCGGGAGTGGGCCGGGTAGAAGGCACTAGGCTTGAGGCCGCAATAGTCTTGGAGGAACTTCGTCTTTTTATGGGCGGGCCAGCTGTCCGCTCCCGGGATCTGGCTCAGTGCCCGGTAGCCCTCGGCGATCAACTTGTCCCCTTTCGTCGCCACCTTTAAGAAATCCTCCATCGACTTCCGGCAGACTTCCCCGTATCGGGCCCTCTCCGTTTCCTCCGCGAACGGGTCGTGATCGGGGATGAGGTCCTCCGGGTCCTCAATCTCCTCCTTTTTGGGCAACGGAACCTCGAGGGGCTTTTTTGTGCGCGTGTGATCCACGATTGCGGACTTCAGGGCCTTCTCGAAGTACGCGATGGTTTGTGCCGTTCCCCTGAAGGAAAAGTTCCGTTTGATGCTTTGGAGGAATTTAAGAAATGCGTCGTCGAAGGCCTCTTGGGCCGCGTGTTCGTCTCGAAGTAACTGCAGGGTGCGGTGGAAGAAACGGGCGTAAAATTCACGATAGCAGGCGGATAAAGCCGCCTCATCCTCGTGGGCCATTCGTTTGATCAACACAGCCGAAATCGATCTCATTGCGGGGTGATGGTATGAGGGTCTGTAAATGAAGGGGATTCTTTTGGCGTGATTTTTTTCACGAGAAGATACACACAAATTACACGGACTTGGTCTTACTAACTCGGAGAAGGAGAAGGAGGGGTTTAGAAGAGGTTGGGGAACTCCTCGGGGGGATATCCCCTCTTCTCGAGATACGCTGTGATGTCGCCTTTAAATCCTATATCCCGAGGGTCCAGGACCAACCGATAGAAACCCGTTCCCGTGGACTCGACTAACTCCTTGCCGGAGATCCTTTTTGCGCTCTTGTTGATGGACTTTATGGCCTTGGGGATATTGGATTGGTTCAAGCCGCTGTATATCCTTTCCCCCAGTGACCTTTTGTCCACTTCTGATTCTGTCCCGTAGCACTTCTTGAGGGCCAGGAAGGCCAAGAGCTCGAACGTCCGGTGGACCGAGCCACGGCTGCGCAGATCCATTCTGTCCCATTTCCTCTGTCCCGAGGACCTCCGTAAGTAAGCCTGCTGGAGTTCGAGATCCACCCTGAGCAAAGCCTCTTGCCACCGCAAGTGCTGGGCGGTGAAGAAGCGGAAGCGTTTGATCACCTCTATCGGCATTTGACGTAATCTCTTGGCATATCCCTCCCGGGTTTTCGGCCACGGATCTTGAGGGTCAGGATCATCGACCTCGTATAACTCGCCTTCTAACACATAGCTGCTCAGGCATAGGGCCATAACCGTACGTACTTGGGGATGTCCGGAAACCAAATAGAAGTTCTGCCCGGGATGTCGGCTGGCTATGTCCCCCAGCTCATTCGGCAACAAATTCGCCAAGGTCCGATAATCCCGGGCATCCGGCAGGTCCAGCGGCCTGGGGATAACGGCATTCCGGAAGTCCGGATCTTCCTCTATTTTCCGTTTGGTCCTATGGAAGTTTCCCTCGGTGATGTCGGTGTAGAGGAGATAAATATGTTGCGGGCGGAGGGCCTTCACCGCCGTCAATACCGATGCCGGCCCCGGCTTGCGGGGGTTATCCGCCGGATCGGATCGTGTCACGAAAGCGATCAGCACCCCCATGGGCCTATAAATTCTCCCTCACGATCTCCTTTACCTCCTCGGGCCTGAGCCTGGAGCCCTTGAAGGGTGAGCCGAGGACGGTGCCGTGGGCCGGTCCACCCCAGCCGGGCTCCAGTTTATCCAATACAGGCTTCAACACATCAACCTGCACCCCGTTCCCCCCGATGGTGTACTTGGGTACCGGAGGATCGCCGAACTTGGGGGAGTAAACGACGGCCACCTGGCACCCCAAGCTGTAAAGCGCCCCCAAGGCCCCCACGGCCTCCGTCTCCAGGAACCCCGCCTTGAGGCCGCCCTTCGTCTCGAAGAACTCGGCCTTGGAGATGGCTTCCCGCAGCAGCTCCATGTTCCCGCGTTTTGCCTCGATATATTCCTTCCACTCCGGGAGTTCGGGCATAAGGCCGAACGGATCAAGTCCCTTTGTCAACACAAGCCGAAGGATTTCCATACCTTTGAGGAGTTGCTCCTTGGGGTCCTTGGTGACAAGAAGCATCCCGGAGAAGACGTCGCTCAAGGTGGGAAAGGTCTCCTTGGGCAGCTTCGAGCGTTCCTTGAGGGCCTCGGGACCCTGTATGTCCAGGAAGGAGACGTAATCGACCAAACGCTCGATCTCTTGCTGGACCGCGACGCGTCTGTCGAAGTCGCTAGGCAGATCGGGGAAACGATGGGCGGCGATGGTGAATTCCAGGGGCCCCATCATCCGGCCCCATTCCTCGGGATTGCGGGCGGACCAACGCCAAGGATCCCTCAGGAAAAGGGCCTCGAACGCCTGCCGACAGGCCGGGGGAAGCTCTTCGGGGGTATCGTGGTGGTCGAAGTTGTTGAGATGTATCTGTCCGCTTCCGCCGCACTCTATACAGATGACCTCGGGATCTTCCAGGGCCTCCCTGCCGGCTCCCTCACGGGAAACCACGATCTCATCGGCCCCCGTTACCCCGAGGAGCAGGGCCGTGAGGGCGGTGTCCATGTCCACTTTGCGGATCACCACCTTGCGTCCCATTACCACTCCCACCGTTCGAGGTCCCGGAAAAGCTCGCGCTTGAGCCTGTGGCGGTCATACCCCTTCTTGCCCCGGTGGATCCGATCGAAGGGCTTGATCCGCCAGAAGTTCCTGGGGAGCTTGGGTCGCCTTTCGTTCCGGCATTTCATGGCGATCCATTAAACGAGGGTGAGGCCCGAACCCTTTCATTCCCGGGGGCCGAGGATGGCCCAACGAAGCCTACGCCAAAGGCCCCAGGAACGCCTTTCCTCCTCCCGGCGCTTCAGGGCCAAGACCTCCTCCCTCAGCTCGGCCACTTCCCTTTCGTATTGTTCCGCGAGCTCGAGCGCTTCGTCCCTCTCCCTCAGGGCCTGGTCCCTTTCCTTCAAGGCTCGGTCCCTTTCCGTGTAAGCCAGGGCGAGGAGATCATCTCCTCCGGCGGCCTCCAAGGTTTCTTGCGCGAGCTCCAGCGCCCGGGGGTAATAGGCGGAGAACCCTTTGGGATCGTAATTGCGGCGCCGGCGGTTCGGGATATCGCGGTCGTACTCCTGGTGGGTGGTGTAGATCTCGGCCACGTATACGGTATCCCCCTCGACCCAGCCGGCGAGTCTGGGCTGATTCGCCCCGGGCTTCCAGACCGCGAGGTCGGTGTCGGAGCGGGTATGCCACTTGGCGGCCCGCCAGATGGGGTTCCTCACCCGGTCCAGGAGCAGCTCGATCTCCCGGCGCTGCGTTCCCTGGAGGCCCTCGAGCACTTCCCTCGCCCCGGGCGAGAGCATTACCGGGCTCTCCTGTGCCTTCTTCAGGGACTCGAGGAGCATGTGCCCGAAGGCAGAGAGCGTCATCTCATTGTGCTCGATCTCCTCGAAAAGGCCCTTCAAGCGGGGAAGGTCCTCCCCCAGGAGGCCCTTGAGTTCTCTATAAGGGATGGCCACTTGGGTCTCTATCACTCGGAAGACCCTCTCGGCGCGCTCGAGAGATTCCCAATCGAAGCCCAAAGGCAAGGGAGGGAGGGTGATAAGGGCCTGAGTTTCCTCGAAGACGTAAACCAGGGGCACCCGACGGAGCATGCCGTAGATGGCGACATAAGGAAGGACAGGCTTGATCCCCCCGGCCACTCCGATGACGGGCTCGGATCCCTCTTCCAGGGCCCCTTCCACGGCGCTATCGAGGGCCTGGAAGAGGTTAGGGAGTCCCTGCCGAAGGAAGGTACCCGCGTCGTCCAGGACCAATCCTTTTATCCGGATGACCTCGGGCTCCTTAAGGCGGAAGAGGCTTTCGGCGACCACGGCATTGGCCCGGGCGGCGCATTCCCCGGCATCGGTATCGGTGGCGAGGAGGAGGACCTTGTCGTTGGGGGAAGCTTCCAACTTCGCGAGGAGAGAGAGCTCCACGGAGAGTTTCGCCAGATCGCGGGGGGACATCGTGTGAAGGATCCGTTGGAGTTCCTGGGCCTCCTTCCCCAAGCTTAAGGAAAGGTTTTGGGATCTCTCCAACTTTCGGGTGAGGGAGATCCCGGTAGGCATAATGATGAGACGCCCCATCCTTATCAATCACCCCGACATTTCCCTCAAGGGGATTTTCGCGTGCTCCAAATCGTAGTCAATGTGGATGTAAGGGCATTGTTCTCCCGGTCCAACGCCAAGGCGCTGTCCATTCGGAAAGTAGTACCTCGCGGGTCTCATAAGCCCGAAGAGGATTCTCACCCTTTCGACCAGCTACCTAAACAAGAACGAAGAGTACGACCCAGATACAAATACGTTTCCAACCCCGAAGAGGATTCTCACCCTTTTCAACTCTCGATATAAAGTAAGAAATTG
>CAZGDM010000062.1:8270-9741 GCA_964525275.1 uncultured Thermodesulfobacteriota bacterium | reverse complement strand
GCCGCCTCGATGATGACGAAGGCCAGGGTCGCCCCCGTGCCCTCCCCGAGCCTCATCTCGAGCTGAAGCAGGGGCTCAAGCCCCAGGTGCTCCAGGGCCTTCCTGTGCCCACGTTCTGCGGACAGATGGCCGGCGAAGAGATAGTCCCTCGCCCGGGGCTCGAGGGCCACGGCCAGGAGGGCCGCCGCCGTGGAGATGAAGCCGTCTATCACCACCGGGACCCTCGCCTTGGCCCCTGCCAGGATCCACCCGCAGAGGCCGCCGATCTCGAACCCCCCCACCTTGGCCAGTACACCCAGCGGGTCCCCTGGATCGGGCCGGTTCACCTCCAGGGCCCTGCGGACCACCTGGACCTTCCTCCCTAAGCCCTCATCGTCAAGGCCCGTTCCCCTGCCCACTATCTCCTCGGGAGCTGAGCCCGTCAAGGCGCAGATTACGGCGGCAGAAGGGGTGGTGTTTGCTATCCCCATGTCGCCTGTGGCGATGATGTCAAGACCTTTGGAGGCCTCTTTTTCGAAGACCTTCATTCCCCTGAGAATCGCCTCGGAGGCCTGCTGCCGGCTCATGGCCGGCCCCGTAGCGATGTTCCCCGTGCCAGGGGCCACCTTCATGTCGTAAAAGCTGTCCGAGGCCTCAAGCCACGAAGGCTCAGTGGGGCCTTTGACCCCGAAGTCGACCACCACCACCCTGGCCCCCACGTGCCGGGAGATGACGTTGATGGCGGCCAGTCCCCTGATGAACCCGGATACCATCTGCCGCGTCACCTCCTGGGGGAAGAGACTCACCCCTTCGGAGGCCACTCCGTGATCGCCAGCGGCCACCATCACCACCTTGCGAGGAAGTCCTTCAGGGATGCGCCCCATGATTCCCGCCACCCGCCAAGAGATCTCATGGAGCCTCCCCAGGGCCAAATATGGCATGAGCAGGTCCTCAGTTCGCCTTTTGGCCCTCTCGATGGCCGCCTGATCCAAGGGTTCAATCCCGCTGATCGCTGCTTTCAAGGGATCCATCCTTTACCTCCTTTAAGGCCTTTATGAGCCTTGAGTTTTCCTCCGGCCTCCTCACCGCCACGCGGATGAAACCCTCCCCGAGCCCTCTGAAGCCCTTCCCCTCCCGCACCAGGATCCCCCTCCGGAGGAGGGAGGAGGCCAGGGCCTCAGAGGGGATTCCCGTCCGGACCAGGAGGAAGTTGGCTTCGGAGGGGAAGACCTCGAAGAGCCCCTGCAACTTCCCCTTGAGGGCCTCTCGCTGCCCGAAGAGCTGGGGAAGGCCCTCTTCAAAGCTCCTCCAGAGCTCCTCAAGGTGCTCCAGGATCAATTGGGCGAAGGTACTTATAGGCCAGGGGGGTGAGACCCCTTCGACCCTTTCCACTACCCCTTGAGGACCTACGATATAGCCGAGCCTTAGCCCCGGGATGGCCAAGGCCTTGGTCAGGGAACGGAAGAGCACGAGCCTCCCCTCGAGGGCGCGC
>CAZGDM010000062.1:0-8170 GCA_964525275.1 uncultured Thermodesulfobacteriota bacterium | reverse complement strand
AACGGGAGGAAGGAGACCTTCGCCCCCGTGGCCCGAGCCGCCCTTTCGTACTCGGAGAAGGTGGGCACAGGGATCAGGACCTCCCGGGGCCTCAAGGCCTGAAGGACCAGGTATATAAGCTGACCCGAGCCGCTTCCCACCCAGAGGTTGGAAGGCGGGATCCGGAGGAAGGATGAAAGGGCTCTGCGGCTTCTGTCCACGTCCGGATAGAGGGCCACCCAGTCGAGGTTTTCCCTCAGCAGTTCCTTCACCCCCTCCAGATTGAAGAAGACGTTGGTGTTGCTCGAAAAATCGAGGATCTCGGTCAGAGGGCGACCGAGCCTTTCAGAGGCCTCAAAGACCCTGCCGCCGTGCTCCACCGTCATGGCCCAAGGTTGAGGCCCACGAGGCCCACCACCTCCGCCATCTCCACCGTAGCCCCCAGCACATCTCCGGTCATGCCACCCAGCCTCCTTTGGAAGAGGGAGGAGAGAAGATAGCAGAACCCGAGCACCAAGGACAAGGCCAGAAGTCCCCTGAGGCCGTAAAGGAGGGCCCCGAGCACCGCGGTGAAGAGGAGCCCCCGGAGGAAGGTCCCCCTTCGGGGGGGCAAGAAGGGGCTCACCTTTCCCTCTCCCCTGAGGTAGGGTAGGGAGCAGAGGGGTACCAGCAGTCCCATCCTCCCCAAGGTGGGAAAGAGGACGAGGGTCCTCCATCCGCCTTGGGGCAACTTGAGCAGCAGCGAGAACTTCAGGATCAGCGCACAGCCCACCGCCGCCACACCGAAGGTCCCGACGTGGGGGTCCCTCATCACCTCGAGCATCCCCTCCCTGTCCCTGCCGCTCCCCAGGGCGTCGAAGGTATCGGCCAAGCCGTCCAAATGTATCCCCCCTGTGAGGGCGGCCAGGGCGCAGACCGCGGCTGCCGCTGCAAATCCTCGGCCCACCAAGGCATCGCCCAGACCGTAGACCGCTGCGAGGACCATCCCCAGCAGGGCCCCGGCCATGGGGAAGTAAGGCGGAGCTGCAACCAGGTCCTCCCTCCAGGAGCGGGGCAGGGGGATGGAGGTGAGGAATCCCAGAGCTGCGAGGAGGCCCTTCACCCCGAATCCTCCTGCGGCTTTATCCTCAAGGGGATGCCCGCCACCATCAGGTAGACCTCATCGGCCGAGGAGGCGAAGAGTTGGTTGACCATGCCAACTGTGTCCCTGAAACGGCGAGCCAGGGGGTTCACGGGCACTATCCCCCAGCCCACCTCGTTGGTCACAAGGATGGCCCTGTAAGGGGAGCGCAGGAGCTGATCCCTCAGGAGCCCTGCCTCCCTCAGGACCTCCTCCTGCCCGAGCCCTCCCTCCAGGAGGTTGCTCACCCAGAGGGTGAGGCAGTCGATGATTACCGTCCCGATCCCTTCAAGGGACGTCAGGGCCCTGACCAGTTCCCGTTCCTCCTCTACCGTCACCCAGTGCCGCGGTCTGCCCCTGCGGTGTTCATCGATTCTTTTCCGCATCTCCTCATCCCGAGGGGCGGCGGTGGCGATGAAGGCCACAGGGTCACCCCACTGCCTCGCCAGTTCCTGGGCGAAGCGGCTCTTTCCGCTTCGGGTGGCACCTGTTATGAAAATCAACTTCGGCTCCACATTGGGGAAGCCTACACTGTGTACTGGCTACTTGACAAGGCTGAGGAAGCTTCCGATTGAAAGGACCAATCACCTTTCTTCTGGCAGGTCTCCTTCTTCAAACTTATGATGTTTGATCACTGTTCCCTCCACCACGTAAATTACATCCTCACAGATGTTGGTGGAGAGATCCGCGATCCGCTCAAGACTGCGGGATATCCTCAGCAAGTGCAACGACCGCTCTATGGTGGAGGGGTCGGAAGCCATGTAGGTGATGAGCTCCCTGAGTATCTGATCCCTCAGGCCGTCCACCACGTCGTCCCTCTTGCAGACGCTGCGGGCGAGGGCCGTATCCTCCCTCACGAAGGAGAGGAGGCTGTCCCTCAGCATCCCCATGGCTTCCTGGGCCATCCTGGGGATGTCTATCAGGGGCTTCACTGGGGGTCTTTCTATGAGGTAGAGGGAGCTTTCGGCGATGTTCACGGCCTCATCCCCCATCCTCTCCAGGTCGTTGTTCATCTTCAGGATCATCACGATGCTCCTCAGGTCCTTGGCCTGGGGCTGGTAACGGGCGAGGAGCTCGATACAGATCTCCTCTATCTCCAGTTCCAACTCGTTTTCCCTCGCCTCGTCCTTCTCCATCACCTCAAGGAGAAGGTCACGAACCCTCCCGCTGAGACCCTTGATACTCTTGTCTATCATGCCCTCAACCAAAGAGGCACTCTCCATGAGCCGCTCTTTCAAGGCGTGGAGTTCCTCCTTCAGCATCTCTCCCTCCTAACCGAATCTGCCCGTGAGGTATCGTTCGGTCCGTTCGTCCTTGGGGTTGGTGAAGACGCGGGCCGTCTCCCCGAATTCCACAATCTCCCCCAGGTACATGAAGGCCACAAAATCCGAAACCCTCGCTGCCTGCTGCAGGTTGTGGGTGACTATGACGATGGTGTACCGCTCTTTTAGCTTGTGGAGCAACTCCTCCAGTTTTGCCGTGGAGATGGGATCGAGGGCGCTGGCAGGCTCATCCAAGAGCAACACTTCGGGCTCAAGGACCAGACATCTGGCGATACAGAGCCGCTGCTGCTGCCCTCCGGACAGTTCAAAGGCGCTCCTTGAAAGCTTGTCCTTTACCTCTTCCCAGAGGTTGGCGTCCTTTAAGGCCCGTTCCACCCGCTCCTCTATCCCGTCCCTTATGCCGTGCACCCTCAGACCATAGGCCACGTTTTCGAAGATGGATTTGGGCAAGGGATTGGGCTTCTGAAAGACCATCCCCACCCTCTTGCGGAGCCCAAACACATCGATGCCATCGCTGTAAATGTCCTCCCCGTCAAGGAGGATCCTCCCTTCAAGTCTCGACCCTTCAATCAGGTCGTTCATCCTGTTGAAGCACCTGAGGAAGGTCGATTTGCCGCAACCGGAAGGGCCCATAATGGCGGTGATCTTTCTCTCGGGGATCTTGATGTTTATATCCTTTAAGACCTGCATGTCCGAGAACCAGAAGTTGAGATTTTCCACTACGATCTTTGGCCTCTCTACCATTTCTTTCCCCTCTGGAGGCGGTATCTTTGGATTATAGCCACAAGGTTCAGCGAAAGCACAAGGGCCAAAAGCACAAGGGTGGCACCGAAGGCGATCCTGGTGTGCGCTTCAGGGTCGGTCCCCTCGGTCATGAGGGCGAAGATGTGGAAGGGCAGGGCCAAGGTCTCATCAAGGGGCGATCTCGGTAGCCGAGTGGCGTAAAAGGAGGCGGCAGTAAAGAGGATGGGAGCGGTCTCCCCTGCGGCCCTGGCAAGGGAGAGGATCACCCCTGTGAGGATCCCGCCTGAGGCCGCAGGGAGGACCACCCTACAGATAGTCTGAAGCTTGGTGGCACCAAGGGCGTAGCTTGCCTCAAGGAATTCCTTCGGGACGGCCTTTAAGGCTTCTTCTGAGGCCTTGATGATAATGGGGAGGATAAGCAATCCCAAGGTCAGGGCGCCCGAAAGTATCGAGACCCCGAAGCCAAAGGTTTTGACGAACAGGGCGAGTCCAAAGAGCCCAAAGACTATCGAAGGGGTCCCGGCCAGGTTGCTGATGCTCACCCTTATGGCCTGGGTCAAGGGATTGCGCGGGGCATAAAAGGTGAGGTAGATGGCGGTCATCACCCCCAAGGGGAAGGCCACAAGGACCGCCCCCAAGCTGAGGCAGAGGGTGCCCAGGATGGCAGGGAAGATCCCCCCTTGGGTCATCCCCTCCCTCGGCGGCTGGGTGAGGAATTCCCAGCTGATCACCCTCGCTCCCTTGAGGCAGAGGATCAGGAGAAAGGCAAGGAGGAAGGAGAGGACGAGCCAGGCAGCGGCTCGAAAGCCAGCAAACCACATTTTCTCCCGGGCGACCCTCGGTATCATCCAGACCGCTCCCTGAAGCCTTCTTTCAGCCGTTCGGCCACTATGTTGAAAAAGAGGGTGATGAGGAAGAGCACACCCCCTATGGCGAACAGGGCCCTGTAGTGCGGCGATCCCTTCACCGCCTCCCCCATCTCCAGGGCGATGGTTGCCGTGAGGGTCCGTACGGGCTCGAGGTATGAGGTGGAAAAAATGGGGGCGTTTCCGGCCACCATCAGGACCGTCATGGTCTCGCCTATGGCCCGTCCCATCCCTAGGATGAAGGAGCAGATGATGCCCGAGGAGGCGGTGGGCAAAAGCACATGCCTTATGGTCTGCCAACGGGTTGCACCTAAAGCCAAGGAGGCCTCCTTGAAGGTCCTGGGGACGGCCGACAGGGCATCCTCTGACACACTCACTATGGTGGGGAGGGCCATAAGCCCCAGAAGGATCGAGGCATTCAGGGCGCAGAGACCAGTGGGTATGTCGAAAATCTCCTGAAGCAGGGGCCCAAGGATCGCCATCCCGAAGAAGCCGAAGACCACCGACGGTATCCCCGCCAGGACCTCAAGGGCGGGCTTAAGCATCGCCCTGACCCTGGGGGAGGCTACCTCCGCTATATAGATGGCCAGGGCCAACCCCAAAGGGATGCTGAAGGCAAGGGCCCCTGCGGTCACCATCAGGGAACCCCAGATCAGGGGGAGGATGCCAAAGGAGGGGGGCTCTGAGGTCGGAAACCAGCTCCTACCAAAAAGGAAGTCATCAAGCCCTACAACCTCCATCAGCCCCACCCCCTCTTTGAAGAGGAAGAAAAGCATCCCCCCCAAGGCGAGAAGGCAACCGGAGGCCACCGCCCCCAGGGACCATTCTGTAAGTCGCTCCCCCCTCCTCATCTCACCTAACGGGGATGAAGCCCACCTGCCCGACGATCTTCTGTCCCTTCTCCGAGAGCACGAACTCTATGAACTCCTTAACCAGACCCGTGGGTTCCCCTCTGGTGTACATGAAAAGGGGCCTCTGTAGGGGGTAAGTCCCCTCCAAGACCGTTTCCTTTGACGGATAGGCACCCTCCACCTTCAGGGCTTTCACCTCCTCCGTTAGGTAACCCAGGCCGATATAGCCGATGGCTCCTTTGGACTTTGAGACCGCCAGGAGCACCGCCTTGTTCGAGGCCTGATAGAGGGCACGAGGGGTGAGGCGGGCCCCCTTAAGCACCACCTTGTTGAACACCTCAAAGGTTCCTGAGGCCGTATCCCTCGAGACCACGACAATCCTGCGGTCAGGTCCCCCAAAGACCTTCCAGTTGGTGATCTGGCCGGTGTAAATCTTTTTGAGGTCCTCGAGGGTGATCTCATCCAAGGGGTTTGTCCGATGCACAATTACAGCGATGGCATCCCTGGCGATGACGAACCCCTTGGGGGTGAAGCCCCGCCGCTTGGCCTCCTCGATCTCCCTCCCCTTCATGGGGCGAGAGGCGTTAGCGATGTCACAGGTCCCGTCAATCAGCCCCGCGATCCCCACACCACTTCCACCTCCCCTCACCGAGATGTCCACCTCCGGGTGGAGTCTCTTGAACTCCTCCGCACACCTCTGGGCGATGGGAAAGACGGTGGTCGAGCCTTGAAGGACTATTTGCCCCTTGGCCAGGGCGAATCCTACCAGGGCCAGAATTGACAAAATCCCCGCCAACTTCTTCATACTTCACCTCCCTCAGATTTTTTCCTGAGGATGGACCTTATGCGTTAGCTGAGGATGAACCTTGTGTTAAGTTTTTGTTAAGGTCTCCTTGGAAGCTTTGAAGGTCAGAGGGGAAGGCGGACCTTGAAACAGGTGCCCACCCCCGGGGTGCTTTCCACCTTTATCTCCCCACCATGAAGCAACACGATGTGCTTCACTATGGAGAGCCCAAGGCCTGTGCCCCCCAGGCGGCGTGAGCGGGATTTGTCCACCACGTAGAAACGCTCAAAAATCCTGCCCAGGTGCTCCTTTGGGATGCCGATGCCCGTATCGCTGACCTCTATCTCCATCCAGTCCCCTTTTCTGCGGGCCGCCAAACGGATTTCTCCCCGCTCCGTGTATTTGACCGCATTGTCCAGGAGGTTGAAGAGGACCTGACCGAGCCTGAAGGGATCGGCCTTAAAGGATCCAAGGTCTCGAGGGACCTCCACCGAAAGCCTGAGCCCCTTCTCCCTTGCCTTCTGCTCGAAGGGGGGGAGGATCTCCTTGAACACCTCCCTGAGGTCGATCTCTTGCAGTTCGAGCTTCAACTCTCTGTCCTCAAGTTCGGACAACACCAGTAGATCCTCCACGAGATTGGTGAGCCTTTCGACATGCCTCTTAATCACCTCAAGGCACTGCGACCGCAGCTTTTCATCCGTTTCCTCCTCCAGGGTTTCCAAGAACCCCTTTATGGCGGTCAAAGGGGTGCGTAGCTCGTGGGAGACACTGGAGACGAGATCGCGTTTCATTTCCTCCATCCTCTTGAGATGGGTGATGTCGTGAAGGAGCACAAACGTCTGGCCCGTCACCGGGAGGAAACTGGCGCTGAGGAAGAAGACGCTCCCCCCTATCTCCACCTCCTCCCTTAAGTCTCCTTTTCTTTTTGCCCGACTTAATGCCTGTCTGAGGGCGGGGTTGCCAACCTCCCAAAAGGACACACCCTGCAGGGCCTCCCCAAGGACCTCTTGGGCCTTTTTGTTGGAAAACAACACCTTGCCTTCCCTATCCATTACCAGCAGTCCATCCTGAAGGGCGGAAAAGATCCCCTCGAGCTCCTCGCGCCTGCGGAGGTTTTCCTCGAAGAGCTCTTTTAACCTCTTGGCCATCTCGTTGAAGTGCTCGGAGAGTTCCCTCACCTCACCCTTGCCCTGGGGGGGGACCTCAACGTCGAAGTCGCCCTTGGCTACCTTGGAGGTCGCCCTGACCACTTCCTTAATAGGCCTGGAGATCCTGCGGGAGGAGAAATAGGAGTAAAGGAGGGCGAAAAGGGCGAAGACGAGGGCGGTCAGAAAGAGCCGTCCCCTCAACTTTCCCAGAAATTGCCTCACATCCCGCAGGAAAAGACTGGTCCTAAGGACACCTCGTCCACCGGAAAGCTGAAAGGGGACGGCCACATAGAGCATCTCCTCCCTCAGGGTCGTGCTGAAACGCGCAGATACCCCAACCTTTCCCTCCATGGCCTCCTTCACCTCGGGGCGCCCCCTGTGGTTTTCCATCCGCGCGGGGTCCTCCTCGGAATCGGCCAAGACAACCCCCTTGGGGTCAATGACCGTTATCCTCGCACCAGTTTCCGCCTTCGCCCTCTGGACCAGGCTTTGTAAGGCCTTGAGGTCCCCCTGCTGGGTCAATTCTTCGACCTTGGGTCTCAGACCGTAGGCGAGGTCCCGAAGGTGGCGTTTGAGGAGTTCAAAGGAGAAGTTCTCGCTTAAGTGCCAGGAGGTAAGGGCGACCGCCACGGTCAGAAGGAGGACTATTGCCAGATGCCCGAGGAGGATTTGCCTGAAGATGGATCCCTTCACCCTTCTTCCAACTTATAGCCCACGCCCCGCACGCTCTTTATGAAGGGGGCTGCCTCGCCCAGCTTCTCCCGCAACCTCTTGATGTGCACATCTATGGTCCGCTCACTGACCGCCTTCTCGTTGCCCCAGAGGTGATCAAGCAACTGCCCTCGGGTGAAGACCCAGCCCTTTCGGGAGGCGAGGATCGCCAAGATCCGGAACTCGGTAGGCGTAAGTTCAGCCCGCCTGCCCTTAACCAAGGCCTCATAACGCCGAAAGTCCAAATAAAGGATTCCGCCCACCCATATGCCCTCTTCAGGTTGCCTTCCTCGCCTCAGGACCGCTTTCACTCTGGCCACCAGCTCTCGGGGGCTGAAGGGTTTGACCACATAATCGTCTGCCCCGAGCTCCAAACCCACGACACGATCCTCCTCATCGGCCTTGGCGGTGAGCATGATTACGGGGATGGAGCGATAGCGGGGGTCGGACTTGAGGAACCGGCAGACCTCAAACCCATCCAGATCGGGCAACATGAGGTCAAGGACCACAAGATCGGGTGCCTCTTCCTTTAAGAAATCGAGGAACTCCTTCCCGGTGAGGAATCCCTTCGTCTTGAAGCCTGCTCGTTCAAGCCCCAGGGAGACAAGCCGCAGGATGTCGGGCTCATCGTCCACAACGGCGATCAACCTGCCGCAGGAGTCAAGGGGGATCTCCATGAGGACA
>CAZGDM010000061.1:0-10201 GCA_964525275.1 uncultured Thermodesulfobacteriota bacterium | reverse complement strand
CTTTTTACCCAAAAAGGGGGAAAAATGCAACCTTAAAGACAAAAAACCCGGGGGAGGAAGCTCCCCCGGGAGGAGGAAGAGAATCCCTCTGTTCACGGAAAATTCGACATCGTTCCGTTCTTTTAACGGATGGGGGGTAGAAGAGGTTACAACTCAGTTCACCTTTGCGCGAAGGTCATAAGGGCCGGCATCGACAATAGTGGCTAAGACGAAGTCCCCGGGCTCACCTCCACCCTCTACGAAGGTAACGCCGTCTATCTCAGGGGCCTGAAAAGCGGTACGCCCTACCAGCTCTCCTCCTTCGGCCGTGCCCTCCACCAGGATCTTCACCTTTTTGCCGAGCCATTCGCGGTTGTTGCGGAGGGATATCCCCTGTTGGAGCTCCATCACCGCCCTGAACCGCTCTTCGACCACTTTCTGCGGTACCCGATCTGGCATAGCAGCAGCCTCCGTCCCCTCCTCCGGCGAAAACTTGAAGACCCCGAGGTGGGTGAACTCGGCCTCCTCGACGAAGTCCAGTAGCTCCCTGAAGTCCTCATCCCCTTCGCCGGGGAACCCCACCATCACTGTAGCCCTCAAAGCGATCTGGGAACAGTTGGCCTTGATGACCTCGATAAGCCTCCTTATGTCCCTGCCGCTGGTCCTACGGCGCATCCGCCGGAGGACCCTGTCTGACACATGCTGGATGGGGAGGTCAAGGTAGGGGACGAGACTCCCGCCAGAGGCCAAGAGCTCGAGGAGCCTTCTGGAGAAGTTTCGAGGGTGGGGGTAGGTATAGAGGAAACGGAGCCAATGAAGGTTATCGATCTTGAGGAGCTCTTCGAGGAGCCCCCCAAGTCCCTTTTCGAACCCCAAGTCCCTCCCGTAGGCGGTGGTGTCCTGGGCCACCAGTACCACTTCTTTGACCCCCCGTCTCACCAATCCCCTCACTTCTTCAACTACCGATCGAGGATCGCGGCTCCGGTATCTCCCCCTCAATTGCGGGATTATGCAAAAGGCGCATCTATGGGAGCAGCCTTCGGCTATCTTGACATAGGCCACAAAGGGGTTGTTGAAGAGGACTCGAGGGGTTAGGTGATCGTAAAGATAGGCCGAGGGATCTCGTGCAAAGAACCCCTTCTTCCCGTCGCGAAGAAGGCGCGGCAGCGAAGGGATATCTCCAGGCCCTATCCACAGGTCCACCTCGGGGATCTCGTGGGCAACCTCTACCCCATATCGCTGAGGGAGACATCCCGCCACCACAAGCTTGCTCCCCCTTCGACGCCTCATGTCCATCTCGAGGATGGTCTCGATGGCCTCGGAGACCGCTTCCTGGAGGAAGGCACAGGTGTTGACCAGGATGAGGTCCGCTTCCTCAGGGGTATCTACAGGGACCCATCCATCCCGGATCAACATCCCCATCATCACCTCGGAATCGACCTGGTTCTTAGGGCAGCCGAGGCTCACCAGGTAAAGCTTACGGCCCATGGCCCTCAAAAGGTCAAGGGGACGAATCTCTGGGAGGAGACGTCGAGCAACCCCCTATCGGTGAGCCTGAGTGAGGGGATCACCGATAGGGCCACAAAGGAAAGGTACATGAAGGGATGCTGAAGAACTCGGCGTCCCAGGACACTGGCCGCTCCTTCCACCTCTTCAAGACCCTTCGCCACCTCTTCCCAGGATCTGTCGGACATAAGCCCTGCCACAGGAAGCGGCAGGTGGGCCAGGACCTTTGCCCCCTTCACTACCACCAAACCACCCCCCGAGCGCCTCAGGGTCTCCACGGCCAGCAGCATCTCCTCATCACTCATCCCCACCACCACGAGGTTGTGGGCGTCATGGGCGATGGTGCTCCCCAGGGCCCCCTCCTCAAGGCCCAACCCATCCAGAAATCCCACCCCTACCCGTCCTGTCCCTCGGTGGCGCTCCACCACCGCCACCTTGGGGAACCCTATGAGGTGAGGTTCGAGGAATTCCCCTCCCGAGGGGAGTTCCAACACCCGTTCTTCCGTGACTATTTGCCCCTGCCGTAGACCGATGATGCGGAGCCTTTTACCCTGTGCCTTCACGGAGAGTTCCTTTCTTAGATCCTCCGCATGAGGCACGGTGAAAGGAGACTCCCTCGGAGGGGAGACGCCGGGGAAGGGAAGGAGGTATTCCCCATCTCTATATGCCCAGCGCCCCCCTTTTATCACCCCCGTGACCTCAAAGGAGGTGATGTCCTTGAGGAAGACCAAGTCCGCCCTGTAACCCGGGGCTACAGCCCCCCGAGCGGGAAGGCGAAAGTGGACGAAAGGGCTCCTGCAGGCGACCTTGAGGGCCACCAGGGGATCGAGGCCAAGGGCCACCGCCTTGCGGAGGATCAGATCGATGTGGCCCTCGGCCAGGTCCCGTGGGGATAGGTCGTCGGTGGCGAAGCCAAAACGGTCGGCGTTGAAGGGCTGAAGGAGTGGAAGGAGCCTCTCAAGGGCCTTTGCTGAGCTCCCCTCTCTCAGATAGAGGAAGAGACCCTTCTGTAACTTCTCCCGTCCTTCCTCAAGATCAACGGTCTCATGGTCCGAGCCTACCCCGAGGGAAAGGTAATGGGAGAGGTCTTTCCCTCGCAAAAGCGGTGCATGACCATCCACAATCCCTCCCTCGAAGAGGGCAAGTTTCTCCACCGCCTCAGCCTCTGCCTCAAGAAGCCCGGGCACGTTCATAAACTCCCCGAGCCCTACAATCCGTGGATGCTCCTTGAGCCTCCGGAGGGCATCGGGTCCCAGTGAGGCGCCGCTCGACTCAAGGGGAGACGCTGGTACGCAGGAGGGCAGCAGGAAGAAGAAATCCACAGGGAGGCCCTCGGAGTCCTCGAGCATAAACCTAACCCCTTCCTCACCGAAGACGTTGGCGATCTCGTGGGGATCGGCGAAGACCGCCGTGGTCCCGTGTCGAAGACACGCCCTTGCGAACTGATGGGGGACCAGAAGACTGCTCTCGATGTGAATATGGCAGTCCACAAATCCAGGGCTCAAATAGAGCCCGCGGGCATCGAACACCTCCCTGGCCCTAAGTTCTTCAAAGGCGACGATCCTCCCTTTATGGACGGCTACGGGGACCTCCAGGATACCTCCTCCCAGGAGGTCCACTACCTTGGCCCCGCGGATGAGCAGATCACAAGGGATTTTCCCCTCGAATATCCCCTTCAATTCCTTTGCCCAATGGAGGGTCATACGGCGAAATATCTCTCCTTCACCCCCTCATCGGCCGCAAGTTCGGCGGAAGTGCCCTCATAAGCTATGCGTCCCTTCTCTATTATGTAGCCACGATCGGATACCGCTACAGCAAAGCGGGCTTTCTGTTCGGCTATCAACATGGTGATTTCTCCCTTGAGCTTGAGGATGAGATCGTACAACTGCTCCACAATGACGGGAGCAAGGCCTTCACACGGCTCATCGAGCAACAGTATCTCCGGATTGAGGAGAAGGGAACGAACTATGGCGAGAAGTTGCTGCTCACCTCCCGAGAGCTTTCCCCCCTTTCTATCCGCAAGGCCTTTGAGGAGGGGAAATTCCTCCATCACCCTCTCCACCGTCCACCGTTGAGGACCTCCTCTCCTCGAATAGAGAGCCGCAAGCTGGAGGTTTTCCCTCACCGTGAGTTTCGGGAAGATCCTGCGGTCCTCTGGCACAAGTCCCATACCTCGGCGAACGATTTCATGGGTGGGGAGACCAGAGATGACCTCCCCCTTGAATAAAACCCTCCCCTCCTTTTGGGGGGGTGAGTCCGACAATGGTGCGCATAGTGGTGGTCTTGCCGGCGCCGTTTCTACCCAACAGGCAGACCACCTCCCCACGGTACACCCTGGCTAATTTCTTTGGAGAGAAGTTAAGCACAAGGGAAACTTTTGACAAAAAGCGTTATAATTCAAGCTCCTCCTTTATCCCCCTCATGGCCTCGAGGCATAGCTCGATAAAATGCTCTAACGGTATCCCCAATTCTTCGCAACTACGGATCTGATCCCTATTTGCCCCTCGGGCGAAGCTCTTCTCCTTGAAGCGGTTGAGCACGAAGCGGGTATCGACCGCCCCCAGGTCCCTCTTTGGGTGCATGAGGGTGGCGGCGACGATCAACCCCGTCAGGGGATCGGCAGCGTAGAGCGCCTTGGCCATGGAGGTCTTTCGCTCGGCGTGGCCGGCGTGGGCCTTGATAGCCTCCAAGACTTCGTCAGGGAGCCCTTTATCCTTCAGCATCTCGACTGCCATAAGGGCATGGCGTTCGGGGGCGTCCTTGGTGTACTCATAATCGAGGTCGTGAAGCAATCCAGCGAGGCCCCACATCTCTTCGTCTTCTCTCAATTCCTGGGCGAGCCTGCGCATACAGGCCTCCACCGCCAGCATGTGCTTGACGAGGTTCTTGGTCTTCACCTCTGCCTTGACGAGCTCAAGGGCTTCTTCCCTTTCCATCGCCTCACCTCCCCGGTGGGGAGGATAGATCAAAATCATCCGAGGGACAACCATCCTTGCCCTCTTGCCCTTTCATCCCTTACACTTGAGACGAGCCTCACATTTACGAAAGGGAGGGGGGTGCGATGGAAGGGCAAAGCAAAGGGGCTAAGGCCCTCGAGATGGCGAGGAAACAGGTGGATATGGTGGCCGGCTACCTGGAAGCTGACCCCGGGATCTTGGAACGGATGAAGTACACCAGGCGCGAACTCACAGTCCATTTCCCGGTGAAGATGGACGATGGTACCGTCAGGATCTTCACCGGTTACAGGGTCCAACACAACGACACCCGGGGGCCTTTCAAGGGCGGTATACGTTACCACCCCGATGTGGACCTGGACGAGGTCCGAGCATTGGCCATGTGGATGACCTGGAAATCGGCCGTAGTCAACATCCCCTTTGGTGGGGCCAAAGGAGGGGTACAATGTAACCCCAAAGAGATGAGCATAGGAGAGCTCGAACGCCTCACCAGGCGCTTCACCTGGGAGATATCCATCCTGATAGGTCCGGATGTGGATATCCCTGCCCCGGACGTCTATACCAATCCCCAAGTGATGGCCTGGATCATGGACACCTACTCCATCTTCAAAGGGCACGCAGTCCCTGGAGTGGTGACGGGCAAACCCCTGGAACTGGGGGGATCTGTAGGCCGTTTTGAGGCCACGGGAAAGGGGGTAGTTATCACCGCCAAGAAGGCCTGCCAATATCTCAACCTCCCTTTAGAGGGGGCCCGGGTGGCCATCCAGGGCTGCGGCAATGTCGGTGGGATAGCAGCCCAGTATTTCGAGCGGTCCGGCGCCAAGGTGATCGCCATAAGCGACTCCAAGGGCGGCCTTTACAACCCACAAGGTCTTGACCTCCGGCAAGCACTCGAGTGCAAAAGGCGCTACGCCTGTCTGCTGGCGGAGGAGGTCCCGCAGTCGGAGCCCGTATCCAATGAGGAACTACTGGAGCTGGATTGCGACATCCTCGTGCCTGCTGCCCTGGGAGGGGTAATCACCGAGGAAAACGCTCCGAAGATAAGGGCAAAGATCATCGTGGAGGGCGCCAACGGTCCCACTACCCCCGAAGCGGACGAGATCCTCGCCGACAAAGGGATCTTTGTGGTCCCGGACATCTTAGCCAATGCGGGCGGGGTGGTCGTCTCTTACTTCGAATGGGTACAGAACCTCCAGGAGCTCCTCTGGAGTGAAGAGGAGGTGGCAAGCCGTCTGGAGAACATCCTCAAGAGGAGCTTCGACGAAGTGGTGGCCATTTACGAGGAGAAAAAGGTGACCATGAGGATGGCTGCTTACATCCTCGGAGTGGGTAGGGTCATAAAAGCCTCCCAGCTCCGCGGCATATACCCGTGAGAATGAACCCGGAGGGGAACTACCAAAAGGTTCGGGAAGAGGCCCTTAAGTGGGGTGCCGACCTCTTCGGGGTTGCCGACATAAGGGGAAGGCAGTGGCAGGTTCTCGAACTGCCCCCCACGATCACCGAAGACCTCCCCTTCGGCATCTCCATGGGGATCAGGCTCGCCTCAGGGGTCCTGGAGCTCATAGAGGACCACCCCACCCTCTTTTACCTCCACCATTACCGTCAGGCCAATTACATCCTCGACCAGATAGCCTTTCGGGTGGCGAAGTTGATCGAGGAAATGGGTTTCAGGGCCCTGCCCATCGCGGCATCACAGATAGTGGACTGGGAGCACCAGCGGGCTCACTTCGACCACAAGTCCCTGGCAGAGGCCGCCGGCCTCGGCTGGAGAGGAAGGAACAACCTTTTGGTAACCCCTCAGTATGGCGCCAGGGTCAGGCTTGTCAGCGTCCTTACAGATTTGCCCCTCAAGGTTGACCAGCCCTACGAAGGGCCAGGATGCGGGGAATGCAGGCGTTGCATTCCTGTGTGCCCCGTGGGGGCCATAAAGGAAAGAGTGGAGGACTTCGACCACCTGAGATGTTTCGAAAAGCTCAGGGAGTTCAGGAAGAAGTACAACATAGGCCAATACATCTGCGGCATCTGTGTGAAGGCCTGCGGACCGAAGAATAGTTGATCAGTCCCAAAGATTTCAGAGACGCGCGCTTATTCCAAGATAACTATCTCCACTCGGCGGTTTTTCGCCCTACCCTCTTCTGTGGAATTGTCAGCCACGGGGTTTGCCTTTCCCCTCCCTTCAATCCTCATCCTGTTGCAGTCTATCCCCTCTACATAAATGAGATAGTCAGCAACGCTCTGGGCCCTTTGTAAAGAAAGGCGGAGGTTGTATTCATCCGAACCCACGTTATCCGTATAGCCGATGATCAACACCTTTTTATAGGGTCTCTCTCTTAGTACTTCGGCCACTAAATGAAGGGCCTCCTTAGCTTCTTTCTTGAGAAAGAAGCGGTTGAAGTCAAAAAGGATCTTCTCTGGAACGGTAAATTTAATACCCTGGGCAGTTTCTTGAACCTCTATTCCCAGTTTTTCAGGACGGGGTTTTTCTTCTACAGTAGTGTATTTTCCCACCTTTATTCTGCTTACGAGTTCTCCATATTTCCTGGTATCGCCAACAAACATCAGTTCAAATCCGCTTATATGCTCTCCGGAGGTTAGCTCAAAGGGGACCATGCTCAATCTCTTACCATCGACATATACCCTAAGTTGACCGCGCCTTACCTGAAGGATCACGTGTACCTTTTTCCTGTGGCAATTCTTCCGCTCCCCTATCTTCCCCGTCCTCTCCAGCTTGAAGACGCACATATTATAGGTGCCGTTTATCTCGAGATCGTAGGGCGGCTTTGCTTTATCCCATGCAGTGCCCCTGCTCTCAAGAAAACGGAAAATGAACTTAGGCCCTATGGCGCCACTCATGTCCTGATAGGGCAAATAGTCAAATTCAACGGAGAACTCATCTCTTCCCAAATTCAGCTTTTTATAGACTCGGTAGTCACCGTCGGAAGCAGGTGCTATCCATATTTGACTTTCCAGTTTAACGCATTCCCCTGCACCGCTCACCTTCTCAAACCCTGCAGGGGGCTCACCGACGGGACAACGGGAGAAGTCCTCTCTGAAGACTATCTTATCTGGGGGGATGTACTTCCTCTTGTCTTTACCAACGGTGAGCTCTTGGGCCATAGCCGCATAGCAAAGGATGAAGAAGACAAACAAACCAACCCACGGCTGGATTCTCCTCATACCACCCTCCTCTCGGAATTACGAGATTGAAGCCCAATAACACACTATTCGCCTTTCGTCAAGTTAAGTGCGAAAGTTAAAATCAAAAACATGAAAACTTATGGCTCGATTCACACTACCGCATCACGGATTTCTCGGCCTCGGCGTTGACACGGCTCTGGTGTTGAATTATTAAAGGCATCAAATTCCCGACATGGAGGGAGGAAAATGGAGAGGATTTCGCGAAGGGATTTTCTCAAGCAAATGGGTTATGCCACCATCGCCTTTCAAATCGGCGGTGGGTTGGCCTGGGCTGGGAAGCGCATCAACATCACCTTCTCCACCATGTTCCCCACCAGCTACTACTGGGTCCCCGTGACCCAGCGCTTCATTAAGCGGGTGGAGGAAAGGACCAACGGGGAGGTCAAGTTCGCCTTCTACCACTCGAAGCAGCTCTTCGGCGGCAAGGAGGAGGTACCGGCCCTTCAGCGGGGTGAAATCGACATGTGCATCCCCAACGCCAATTACCACGCTGGCACGGTGAAGGGCTCGGATGTCGGTGCCCTCCCCTTCCTATGGAAGGACGTGGATGACGCCTGGAAGTCGCTGAAGGCAGGGCTCTGGGATCAGGGGCTCAACCAAAAGTGGTCCAAGATTAACATCGTGATCCTCGCCCAGTCACCCGGAGGCTTTTACCATTTCGGCACCAAGAAGCGTCCCATCCTCAAGCCCCAGGACCTCAAAGGGATGACCATCGCCATCTCGAGCACCGTACACGCCAAGATGGTGGAGGAACTCGGCGGGGCCCCATCCTTCATGTCCTCGGGGGAGCTTTACACAGCGCTACAGCGAGGGGCCATCGATGGGATCCTCAGGCCCTTTCTCACCTACACGGGCCGCAAACTCCACGAGGTGCTGGATCACCTCACCATCACCAACGCCGGCAACTACACCATTCTCATGGCCGTCAATAAGAACACGTGGGCCAAGATCCCGAAGGACCTCCAGAAGGTCTTCCGGGAATGCGCCTGGGAGTGGGCAGAGGACGGCTACAAGGCCACCCTCGAGAGCGACGCCAAGGCCATAGATCTGCTCCAGTCGAGGGGCATGAAGATCCACTCCCTGGACGAGGCCACCTTTGGACAGTTCAAGGCCTCGATCAAAAAAGTATACGATTGGTGGGTAAGCCAAGTCCCCGATGGGAAGCGTCTAATCGACTTCATAGAGACCCATCATTAAAGGGACTCGGGAGAGGGGTGAAGAGGTTCGTCGAGATCGTAGGAAGGCTCAACGAGGGAGGCGGCATCCTCGCTCAGGCGGGCCTCTTCGCCCTCTTCCTCATCGTCTGCTGGGAGGTGTTCACCCGTTACCTCCTCAAGGACCCAAGCGCCTTCTCCGCCGAGGTCAGTGAGTACCTGATGGTACTTCTCACCTTTGCCTCTGCGGGCCTCATCATGAAAGACGGCCGTCACGTCAGGGTGGAGGTCGTGGTAGCGCGCCTCGGGCGGAGGGGAAGGGCCGCAGCGGAGATCTTCGCCCAAGGGGTGGTGCTCTTGATATGCACCGTCCTGATAGTGGAGGGGACGAAATCCGCCTACCTCGCCTTCATCAGCAACTACCGCTCCACCAGCCTGCTGGCCTTCCCCCTGTGGATTCCATACTCCCTGGTGCCCCTCGGCGCCCTACTGTTGGGACTTCAGTCAGTGGCTATAGTGATCAAGGAGATAGCGGAGTTGAGATGTCCCCGGAGCTGATCGCCCTGATAGTCATCGCCACGCTGCTCGTGCTGCTCTTCAGCGGAGTGCCGGTTTTCGCCTCCCTGTCCTTGGCGAGCATCCTTGGCCTTTACCTCTTCAGGGGGCTTGAGGGGTTCAGCGCCGTCCCCAACCTTTTCTACGGCAAGTTGAGCCACTTCGTGCTGGTGGCCATTCCGCTTTTCATCCTCATGGGGGAGATCCTCTTCTACACAGGGATCGGTGAGGACCTCTACAACTTCGGTAGCAAATGGCTTCATAGGGTCCCCGGCGGGTTAGCCATGGGCACGGTGGTAGCCAGTACTATCTTTGGGGCCATGTGCGGGGTGAGCGTTGCAGGTGCGGCCACCATCGGCTCCTTCGCCATCCCGGAGATGTTGAAGCGCGGTTACGACAAGAGGCTGGCCTCTGGGTGCGTGGCCGCCTCAGGCGCCCTGGCTTTGCTCATCCCCCCGAGCATCGGCTTCATCCTTTACGGGATCATCGCCGATGAGTCCATCGGCAAGCTCTTCACGGGGGGGATAATCCCCGGGGTGATCCTCGCCTCCATGATGATGGCCTACATCGGCCTGGTGGTGAAACTCGACCCCTCCAAGGCCCCGAGGGTCGAGGGGGTCGTGACCTGGAAGGAGAAGTTCCGGGTGCTGCTCAAGGCATGGAGTGCCATCTTCCTCATCTTCTCGGTCCTCGGCACCATATACCTGGGGATCGCCACCCCTACCGAGTCGGCGGCCATAGGCTCTGCCGGGGCCTTCTTCTTAGCCCTGGTGGTGAAGAAGAGGCTTACCTGGGAGACTTTCCTCCGGATCCTCCGCTCCACCATGTACACCACGGGGATGATCCTTCTGATCT
>CAZGDM010000060.1:0-10419 GCA_964525275.1 uncultured Thermodesulfobacteriota bacterium | reverse complement strand
GGTTCTTCATCGAGTGGGTGGGCCTCATCCCCCTTCTCGTCCCCCTATTCACCCCCATAGCCAAGCAATTGGGCTTCGACCCCCTGTGGTTCGCCATGCTCTGCTGCATCGTGATGCAGACCTCCTTCCTCACCCCGCCTGTGGCCATCTCTCTCTTCTACCTCAAAGGGGTCGCTCCCCCTGAGGTGAAGTTCGGCGAGCACATAATCGGGGGGGCCTGGCCCTTCATCGGGCTGCAACTCATAGGCCTTGTGCTCTTCATCTTGTTTCCTGACATAATACTGTGGCTCCCCTCAAAGATGGTGATCCACTGATAGGAGGGATCATGCTGAAAAGGGAACATATCGAGGAGCTGAAGGGGATCGTGGGGAAGGAATGGGTATCCACGGGCGACTCCGTCCGGGAACTCCATTCCCATGACGAGTCCTTCCATCCTGGGGTCCTCCCCGATGTGGTCGTTTGGCCCCACTCAACCGAGGAAGTAAGCCGGCTGGTCCGTTGGGCCTATAGGTATAACGTACCCGTTACCCCCTGGGGGGCAGGCACAAGCCTCGAGGGCAACCCGATCCCGGTGAAGGGGGGAATGGTGATAGATCTGCAGGAGATGAACAGAATCCTGGAGATCCGCCAAGAGGACTTTCAAGTGGACGTGGAGGCAGGGGTCGTTTACAAGGAGCTCAACAAGGAATTGAGCCGCTACGGCCTTTTCTTTCCCCCCGACCCTGGGGCTGCCGCCACCATCGGCGGCATGATCGGCAACAACGCCAGCGGCATCCGCACCGTGAAATACGGCCCGACGCGGGAATATGTGCTTAGGCTGGTGGTGGTCTTGCCCGGTGGGGAGGTAATAAGGGTGGGAAACCGTGCCAGAAAGAGCTCCTCGGGGTACGATCTACTGAGGCTCTTTACCGGTGCCGAGGGAACCCTCGGGATCGTCACAGAGGCCACCTTGCGTCTTGTCGGCCTCCCCGAGAACTTCATGGCCGTAAGGGCCACTTTCCCCACGGTGAGGAACGCCACCGACACGGTCTTCCAGGTGATGAGTTCGGGCCTCGTCCCTTCGGCCATGGAATTTCTGGACGCGGAGGTGGTGAAGGTGATCAACCGTGACAGGGGCCTCGACTTCGAAGAAGCCCCCACCTTGTTGATGGAGTTCGACGGCTATAGCGCCAAGGGGCTCGAAGAGGAGATGGCCTTCGTGGAGGAGATCTGTCGCGAAAACCGCTGCACCTTCATCGACAAGGGCATAGGGCCGGATGAGCGCACCCGTCTCTGGGAGATCCGCCACCTCACCTTCGAGTCCATAAAGCGCTCCCATCCCGGCCTTGAACCTCTGATCATGGACGTGGCCGTGCCCCTCTCCAAGTACAGCGAGATGGTGGCCTTCATCAAGGAGGAGGTCTCAGATCTCACCGCCTATGTGTTCGGCCACGCCGGAGACGGAAACGTCCATGTGGTGGTGATGGACGACCCGAAGGACCCCGAGCGCTGGAGGAGGGTAGAGGAGGCCAACAGGCAGGTGGTCCTCAAGGCCTTGGAATTCGAGGGTACCTGTACCGGAGAACACGGTGTGGGGATCGGTAAAAGGGAGTTCGCCGCCCGGGAGCACGGGGAGGCCCTCGAGGTAATGCGAAAAATAAAGGAAATCCTCGACCCCCAAGGGCTGATGAATCCCGGGAAGATCTTCCTCTAAGGATTTAGGCCTCGCAGCGGATGAAGTCGTCGGGGAAGAGACACGCCATCTCCTGACGCAGGAAGGCCTCTGCCTCCTCTGCTGTCTCACACTTCAAGACCCTCCGCAACAGCTCCCGCCCCAGGTCCTGAGTGGCCTTCCGGATCACCCGTTTCACCCTGGGGATGGCCATGGGGTTCATGCTTAGCTCGTCAAGCCCCATCCCCAGGAAGAGCAGGCTGTAGAGGGGATCGGCAGCCATCTCACCGCAGATCCCCACACCGATGCCGGCACCATGGGCTCGTTCGACAATGCCCTCGATGAGTCTCAGGATGGCGGGGTGTAGGGGTTGGTAAAGGTAGGCCACGTGCTCGTTGATCCTGTCGATGGCCAGGGTGTACTGGATCAGGTCGTTGGTGCCTATGGAGAAGAAATTCACCTCCCTCGCCAGCAGGTCGGCGATGACCGCAGCCGAGGGAATCTCTATCATCACCCCTACCTCCACCTGGGGGTCGAAGGGAATCCCATCCCTGTCGAGCTCCTCCTTCGCCTCCTCGATGACCCCCTTGGCCTGTCTTAACTCCTCGAGCCCCGAGATCATGGGCAGGAGGATCCTGACTTTACCGTATGCACTGGCCCTGAGAATCCCCCGGAGCTGGGTCTTGAAGAGCTCCCGATCCTTCAGGCAGAGCCTGATCGCCCTAAGGCCCAAGGCGGGATTCATCTCACGGGGGAGGTATATCCGTGAGGCGAACTTATCGCCCCCCAAATCCAAGGTTCTGATGGTGGCGGGATGGGGGGAGACCTCGGTAACCACCTGCCGGTAGTATCGAAGGTGCTCTTCTTCGGTTGGGAGGTCCCGGCGGTTGAGATAGAGGTACTCCGTACGGTACAGACCGATGCCCTCCGCACCGTACTGTTCCAGCACCCGCACCTCCTCGACGAACTCGATGTTGGCCCGCAGGGCGAGGTGATAGCCATCGAGGGTCTCGGAGGGCAGGGGGGCAAACCTCAAGAGCTCCCGCACCAGGTAACGGTAACGCTGCCTCTTGAGGTCGTACTCCTTCAAAGTGCTTTCCGTAGGCTCGAGGATCACCACCCCCTCGTGGCCGTCGATGATGACCGTCTCACCACCCTTCACATGGGCTGTGATCTCCCTCAGTCCCACCACCGCGGGGAGCCCCAAGGACTTGGCCACGATGGCCGTGTGGGAGGTGGCGCTCCCTATATCGGTGGCGAACCCCATGACCTTGGCGATGTTGAGCTGGGCCGTGTCGCCAGGGGAGAGATCATGGGCGACCACCACCACACCGGCCACCTCGTCAAGATTGGGGGAGGGGTGACCTGTAAGGTGCCTCATAACCCTCTCGATCACATGCCGCACATCCTCCCGTCTCTCCCGGATGTATTCTTCGTTCAACCCCTCGAAGGCCTCGAGGATCCTCTTCAGGGTCATCTCAAGGGCCCATTCGGCATTGATCAACTCCTCGCGAATGAGCTCCTCAGCACCTTTGACCAGCATCCTGTCCTCGAGGAGTTGGAGGTGGACGTCTATAAGGGATGCCTGCTGGGTAAGCCCCTTGGAGAGGAGGCGCTCCCTCACCTCCATCAGCTCCCGTTTGGACTGCTCCAAGGCCTTACGCAGCCGGGCTATCTCCGCCTCCACCAGCAGGTGAGAGATCCTCCTCGGAGTGAAGGTCAGCCCCGGGGCCTCAAGCAGCAGGGCCTTCCCGACCACCACCCCCGGCGATACCCCTATGCCGGTGAAGACCCTCTCCGTTCCCTTACTCCTCCCCAAATTTGCCCTCCACCAGCTTGGCGATCTCCTCCACGGCCTCCTCAGCGTCCTCCCCAGTGGCCCGAACCAGGACCCTGGTCCCCTTTCCCGCCGCCAACATCAGCAGTCCCATAATGCTCTTGCCGTTGGCCACCACGCCGTCCTTTTCCAGCGTGATCTCAGACCTGTAGCGGTTGGCAATCTGCACGATCATGTTGGCTGCCCGTGCGTGAAGGCCCAACTTGTTCTTTATCTCGAGTACCTTTTCCGCCGTCCTCTCTATGGCTCCTTCACCTCCGCGGCCTTCTTCTCCAGGACCTCAGATGCCAGATGGATGTTCTTCTTGCCGTAATTGGCGATGAAGGAGGCGAGCTCCTCCAAAGGCATCTCATCCCTGAGGGTGGCCAGTTTCAACAACATGGGGAGGTTGACCCCTGTTACCACCTCCACTTTCCCCTTTTCCAGGAAGGAAAGGCTCACGTTGGAGGGAGTCCCTCCGAACATATCGGTCAGGATCAGCACCCCTTTGCCCCGATCCACCTTCTTTATCCCCCTCCTGATCCTCTCCCTTATCTCCTCGGGGGGCTCGGTCAGGTCGATGGATATGGGCTCCATCCCCTCGATGTCGCCCACAATTTGTTGGGTCGCCAGCAGCAGTTCGTCCGCCAACGCCGAATGGGTTACCACTATCACCCCGACCATGTCTTTACCCCAAGTCTCTATGTCTAATGGCTACCTCTCGCCCCTTTCCCGCCAGAAGCTCTCCAAGACGCTGGACCACGGCAGGGGATCGGTGTCTCCCCCCTGTACAGCCTATGGCCACCGTGAGGGTGCTTTTACCCTCGCGCTCATAAAGCGGGAGCAAAAACTCCAAGAGCTCCGCGAACCGTTCGAGGAAATCCCTCCCCTCGCGATGTTCAAAGATATATTGAACCACCCGCTCGTCCAGCCCGTCCAGGTCCCGCAGGCCCTTGACGTAGAAGGGGTTGGGGAGGAACCGCACGTCCATAACCAGGTCCGCCTCGGGGGGCAAGCCGAAACTGTAACCAAAGGACATAAGCAGAACCTGCAGCTTTCCCCCGAGGGCCTCGATCTCCTCCATAACGATGCGGCGCAGTCGATGTCCCGTGAGGCCGCTGGTATCGAGCACCTCGTCGGCCATGTCCCTCAGGAAACTCAGCTCCCTCCGTTCGGCCCTCACCGCTTCCGAGAGTTCCAGCCCCTCCCGCTCCAGGGGATGACGGCGTCTGGTCTCACTGAAGCGGGAGATGAGGACCTCGTCAGACGCCTCCAAAAACAGCATCTTCACCTCATGTCCCTCGGCCTTCACCTGTTCGAGCACCCGTCTGAAGTCCCCCAAGAACTCCCGGCCGCGGATATCCACCACCATGGCCACCCGTGAGATGTCCCGGGAGGAGTGCCGACAGAGGTCCAGCAGCGTGGGCACTAGAGAGGGGGGAAGGTTGTCCACACAGAAATAACCGCTATCCTCTAAGGCCTTAAGGGCAGTGGACTTGCCCGATCCGGAAAGCCCGCTGATCACCACCAGGCGCATCAGCTCTCCCCCATCCGCTGACGGAGCCTCTGGTCCAATTCCTCAGGGGCCCTTACCCCCCTTTCCTCTAAGAGGAAATTACGAGCCGCCACCTCCACTATGATGGACAAGTTCCTCCCCGGGGTTACGGGGATCCTTTTCAAGGGCAGTTCCACCCCCAGGGCCCCCCACTTTCTCCTTTCGAGGCCGGTCCTGTCCATCACCTCTCCTTCCTGGTCGACCAATTCTATCACGAGATGGATCCGTTTCCTCGGCCTGGTGGCAGCCACGCCGAATAGCTTCTCTATGTCGACGATGCCCAGCCCTCGGATCTCCATGAGGTGACGCCCGAGCTCCTCCCCATAACCGTAGAGCTTTCCCTCAGGGCTGCGCTCGAGGCAGATGAGGTCATCGGCCACGAGCCTGTGCCCTCGCATGACGAGTTCCAGGGCGCATTCGCTCTTGCCGATGCCGCTGCGGCCCACGATAAGGACCCCAACTCCGAATACGTCCACCAGAACTCCGTGCAGATGCAAGGTCCCCTGGGGATGGGAGGTGGGATTATCCCTGTCTTTCGTCTTCCTCGACAATGGTGCGATACAGGGCCTGTCTGTCTTCGGCTTCGAGTAGCCTTTTGCGAAAGAGGGGGTCCTTCAAGAGCCTGGAAAGCCGTGCAAGGGCCTTCAGATGTTCGCTGGCGGAGTTCTCCGGAGCGAGTAGGAGGAAGAGGAGGTGAACGGGCTTACCATCTACCGCTTCGAAATCAATGCCCTTACGGCTGCGGCCGAAGGCGCATATCACCCCTTCAAGGTCGGGGAGCTTGCCGTGGGGAATGGCGATCCCCTCCCCTATGCCAGTGCTGCCCAGCTTCTCCCTCTCGAAGAGGACCTCCAAGGCCTTGGCCTCGTCTTTCAGTTTTCCCCCTTGGGCGAGCAGGGAAACCAACTCCCGCAGGGCCCCCTCCTTGTCCCGTGCACTCAGCTCCTCGATAATCGAGCCTTCATCCAGCATCTCCGCTATCTTCATCTTCAATATTCCGGCTCTATCAGTCCATAATTTCCGTCCTTCCTCCGGTAAAGGATGTTCACCCTGTCGGTGGCCTCGTTGATGAACATAATGAAATCATCTCCCCTGGCCTTCAACTCCTCTACCGCGGCCTCGAGGGACATGGGCTTGACGGGATAGGGCTTGCTCTTGACGATCCTCGGCCCTCGTTCCTCGGGGGCCACGAGGTGGATGCTCACCTGGCGTGTCCGGGATCGATTCCCCTTGTTCCTCTCCTTATGATCCTTGACCTGGCGCTCCACTTTGTCCATCACCAGGTCAATGGCCGCGTGCAGTTCCCCTTCGGTCTGCCGGCCCACTACGTTGATCCCGTCGGCATTCAGGGTGACTTCCGCCAAATAGCGGAATTTTTCAGCCTCCAAGATGACCCGCATCTCAATGGGCTCGTTGAGGAGGCGTTTGAGCCTAAGGGCCTTCTTCTGGACGTACTCTTTGATCTCCTCCTGGGGCTCCATGTTGCGAAAGGTGATGTTGATCTGCATGCCTTACCTCCCAAACTTTCGCCCATTGACTTTAGACCAAGGCCCAGAACCTGTCAACTTTACCAGGTGCGCCGTCGTTCTTTGGAGGAGGGGATGCCCAAGGTCTCCCGGTACTTGGCCACGGTCCTCCTCGCAATGGCCAAGCCATAGCGGGCCTTGAGCATCTCGGCGATCTTTTGATCGCTGTAAGGGGAACGAGGATCCTCCTTGGCGATTATCTCCTCGATGAGCTTCTTCACCCTCCTCACCGACATCTCCACCGCGCCGTCTCCCACCCTGCCGCTGAAGAAGAATTTGAGCTCGAAGAGCCCTTGCGGGGTATAAGCGTATTTGTTAGTGGTCACCCGACTGATGGTGGACTCGTGCATTCCCACGTCCTCGGCCACATCCCTGAGGATGAGGGGTTTGAGGTAGTCGATGCCCTTCTCCAGGAACTCCCTTTGGAACTTGACGATGCTCTTGGTCACCTTGTAGAGGGTCTGCTGACGCTGCTCCAAGCTCTTTATAAGCCACTGGGCCGCCCGGAGCTTCTCTTTAAGGTATTCGGTGGGAATCCCTTCACCGCCCTCGTCCAGCATCTGGCGGTAATATCTGCTGATCCTGAGCCTGGGCAGGCCATCTTCGTTTAAGGCAACCTCAAAGTCATCACCCGCTTTGTAGATGATCACGTCGGGGACGATCACCCGGGCGGCCTCTGGGGCGAAGGGACGGCCGGGCTTAGGTTCAAGCTTCCTCAAGCGCTCCACGGCCTGCAGGATCTCCTGCGGTTCGACCCCGATGGCTTCGGCTATGGACCTGTAATCGCCTTTCTTCAGATCATCGAAATGGTCCCTTACAATGGCCTCGAGGATCGGGTCCCTTTCCGCGGACTGATCCAATTGCAGCAGGAAGCATTCCCTCAGGTCCCTGGCCCCGACCCCTGGAGGATCGAAGGACTGGATGACCTTAAGGACCTCTTCCACCTCCTCCGTCCTGACTCCGGCCGCTGAGGCGATCTCCTCAAGGGAGGCCCGCAGATAACCGTCGTCATCGATGTTCCCCACGATGAGCTCGCCGATGCGCATCTGCTGGGAATCCAAAGCGGCCATCCTGAGTTGCCACATCAGGTATTCCCCCAGGGTTACCTGACGGGTAGCGAAGTCCTCGATGCGCCGATCCTCATCGTCAAAGGTGGTCCTCTTCGGAGGCCTGACTCCCCAGGAGGTCTCCACCCCCAGGCCCTCCCAGTACTCCTCCCATTCGCCTTCCCGCGTCTCGGGCCTCTTCTGCTCGAGGCCGTAGGGCTCTTCTTCCTCCAACATAGGGTTGGCCTCGAGTTCTTCCCTGATCATCTCCTGGAGTTCTATGCGGTTGAGCTGCAGCAGCTTTATGGCCTGCTGGAGCTGCGGCGTGATGACGAGCTGCTGGCTGAGCCTCGGTTCCTGTTTCAAATCAAGGGCCATCTACCTCCCTCCCAGTTCGAAACCCTCCCCGAGATAGACCTCCCTCACCCGTTCGTTCCTCACTATCTCCTCCGGGGTCCCCTCCTCCAGGACCCTGCCCTCGTTGAGAATGTAGGCCCTGTCACACACCCCCAGGGTCTCCCTCACGTTGTGATCAGAGACGACCACCCCGATGCCCCTGTCCTTGAGGTCCTGAATGATCCTCTGGATCTCCAGCACTGCAATCGGATCTATCCCCGCAAAGGGCTCGTCCAGCAGGATGAAGAGGGGGTCTATGACCAAGGCCCTCGCTATCTCCACCCTCCTCCGCTCCCCCCCTGACAGCCTGAATGCCTTCTCCCTCGAGAGGTGGGAGATGCCCAGCTCCTCCATCACCCGCTGGGCCCGCCTTTTACGCTCTGCGGGGGCCAAAGGGAGGAACTCGAGGACTGCCAGTAGGTTCTCCTCCACGGTGAGTTTCCTGAATACCGATGGCTCCTGGGGTAGGTAAGTTATGCCCTTTCTGGCCCTCCTGTGGATGGGCATATCGCTTATGTCTTCGCCATCGAGCAGCACCTTCCCCCCTTCGGGCCTGATGAAACCGATGACCATGTAGAAAGTGGTGGTCTTCCCCGCCCCGTTGGGCCCCAGCAGACCCACCACCTCACCCGAGCGGACCTCCAACCAGACGTCGTCCACCACGCGCCTTGAACCGTAGCTTTTGGATAGGCCCGCTGCCTCAAGGACGTGGAAGGAGTTTCCCCTCACCGCCCTTCTCCACGATGGTGAGTTCCACCTGTTCCTGTCCTATGCCCTCGGCGATGGCCCTGTCCTCCTTGAGGAAGACCACGATCCTGCCCCCTTTCAGACGATTATCCCCTTCCCATAGTATGGGATGCCCCTCAAGGACCACCTTTTCCTCTTTTACGTAATACACCGCCTTCTCGCAGTGCGCCCTTTTGGTCCCGTAAGCGATCTTCACATCGCCTGTGGCCTCTATCCGCTCCACCTCCCGCTCACGCTCCCCTCTCTCGCCGCTGAGGAACACCTTGAGCTCCTTGCTCTCCAGGCGGAAGTCCCCACGGGTGGCCACCACATCCCCCGAGAAGGTTATCACCCCCCGAGCATAGTCGGCCTGAAGTCTTAAGGCCTTCACGTGTACAGGTCCCTCCTCCTTCGGGATTTCGGCCCCCATGGCCAAAAGGGCCAGCACCGCCATCAACACCAGCGCATACCGCATCATCCCACCTCGATCACCGCCTCCGCCTCCTGGGGGATGAGGAGGCGTTTGGTCCTGACTTCCACCTCAAGACCCTTGCCCCTCAGGGTCACCCCTTCGCCCTTTATTTCCACCGGAGCAGAGGTCCTCACGACCTCCTTCTCGGCCTCGTATCGCAAGGACTCAGTCCTCAAACACCAGCCGTCATCGGTGCTCAATTTGACACCCCCCTTCAGTTCGATAAACCCCCGCTCGCCCCTCCTGAGCGCCCCCTCCTGGGCTACTGCCGTGACTTTGCGACCGTCCTCCAGGAAGAACACCACCTTCAAACCTATAGCCCGGGTGAGATCCTCTGAGAGCCAATGCTCGACCTTCTTCGCCTCGAGCTCCCAACGTTCCCGCCCCCCTTCTGTCTCCACATAGCGGACGCCTTGCAGGGCCAGATCTGCCCGTTCCCGGACCTTTTCCCCGGGAGAGGAGGCACGCCCACTGAGGAGGTACCAGCCCACCAACAACAGGACGAGGCCACAGAGGCCGAGGAATATCCGCCTCACAGCCCAAACCTCCTGAGGACCTCCTCCCACTTCCCTTGGGCCTTGAGGATGAGCTCACAGACCTCCCTCACAGCCCCCCGCCCTCCGGGGAGCCCTGTTACATAGAGAGCCCACCTCTTGGCCTCCTCCACCCCGTCCCCCACCACCACGGGCAGCCCGACCCGTTTTAGCAACGGGATATCCACCAGATCATCGCCTATAAAGCACACCTCCCTATCTTCCACCCCCAAAAGGGTCCTCAACTCCTCATAAGGGGCCACCTTATCGTGAAGCCCCTGGAAGAGATACCTCACTCCCAGGTCTTCAGCCCTCGACGTCACCGCTCCAGAGGTCCTCCCCGTGAAGAAGGCCACCTCGATCCCCGCCCTCAGCAGCAGCTTGATCCCCTGACCATCCCGGACGTGGAAGAACTTCCACTCTCTACCCTCTTCATCCATAACGATGCTACCATCAGTGAGCACCCCATCCACGTCCAATAGCAACAACTTCACCCCTCTCGCCCTCTCTATGACCTCCCTTCTCATACAACCCCTGCCCTCAACAGATCATGAAGGTGGATGATCCCCACAGGACAGCGATCCCCAGGCCGTTCGAAGACAAAAAGGGAGGTTATGGCGTGCTCCTCCATCCGTTTCAGGGCTTCGGCGGCTAGGGCGTCGGCTTCGATCCCTTTGGGGTTTCGCGTCATTACGTCA
>CAZGDM010000059.1:0-10466 GCA_964525275.1 uncultured Thermodesulfobacteriota bacterium | reverse complement strand
CCACACACGAGGTCCCCATATGGGCCATCCGCGTCAGGTGAAAGAGCAGCACCTCAGAGGGCATCCGCAGGGCGGGGCGGTTCGAGGCGAGGCGCAGGAACCGATCGGCTTCCATTTCGAAGGTGGGGGAGTTGAAGAAGCACTCCTTGCAGTAACAGAGGGGGCATACTGTCATGCAGTTCAGACACTTGATACAGGCCGAAAGGGCCCCAAGGATCGCCTCCAGTCCCTTGAGCTCCCGTTGCTGAAGTTCTAATAGCTCCCCCTCGGCGACCTTTCGCCGCTCTATGATCTCCTCAAGCTGAGCCTCCCGCCCGGCGAGATCGAGCTCCTCAATCTCAACCCCCATCTCCCGGAGGGCTTCTTCCCCCTTTTTCGTCAGGGCCTCAAGGACCAGTCTCCCTTTGAGCCCCAGAAAGCCGACCCGGAGATCGGCCCAGGGGGCCACAGGCCAGAGGCACACACGGCAGGCCTCCCTCAGGCGGGCCTCCTCGGGCTCGGACTCCTCGGCCACCCCCTTCTCAAGGCGTCTCCTGTACTCCTCCAGAGGATAGGTGCCGAGGCAGTCGAGGGCCACAAGGAGCAGGTTCTCCTCCGCAACCTGCCGGAGCTTCCTCAGTTCCACCGCCGCCCGCACTTCGCAGGGCCTGAGCACCGCAGCAGTGGGTTTCGAAGGCGGGGAGACCTTCGTCATCATCTGAAGCACCCTCGCTCCGTTCACTCCCATGTAGGGAGCCATGGCCCGCGACCGCTCGACCCCTTCGGGGGAGGTCACCAGGGCAGGGGCCACAAGCCCTCCCTCTACCTCCACTGGCACCAAGATCGCCCCGAAGGGGCCCTCGAGCATCCTCCTCCACAGATCCCTCAGGGCCTCCGGCAGCCCCTTCCCGTCGAGCTCTAGGAAGCACCCTCGCGCCATCTCCCCTCCTCAGGTGGTGAGCGCCCGGGCGAGGGGGTTTTTGCCCTTGCGCTCTGAGGCTTCGTGAATCCTCTTGGCCCATTCGGCAAACTGAGGTCCCTCGCTGGCGCTGATCCAGGTGAGGTAAACCCTGTCGGGGTCGAGGCCCAGTACATCCAGGATCCCCTTCACCACCGCCACGCGCCTTCTGGCCTTGTAGTTGCCACTAACATAGTGGCATTCGCCCGGGTTTCACCCCCCGACCCAGACCGCATCCGCCCCTTTGAGCAGTGCATCAAGGATGTAGACCGGGTCGACGGAGCCCGTACACATCACTCGGATGGGACGGACCGATGCCGGATACTCCTTCCGGATGGTGCCGGCCAGGTCCGCGGCCGTCGAGGTGCACCAGTGACAGAAGAAGCCAATGACCTTCAAATCCTCCGCCATCATCACCTCCCTATAAGACCCTTTCTAAGGCAGCTATCACCTGGTCCTCCCTCGTCCCTTCGAGCTTGGCGGCACCGTTGGGACAGAGGGAGGCACACACCCCGCAACCCTGACAGAGGGGTCCCTTCACCCGGGCCACCCGCAGCTCCTCGTCGAGGACCCGGGCCCCGTAAGGACAGCCCTGCACGCAGAGGCCGCAGCCCGAACAGCGCCTCTCGTTCACGGTGGAGATGGGCCAGGAGGCCCGAAGCTCTGTCCTCTTGAGCAACCCCAGGGCCCGCTGGGCCGCAGCCCGGGCCTGAAGCACCACCTCCCCCCACGGACGGGGACTGTGGCAACCGCCGCACAGGTAGATCCCCTCCCTCACGGCGTCAACGGGCCTGAACTTCACCTCCGCTTCCTTGAAGAATCCCTCAGGGGTCAGTTCGAGGCCGAAGAGCTCCGCCAGCTCCTGGTTCTCCTCCCCAGGGATGTCCCCAGTGGACAGCACCAGGAGGTCGACCTCAAGCTCCAACCCTCCCCATTGCAGAAGGATCCTTTCGGATGGCTCCACGCGTATTCGGCCGATTTCGTCATAGCGCAGAAAGACCACCCCCCTCTCCCTGGCCTTGCTGAAGAGCTCCTCCTTCAGGCCGTAACTCATCATATCACGGTAGAAGATGTAGACTTCGAGAGTGGGGTTGCGTTCCTTGAGCTTCAGGGCGTTCTCCAGGGCCTCCAGGCAACAGTAGCGGCTGCACCAGGGGTGCTCTCGGTCGCGGGAGCCCACACACTGGATCATGGCTACGGACCGCCAGCGCCGAGGAGCCACCTCCCCCCTGGCAAAGCCCGCTGAGAGCTCCCCCTGGGTGATGACCCTCGGGTCCTCACCGTAGCCGAAAAGCCCCTCGGGACGGAGGGCCCGAGCCCCCGTGGCCAGGATTACCGCCCCGACCTGAAGGGACCTCCCCTCGCCCGAGGACTCCCGGAGGCTCACCAAAAAGGCCCCTGCCGTACCCTCCAGGGCTTTCACCCGGGTCCTCAGGTGGACCGCGATCCGCGGTTCCTCCCGAACCCTCTGAAGGTACTCCCCGAGGAGGTCCGGCCTCTCCCTCCGGAGCCTCCCCCCGAGCTCCTCCTCCCGCTCCACAAGGTGGACCTCCACACCCTCCCGGGCCAGGGCCAGGGCCGCCTCCATCCCCGCAAGCCCCCCGCCCACCACCAGTGCGGAAGGGGCGACGGGGAGGGGTTCCGGAGCGCTGAGGACTTGGCGCCTTGAGCGCTCAAGGGCCATGAGGAGCTCCTCCACGGCCCTCAGGACGCCACCTTTCAGCGCCCCCCTTAGGTCCACCCATTCCACCATTTCGGGGTGAAATCCCTTGAGCACCTCCAGCCCCCGCCTCCTGAACCAGTAGGGAGTGCAGGCCCCCACCACGAGGCGATCCACCCCCTCGAACTCTGGAACCCCTTTGCCCAGGCAGAGGTATTCGGCCTCCCATATCCCGGAGAACCCCTCCCCTTCGAGGCGCCCTCTGATGTCGCCAAATTCCACCTCACCTCCACATCGACAGATAAGAAGCCCCACCCGCGGCTCCTCCTGAGAGGGGAGCTCCCGCGCCTCATGGGGGGAGGGAACTGCACCCTTTGAAGCTTCAAAGGCCGCAGCCA
The DNA here is from genome assembly GCA_964525275.1 of uncultured Thermodesulfobacteriota bacterium. Taxonomy (GTDB): domain Bacteria; phylum Desulfobacterota; class B13-G15; order B13-G15; family B13-G15; genus CAZGDM01. The sequence continues at coordinate 7,471 of CAZGDM010000059.1, read as the reverse complement.
GGGCCTGAGTGACGGTGTCCGGTATGTCCTTGGGGCCGGAGAGGGGACCGCAGACGTAGACCCCGGGCCTGGTGGTCCTGACCCCTGCAGGGTCCACCGTCCGAACGAAGCCCCAGCGGTCGAGCTCCACCCCGAGTAGGTCAGCCAGCCTCCGGTTCCCCTGGGGCGGACGCTGGCCGGTCGACAACACCACCAGGTCGAATTCCCCCTGACGGAGGCTGCCGTCGGACAGGTAGTTCAGTATGATCCTCTTGCTCCGGGGATCCTCCCAGAGCTTAGGGACCCGCCCCCTGATGAACTGCACACCCCTCCTCCGGGTCTCCAGCAGATAACGGTGGTAGCCCTTGCCGAAGGCCCTGAGATCCATGTAGAAGACCGCCACCTCGAGGTCTTCGGAGACCTCCAGGGCCAGGCGGGCCTGCTTCAGGGCGATCATGCAGCAAGCCGAAGAGCAGTAGTCCCAGCGACGCTCTCTGGAGCCCACGCAGAGCAGGAAGGCGATCTTCTTCGGAGGCTGGCCATCCGAGGGCCTGAAGGGCCTGCCAGGCCCCAAAGGGCTCAGCATCCGCTCGAACTCCAAGGTCGTGAGCACGTTCTGGAAGCGACCGTAGCCATACTGGGTTAGGGGGCGGGGGTCGAAGGGCTCAAAGCCAGAGGCGAGGATCACCGAGGATACCTCGAGCTCCTCCTCCTTTCCCTCGGACTCCAGGTCTATGGCCCCCGTGGGACATATCTGCAGGCAGCGGCCGCAGCGGTTGCAGGCCTCCCAGTCCACGGCGGGTACAGGGGGCGATGGATCAGGCCCCCGTAGATAGATGGCCTTTCTGAGGGAGAAGGGGTTGAACTCATCGGGCACCTCCACTGGACAAACATCGATGCAGCGCCCGCAGGACACACAGAGGTCTTCCCTTACCCCCCTCGGCCTTCGCCTAATCAGCGCCCTGAAGCCGTCCTTTCTGCCCTCAAGCCCGAGGAGCTCGCCGAGGAGCAGCACCTCCACTTCGGGATGGTAGAAGGTGCGCCTCAGGCAGTACTCCCCTTCGCGCGAGCGGGCGTAGGTGGGAAGCATCTGGCACAGCCCACAGCGGTCGGTGGGAAATTGGCGTTCAAGCAGCATGAGCTCTCCACCAAGGAAGGGACCTCGTTCGAGCATCCAGACCTTGCGGCCCCTTGAGGCCACCTCCAGGGCGGCCTTCATCCCCGCCACCCCCGATCCCACCACTAAGACGCCTTCCGCCATCCCTCGGCCTCCCCTCGGGGGGCTTCCAAGAAGGCCCCGAGCATTTCCATCACCTGACGGTTGGCCATATTGGTCAACTGGGCTGCCCCGGAAGGGCAGGCTGCTGCACAAGCCCCGCACCCTTCGCAGAGGGCGGCGTTTACTTTAGCCACCCGCTTCCTCGGATCGACCTCTATAGCCCCGTAGGCGCACACCTCCTCGCAATAGCCACAGCCGCTACAAACCTCCTCGTCCACCCGGGAGATCTCCGGGCTGTGAAGGAGCTCCTCCCGGCTGAACAACGACAGGATCTTACTCGCAGCTGCTGATGCCTGGCTGATGGTGTCCTGGATCTCCTTGGGAAACTGGGCGCATCCGGCCAGGTATATCCCTGCCGTGAGGGTTTCCACCGGCCCGAGCTTCGGATGGCTCTCGGAGAGCAGTCCGTGCTCGTCCGCCAGCACGTTGAGCTTCTTGGCGAGCTCCTTCACGCCCTCGGCCCCCCGGAGCCCCATGGCCAGGACCACCAGATCTGCCTCCACCTCGAGGGTACGACCGCTTATAGTGTCGATCCCGATCACCCTGAGCCTCTCCCCCTCCCTGAAGATCCGGGCCACCCGTCCCCTCAAGTAGAGTATACGACCGCGGGAGGTGGCCTCCTGGACGAACTCCTCGTGCCCTTTGCCCGTGGCCCTCACGTCCATGTAGAAGACGTAGGCCCGTCCATCTGGGACCCGCTCCTTGTAAAGCAGGGCCTCCTTGGCGGTGTACATGCAGCATACCTTGGAGCAGTAGGGGAGGTGATGTTCGGGATCGCGGCTGCCCGCGCACTGGACGAAGACCACCTCCCGGGGGACGCGGCCGTCAGAGGGCCGCCTCACCTCTCCCCCTGTAGGGCCGTCGGGGGCGAGGATCCGTTCGAACTGGAGGGCATCTATCACGTCCGGGTCCGGATCGTACTCTCCGAGGGCCTCCTTCGGGTAGAGGTCGTAGCCTGTGGCCACCACGATGGCCCCCACTTCCACTTCCTCGAAGGTCTCCCTCTGGGGAAAGGCCGGAGCCCCCTTGGGACAGGCATCAAGGCAGAGGTTGCATTCCTCCCCCTGGAAGCGGAGGCAGACCTGAGGGTCGATCAGCGCCCTCCTGGGGACCGCCCTCCGATGGGGTATGTATATGGCCTTGCGGCGGCCGAGCCCTCGGTCGAACTCCGAGGGGACCTCTACCGGACAGACCTCCTGGCATACCCCACAGCCGTCGCACTGGTCCCAGTCGACCAAGGGGGGGTGCTTCCTCAGGGTAACCCTGAAATTGCCCACATAGCCCTCGACGGCCTCGACCTCTGTAAGCAAGTGGACCCTGATCCTCGGATGCAGCATCGCCTCCAGGGCCATAGGGACCACATCGCATCCCCCGGGGAGAAGGGCTGGGTGGCTCGCTGCAAGCTGCACCATCTTCCCCCCGAGGTAGGGGTTACGCTCTACCAGCTCCACCTCGAAGCCCCCTTCGGCGATGTCCAAGGCCGCCTCCAACCCCGCCACCCCTCCCCCCACCACCAAGGCCCTGCGGGTAAGGGGCACCCTTAGCGGTTCTAAGGCCATGTTCCGGCGAACCTTCTCCACCGTCGCCTTTACGATCTCGATGGCCTTCTCCGTGGCCCGCTCCGGGTCATGCCAGTGGGGCCAGCTACACCACTCGCGAATGTTGGCGATCTCGCAGAGGTAGGGGTTGAGGCCCTCGGAGGCGGCCAGCTCTCTGAAGGTCCGCTGATGAAGGGCCGGGCTGCAATTGGCCATCACGATGGCATCGAGCCCCTTCTCCCTTATGGCCTTCCTCACCAACTCCTGGCCGGGGTCGGAGCAGCGGTATATGTAGTGCTCAGCATGGACCACCCCCGGCAGACGGCTCGCCGCCTCGACGACCCGCTCCACATCGACGCTGCCGGCGATGTTAAGGCCGCAGTGGCAGAGGAAGACTCCGATCCTCTTTTTTTGCATCAGGCCACTTCCCTCAGCTTCGCCCCGGCGAAGAAGGCTTTCACCCTTGCCGCACAGCCCGTGGCTTGGGCAACGCACTCCGGGATGTCCTTGGGCCCCTGACAGCAACCAGCCAAGAACACCCCCTCCCTGGTGCTCTCGAAGGGTCGGAGCCTGCGGTCTGACTCCTTGAAGAAGCCCGTCTCGTCGAGCTCCACCCTGAGTAGTTCGGCCAGCTTCGCCGTCCCCGGGCTCGGCACCATCCCCAGGGCTAGAACTACCAGGTCGCAGGCGACCTCTATCCGCCTACCGCTCAGGGTGTCCACCCCCCAGACCACCAGCCGATCCCCTTCTCGGAAGACCCGGGCCACCCGCCCTCGGAGGAAGACCAGGTGGTCCTCGGAGGCAGCCCGTTGGTAGAACTCCTCATACATCTTGCCGTCGGTCCTCATGTCCATGAAGAAGAGGTAAAACCTGCCGTCGGGCACCGCGTGCCGATAGAGGATCCCGAGCTTGCAACCGTACATGCAGCAGACCCGTGAGCAGTAGGGGAGGTGGTGCTCGGGATCGCGGCTGCCCGCACAATGGATGAAGACCACCTCCCGGGGAATGCGGCCGTCAGAGGGTCTGAAGACCCGCCCGCCCGTCGGACCTGAGGGGCACAGCAACCTCTCGAACTGCAGTGGGTCGAGCACGTCCGGATCCTCCTCCACCTCTCCCAGGACTCCCTTGGGGAGCAACTCGTAGCCGGTAGCCACTACGATGGCCCCCACTTCGTAGGTCTCGAAGCTGTCCGCCATCCCGTGCTCTATGGCCTTGGCCTCACAGGCTTCGACACAGGACATACACTCGCAGCAACCTGCGCAGTTGAGGCACCGTCGGGCCTCGGCTCGGGCCTCCTCGGGGGTGTAAGGGAGCTCCACCTCCCGGAAGTCCTTCTTCCGCTCCTCCGGCCTCCGTTGAGGAGGCCTCTTCGCCGGGCGGGGCTCCACCCCTTTCAAGTCCACCTCTGGGACCCTAGGTGCTGGAGGCTTCCTTCCCTCTTTCAAGTCCTCCCCGCGCAGCAGGCGATCGATGGATTCGGCGGCCCTCGAACCTGCGGCCATGGCCTCTACTGCCGTCCTTGGCCCGGTGACGACGTCGCCAGCGGCGAAGACCTTGGGGTTTGAGGTCTGGAGGGTCAGGGGGTCCACCTTCAGGCGCCCATCCTCAAGCTTGAGCCCGAGCTCCTCCGCCCAGCCGAGGTCCGGGACCTGGCCGATGGCGGCGATCACCAGATCGGCCTCCACCTGAAACCCCGTCCCCTCTACCGGCTCAGGCCTCCGGCGCCCCCGTTCGTCCGGCTCCCCGAGCCGCATCCTGATGAACTCCACCCCCTCGACTCGTTCCTGGCCGAGGAAGCGGAGCGGGGCAGCGAGGAAGTGAAACCTCACCCCTTCTTCGGCCGCCCCCTCGATCTCCTCCTCCGAAGCGGGCATCTCCCCACGCCCCCTGCGGTAGTAGAGGTGGACCTCCTCGGCCCCGAGCCTCAGGGCCGTACGGGCCGCATCGATGGCCGTATTTCCTCCGCCGATGATCACCACCCTGCCCCTCACCTCCGGAGGGGAACCTAGGTTTACGGCCTTGAGGAACTCAAGGCCCTGCCAGACCCCTTCAAGGTCCTCGCCCTCTACGCCAAGCCGCAGGGGCCGGTGGGCGCCGGTGGCCACAAGGAGGGCATCGTACCCTTCGAGCAGCTCTCCCCAGGGGAGGTCCTCCCCGACCCTCACCCCGAGCTTGAACTCCACCCCCATTTCCTCCAGCGGCGCCACCTCCCGGTCGATCACCTCCCGCGGGAGCCTGTAGGGCGGTATCCCCGCCCGGAGCATACCGCCCGGGGCCTCCAAGGCATCAAGCACGGTGACGTGATAGCCCCTCCGCCTCAGCTCGTAAGCGGCCATGAGGCCCGCAGGGCCCGCCCCCACCACCGCCACCCGTCCCCCCCGTTCCTCGGGGACTTCCCATCCGAAGGCGGCCTTTCCGTGATCGGCGACGAAGCGCTTGAGAGCCCTGATCTGGATACTACCGCCGGCCGAGCCGCGGCTGCAGCGCTCCTGGCAGGGGTGGGTGCAGATCCTACCCATGATCCCGGGGAAGGGAAGCCGCTCCAAAACCAGCTTGAGGGCATCGTCGGTCCTCCCTGCCCCGACGAGGGCCACATAGCCGTGGGGGTTAACTCCCAAGGGACATCCGGTGCGGCAGGGGGAAACCCCTTCTTTGAGGATCACGTGTTTGTTGGGGACGGCCTGGGGAAAGGGCTTATAAGTGGCCTTCTGAAGGGCTATTCCCCGGTCGAAGAGGCTCGGCACCTCCACCGGGCAGACCTCGGCGCACTCGCCGCAGCCGGTGCACTTAGACCAATCGATATAGGGGCTCTTGCGCCTCACAGTCACCCGGAAACGGCCCGCAGAGCCCTCCACCGACTTCAGCTCGCTGTAGGCGAGGATCTCTATCTTCGGGTGCTGGGCACATTGGACCATCTTCGGGGTGAGGATGCACTGGGGGCAATCAAGGGTCGGGAAGACCTCAGAAAGCTGGATCATGTGACCTCCAATGGAGGGGGAGTGCTCGAGCAGCAGCACCTCATACCCCCCCTCCGCAATTTCGAGGGCCGCGTGGATACCGGCCACCCCTCCCCCCACCACCAGGGCCCGGGGAACCACTTCCTGCGGAACCTCTGGTTGCCGCACCCTGACGATGGCATCCGGGACCTCCGCGGGCCGACCCACCACCTCCACCCTTCGGGGGGCAAGGCCTCGAGCCTCTGCAGCCCTCCTCCACAGCCTCCCATGAACCTGGGGGAGACAGCTCACCACTACTATCCCCTCCGCCCCCTCAAGCCCCCTGAGGACCTGAAGGGGTGGGGTAAAGCATAGGTCCTTCACCACTCGGGCCTCTACCCCGGGGATCCCGGATACCTCGGGGGGGATCCCCTCAAGGGGCCTCAAGTCGCAGCTACAGAGAAGGACCGTCACCTTCATCCCGGCAGCAACCCCTTTTCCTCGAGCAGGGGCCTGGGGTCTACCCTGTGGGACTCCCAGCCGAGGTCACCCTCCGCCCCCAAGGCGAGGGCCAGAAGCTGCGTGAAGTAGAGCACGGGTAAGATCCCCTGGCCGTACTCGAGGTTGTAGGCACAGAGGGGGCAGCTCACCGCCAGCACCTCCGCCCCTCGGGCGGCGGACCCCTGGGCAATGAGGGAGGCCCGCTCCTTTATCATCTCCTCCCGTTCCACGGTGTGGAAGGCCCCGCAGCACTCGTTCCTCCAAGGGGTGATCACTGGCTCGGCCCCAAGGGCCCTGAACATCTCCTCCATCACCGAAGGTCTCTCCACATCGTCAAGGCCCACCCCCTGGGGCCGCAGGAGCATGCAGCCGTAGTAGGTGGCGACCCTGAGCCCCTGAAGGGGCCTCCTCACCCGCCCCCTCAAATCCTCCCATCCCTTCTCGGCGATGAGCTCAAGAAGGTGGACCACCTGCACATCCCCCTCGTAGGGCTCTGTGGTCTCCAGGAAGGTGTTGAGGGTCCTGTGGGTGAGCTCATCCCGCTTGAGGAAGCGGTTGGCCCTTTTCAGCGTGTTGTAACAGACGGAGCAGAGGGTGAGAAGCCGCCGCTCGCCCAGCTCCCTGACCTGGATCAAATTCCTCAGGGGGGCCACGTAATGGATGAGGTCGTCGGCGGCCAGCGAGCTGAAGGTACCGCAACAATGCCAGGTGGGTAACTCCTCCAGCTCCACCCCCAGCAGCTGAGCCGCCACCAGGGCCGACTCTTCGAAGTCCTTGGCCTTGGTCTTGAGGGTACAGCCGGGATAGTAGGGGATCTTCATGCCGTCATCTTCCTGAAGTTCCCCACCAGGGCGATCTGGGGAAGTTCCTGGAGCTTCTCCTTGGGAAGGGCCGTGGGGTGCACCCTATCGCGGTTCTGCCTGAGCTGGATGAGCCTCACCGCCTCCATCACACGGGTCACGTCCACCCCCCGGGGACAGCGGGTGGCGCACATCTCACAGCAGGCACAGAGCCAGGGGGAACAGGCATCCAGGACCTCCGCCACCTTCCCCATCTGCAGGAGCCTGATCACCATGTGGGGCAAAAGGTCCATGAAGGGGGCCGAGGGACAACCCGCCGAGCACTTGCCGCACTGATAGCAGGCGAACAGATCCTGGCCGCTCAAGTCCTCGATCCGCTTGACCTCCGCACCATCCACCTCTTCCCTCAGGAGCCGCTCCACATCATACCTCCTTGGC
>CAZGDM010000058.1:0-10519 GCA_964525275.1 uncultured Thermodesulfobacteriota bacterium | reverse complement strand
TCATAGGATGCCCTCTCTCCACTGCCTTCCTCTACGGGTGGGATGCGGAGAGGGGGATAAAACTGGCCGTGGAGGAGATCAATGCCCAGGGCGGGGTGAACGTAGGGGGGGTGAAACGTCCTTTCAAAGTGGTGGTCATGGACACGAGGGACTTGGAGCCTGGGGTCCCGGTAAGTGAGGCCCTTATGGTGGTGGAGAAACTGATCCTGGAGAAGAAGGCGGACTTCATCTTAGGGGGGCCGGTGCGTTCGGAGGCCGCCTTAGCCGCTATGGACCTTTTGGCCCGTTACAAGAAGATCTCCATCCTTACAACGGGTGTGCTCACCCCCAAATACCACAGGCGGGTGGCCGAGAATTACAACAAGTACAAGTACTGTTTCCGCATCACTAATGAAGCGGCCAATATGGTCAAGAACGAGATGGTTCCCTTCATCGAGCAATTGGGGGCCAAATGCGGTGTCCACAGGATGTTCGTAATGGCCCAGGACGTCGCCCACGCCAGGGCCGGCACGGGGATCATTAAGAAGATCATGGAGAAAAAGGGGTGGGAGATCGCCGGTTACGAGATTTATCCCACCGGCACCACCGATTACTCCCAGGGTTTGCTCAAGGCGAAAAAGGCCGGCAAGGGCGTGCTGTTGGTGTGGATGGATATGCCCGAGAGCACCATCTTATTGAAGCAATGGCGTGAGCTCAGGGTGCCGATGATCCCCTTCGGCTTCATCTGCGCTGTAGAGCAACCGGGCAGTTGGAAGGCCACAGGAGGCGCTGTAGAGTACGCCATGACCGACGTGTGCAATGCCGGCAACGCCCCTTCGGAGGCCACCCCGTGGACCATGAAGTTCTACAGGGCTTACGCCAAGAGGTGGGGAGTGGAGCCGGAGGGTTATGGAACTTCCTCCAGCTATATGGCGGTTTACGTGCTGAAGGACGCCATCGAACGAGCTGGGACCCTGAAGGCGGATAAGGTAATCAAAGCCCTCGAGGCCACTGACATGATGGGGGTCTACGGTCGCATCAGGTTCGATCCCAAGAGCCATCAGGTGATTCCCGCCCTTGATCCCAAGGAGGGAGCCGTCACCTCCATTTTCCAGTGGCAGGCCCCTGGAAAACGGGTGGTGGTGTACCCCGCCTCCATCGCGGTGGGCGAGGTGAAACTGCCCGAGTGGATGATGTGAGCCATATGGGGGGAGGAGCACCCCTCCCCCTCCCCTTGCAGAGCCATGGAGATCGTAGTCTACGGCATCATAAACAGTGTGGCCCTTGCCCTTATGGCCCTGGGGTTCACCCTGGTTTACGGCGTCAGCCGCCTGCCCAATTTCGCTCACGGCGCCATATACGTGACCGCCGGCTTCATGAGCTGGGCCTTCTTCAACAGGCTGGGGTTGCCCTATCCCCTGGCCATCCCTTTGGCCCTTCTGGGCACGGCGCTAATAGGGGTGGCTATATACCGTCTGGTCCTCATCAGGGTGAGGGGGATGGAGATGTCCGAGGTCATAGCCACCTATGCCATCGGTTTGGCTATCCTTGAAGGTCTCAGGTGGGCTGGGTTCAAGGGCATGACCTACACCCTCCCCGTGTTTGTCTCGGGAAGTGTGGAGGTGCTGGGGGTTCCGGTGGACTTACATCGCCTGGTGGTCCTGGCAGTAGGGGTGCTGGTGTTCGCGAGCATCTGGGTCTTTACCCATCACACCCGTCTGGGGTTGGCCTTGCGAGGGATCGCACAGGACGAATGGGCGGCCATGATGCTGGGAATCGACTCGGATTTCACCGCCACTGTAGCCCTTGCCATGGGTTCTGCCCTTGCTGGGCTTGCGGCGGTGGTGCTCCTTCCCTTGGGCAATATAGTAGTGGAGGCCGGTTACAGTGTGCTCATTTTCGCCATAGCCGTTTGCATCGTGGGGGGGCTTGGAAGCTGGGCAGGGGCAGTTCTCGCGGCCTTCGTCATCGGTTTCGCTCAGATCTTGAGCGTAAAGTACATCGCCTCCCATTTCCACATGGTGGTAGCCCTTCTGGCCATCATCCTCACCCTTATCTTTAGACCTTCAGGGCTTTTCGGCAGGCAAAAAGAGCTGGAGGAGAGGGTCTGATGGGGGAGGCACTCCGGAAGGAAAGGCTCGATCGAGGGATAAAGGTGAGGACTGAGGGTATCTACGCCATCAGCCACTGGCAGGAGATCCTGTATCTGCTTTTCCCCCGCCTCCTGCTCATCTGCGGGATGCTCCTTTTGCCCGTCCTTTTTGCCACGGCCCCCTATTGGCAGAGGGTCATCTGCGTTATGTCGGTCTTTGTACTGTTGGCTATGGCCTTTGACTTCATGGCCAACATCGTAGGGCTGGTCTGCCTCGGAGGGGCGCTTTTCGTAGGGGTGGGAGGCTATATCACGGCTCTGCTCAACACCGTGGTAGGATTGCCTCCCGTCATCTCCCTTCCTCTGGCAACGGTGGGCGGGGCCGTCTTTTGCACGTTGGTGCTGTTGCCGACGCTCCCCCTGCGGGGGATCTACTTCGCCATCGTCACCCTGATGTATCCCCTGGTCTTTTCCAAGATCATCGAGGCCTTTGACCTCTTCGGAGGGACCGACGGGATGCCCGGGGTGAGTCCCTTGCCCAACCAATGGACGGAGCAATATCTGATCATCGGCGTGGCGTTGCTTGTGCTCTTCGGGCTCAGACGCCTTGTCAACGAGGATATCGGCCTGGTCTTCCGCGGGATCAAGGACAACGATCAGGCGGTGAGGGCTTCCGGGATAAACATCACGGTGTTTAAAGCCCTCGCAGTCTTTTTGGCCTCCATGCTCGGATGTTTTGCAGGGGCGTATATGGCGCACCTCTATATGTGGGCCGGGCTTTCACTTTTCGCCCTTGACTTCTCCATTATGCCCATTGCTGCAACGGTCATCGGCGGCGGGGGGACCCTGGTTGGGGCCTTTACAGGAAGTCTGATCCTCGTGCCCCTTTCCGAACTCCTCAGGGCGTTCGGGACCTTGAGGATAGCCTTTTACGCCTTGATCCTCACAGCCTTCATCGTCCTCAAGAGCGAAGGCCTCATGGTCTATGCCCAGCGTAAATACCACCAGTTTGAGAGGTGGGTTAAGGTATGAAGGATTCCATCCTCCGGGTTGAAGGGATCAGCAAATCCTTCGGAGGGGTGAAGGCCTTAGAAAGGGTGAGCTTTGAGGTGAGGGAGGGGGAGATCTTCGGCGTCATCGGCCCCAACGGTTCGGGGAAGACGACTTTGGTCAACTGCATCACGGGGTTTGTAAAACCCGATGCCGGCAGGGTCATCTTTAAGGGGAAGGACATCACCGCTTGGCCCCCTCACCGAATAGCCAACCTGGGTCTCACGAGGACCTTTCAAGTCATGAGGCCTTACTACAGCCTTCCCGCCTATAAAAACCTCATTGTCCCCCTGTTCTCCCCAAGGGCGAGGAAGCTCGGGGGATGGCGAGGAGGGGGAAGGCTCGGGGACAGGGATACGGTGGCCGTCGACATCTTGGAGGAGATCGGATTTGAGAGGGAGTCCCGTGTCCCCTATAAATTGGCCTCCACCCTTCCGACGGGATACCTCAAGAGGCTGGAACTCGCTCGATGTATGGCCTTACGGCCGGAGATGATCATATGTGATGAGGTCTTCTCCGGCCTAAGTATGAGCGAGGTGGCGAGCATGGTCCCCCTGGTGGAGAAATTGCGAGAAGGGGGGGTGACCCTGGTCATGATAGAGCACCGGCTGAGGGAGCTCTTCAAGGTGGCGGACAGGGTGATGGTTCTCAACTATGGGGTGAAACTGACCGAAGGGACACCGGAGGAGGTGGTGGAGGACCCTCGGGTCAAGGAGGCCTATCTGGGTTCGGAGAGGGTATGATGCTCGAGGCACAAGGGCTGATGGTCTTCTACGAGAATATGCTTGCCATCAACAATGTAAGCTTCTCCGTCAAAGAGGGCCAGATCGTCGGGATCTTTGGGGCCAACAGCGCGGGTAAATCCACCCTCATGTACACCGTCTCGGGGATCATACTGGACAAAAAGCGCAAAGAGGAAATGCGTGGGGGTGAGCGGATTTCCGTCTTCGGGGAGCTTCACTATCGAGGGGAGGACATCTTCGGCATGAAACCCCACGAGAGGGCGCGACGCGGTATCATCCTCTGTCCAGAAAGGCGCAGGATCTTCCCCGAGTCCAGCGTGATGGAAAACCTGCGCATCGGTGCCTATCTCGCTACACCCAAACAGGCCAGGGAGACCCTCGAGTATGTCTTCGCCCTCTTTCCCCAGCTTGAGCGTTTGAAAGATCGCCAAGGCGGCTTCCTCAGCGGTGGTGAACAGCAGATGCTGGCCATAGGCAGGGCCCTGATGGCCCAGCCCAGACTGTTGCTTTTGGATGAGCCCCTTCTCGGTTTGAGCCCCCAGATGCAATCGGTGGTCATCAAGGCCATCGAGGATATAAGGCGTGAGAGGGGGATCACCATTTTGGTGACCGAGCAATATGCGAGGCCAGTCCTACCAATAGTGGATTACGCTTACATCCTCGAGAACGGGGCTGCGGTCCTCGAGGGCACCGGAGAGCAACTACTGGAGAACCCGGATGTCAAGGCGGCCTATTTCGGTCTCTGAGAGGGAGTTCATGGAAGACCTAAAGAGGCCTTATACCTTGGAGGGATTGGAGGTAGATCGTTCGGAGGACGAATATACCTTCAGCCGCTTTGAGCGGGCCTGCCAGAAATACCCGGATAGGCCCGCGATCATATACCTGGGAGAGGTCTTCACCTACGCGCGACTGAGGGAATTGGTATACCGCTTCGCTACGGCCCTTGCCGACCTTGGGGTGAGGAAGGGCGACAGGGTGATGCTCTACATCCCCAATTGCCCCCAATGGCTGATAGCCAACTTCGCCATAAATAGATTGGGGGCGGTGGTCGTGCCCGTCTCTCCTATCTACACCGCCTTTGAAATCGAGTACATGCTGAAGGACGCTGAAGTGGAGACCTTGCTGTGCCTCGATACCAACTACGGCTACGTGGAAGAAGTCCTCTCCCGGACTCCCTTGAAGAGGGTGATCGTTACCAACCTCGCAGAACTACTTCCCCTTTGGAAGAGGGCCATCGGCTACCTGTTCGACAAGATCCCCTCGGGCAAGGTGAAGGGACGCACAGGGCTTTATCGTTTCAAGGACCTGCTCAAGGCCCCACCGCGCCCCCCCGAGGTGGAGATAGACCCCTGGTTTGATCTGGCCTACATCATGTACACGGGGGGGACCACGGGGTTCCCCAAGGGGGTACCCGGCAACCACATGGGAGAGGTTTCCTATATCAGGGACGTTATGGAAGATGTGGCGGCGGGGTATGTGAGGGAAGGGGAGGACGTCCTGATCATGGTCAACCCCCTCTTTCACATCATGGCCAAGGGCTTCACCATTGCCTTTGGTCTCAACTTCGGAAACGCCGTGGTACTCATGCCCCAGCCCCAGGTGGACGCGATCCTTGCGGCCATAGGGCGTTACCGTGTTCGTTGGATGCTCGGGGTGCCGGCCTTGTACAGGATGATCTTGGAAAACGACCGGCTCGACTTTTACGACTTGAGCTCGCTGCGATATTGCTACTGTGGGGGGGACGTGCTGCCTGCGGAGGTCTTCAGGCGTTGGCGGGAGCGTTTCGGGATCCCCATTTACCAAGTGTACGGCTCTACCGAAGCGGGCCACGTCAGCTACAGTCGTCTCGACAGGGACCCCTCTCCCACCAACGTGGGCCATCCCCTGAAGTCGAGGGTCTGTGAGGTCTGCGATCCGGAGACCCTGGAACCTGTGGCCTCCGGAGAGGTGGGGGAGCTTTTGGTCACCTCCCGCTATACGGTGAAGAGTTATTGGCGGAAGCCGGAAGAGACGAAGCGTTCCTATGTGGAACGAAACGGACGCATCTATTACCGGATGGGGGACTACGTACGCTTTGACCCCCACGGACAGATAGAGTACGTGGAGCGGACTGCGGACATCATCAAATACAAAGCCTACCGTGTATCCGCCTCCGAAGTGGAGGCGGTACTTCAGGATCACCCCACGGTGATAGGTGCATGTGTAGTGGGAGTCCCTGATCCCCGGGTGGGGGAGCGGATAAAGGCGATCGTAGTGCTTAAGGAGGATGCCAAGGGGGTGGGAGCGACGGAACTCATCAGGTGGTGCAGAGAGCGCCTCGCCCCTTACAAGGTCCCCCACTACATCGAGTTCAGGGACATGTTGCCCAAGTCGAAGGTGGGAAAGCTGTTACGTAGGGAGATACGGGAGGAAGAGCGTAGGAAACAGGAAAAGGAAAAGAGGAGACAGTCCGGTCGATGACGTCGGAGTCATCCCTCAAGAGCCTAAAGGAGGTCAAAAAGGAACACATCCTCAAGGTCCTCCAGAAGGCAGGATGGGATCTGATCGCGGCCTCTCGAATCCTGAAGGTATCCCCCTCGGTCCTCAAATGGCATTTGAGAAAGTACGGCATACACCTCCCTAAATCAGGGGAATAGGGTCATTTCCTCAAGGGAGGGGTTATGCCATAGCGACGCATCTTCTGCCTCAAAGTGGGGCGGGAAATGCCCAGGATTTCGCAGGTCTTGCCGTAGTGCCAGTTGGTGTAATGGAGGACTTTCAGGATGTGAGCCCTCTCCACCTCTTGGAGACTCATCGCCACGGGTTCCCCTCCTTCGGCCTCGAGGAGGGGAATGATGTCCTCCTCGAGGATGACATCTCCGTGGGCCGCGAGGGCGGCCTTGGTAAGGACGTTCTCGAGTTCCCGTACGTTCCCGGGCCACGGGTAGTCCATCATCCTCTGTAGGGCCCTCTCCTGGATCCCCTTGATCTCCGTGCCAAGCTGGTTATTTATCCTCTGCAGGAGGTGCCTTACGAGCAAGGGGATGTCTGACGTCCGTTCTCTGAGGGGGGGCACCCTGATGGTGGCGACACTAAGCCGATAGTAGAGGTCCTCTCGGAAACGGCCCTCGTCCACCAGCTTGCGCAGGGGGCGGTTGCTCGCTGCTATTACCCTCGCCTCCGAACGCAGAATCCGCTCCCCTCCCACCCTTTGGAATTCCTTCTCCTGTAGAAAACGCAAGAGCTTGGCTTGGAGCTCCATGGGGATCTCGCTAACCTCGTCGAGGAATATGGTCCCCCTGCCCGCCAGTTCAAACTTACCCCTTTTGGTGGATATGGCCCCCGTAAAGGCCCCCCTTTCGTGACCGAAGAGTTCGCTTTCCAGGAGCGTCCCGACGATGGCCGAACAGTTTATGGCCAGGAAAGGTTCATCTTTAAATGGGCTGTGATAGTGGATAGCCCTTGCGATGAGCTCTTTGCCCGTTCCCGTTTCCCCCTCGATCAGGACGGTTACCCTATTGCCAGAGAGCTTCCCGATGGCCTTGAAGATCTCCTTCATGGGGCGGCTCTTACCGACGATTTCCCCTTCTTCGTAACAGAGGTTGGGATCAATCCTCAGGGCCTCTGCATCTTCAGGCTGCAGACGCAAAGCGCGCCTTATCGCCTCTTCAAGTTCCTCTACGTCTATGGGTTTCGGGATATATTCGCTGGCGCCGAGCTTGATGGCCCTTATAGTGGTCTCCATGTCGTGAAAAGCGGTGATTACGATCACCTTGGAGGGACACCCCCTCGTTTTGAGCTCTCTCAGGACCTCCAGACCGTCGCCATCGGGTAGCCGTACATCGAGGATGATGACCTTTGGATTCGTCCTCAGACCGAGATCTATAGCTTCGGAGGCGTTGCGAGCACAGGTCACCTCATAGCCCCTCTCGGAGAGGTACATTTCCAGTGTCTCCAACAGAGCGGGTTCATCATCGACGATGAGGATGTGTCCCTCCATCACCTCCTCAATGGGACCAGAAGCGAAAGGGACATCCCATGGGGTGTGCGCAGCGACGCCTTCACCCGTCCCCCGTGGGCCTCGACGATTTTCTTCACGTTCGTGAGGCCAATGCCTGTGCCCTTCTTCTTGCTGAAGAAGGGATCGAAGATGTAGGGGAGGTCCTCGGGAGCCACCCCAGGGCCATTGTCCTCCACCTTGACCTCTATCATCCGTCCGTCCTCGCTTGCCTGACGGGTGGACACCTCGATCCTCCCTCCTGCGGGTAGGACCTCTATGGCATTGAGCAATACATTGATGAGGGCCTGTTCGAGGCGGTCTGGGTCGATGAGGACTTTAGGGACGGTCTTCGAAAGGCGCCTCCTCACCTCAAGGCCTTTCTGCTTTATCTTGGCCTCGAGGACCTCGAGGCTTCTTTTCACCACTTCGTTGACAGAGGCTGGCCGGAGCCGAAGGGGTACCGGTCTCGCGAAGTCGAGCATCTCCTTGAGGATCCTCTCAAGACGGGTGATCTCCTGGGCCATGATCTCCATGCGACGTTTATCGTTCCCGTCCAAATCCAGCTTCTTTAAGAGGATCTGAATGTTCATCTTCACTGAGGAGAGGGGGTTCCTGATCTCATGGGCCAAAGAGGTGGTCAACTGACCGATGTGGGCCAATCGCTCCGCCTCCCGCACTCGCTTCTCCATCTCCACCCTCTCGGTGATGTCCCTGCATATACCGGCTGCGGCCCTCCGCCCTTGATAGGTAATGATCTTCACCTTGTTTTCCGTAGGGAGGCTCCTGCCGTCGCGGTGACGACGGAAGTAGACAAAGAGATCCCTCTTCCTTCCCCTGCCCTCGTAGATCCTCCTGACCTCTTCAAGGGATTCGGGGGCGACGAAATCACTCCAGGGTCTCCCTATCACCTCCTGTGGTGGCCACCCGTGCATCTCACAAAAGGCCCTGTTTGCGAAGGCTATTTTTCCCTTTTGGACCACGAAGTATCCGTCGCTGATGTCCTCCACCAATACGCGGTACTTGGCCTCTGACTCCGCCAGCTCCTTGGTCCTCCGCCTGACTTCCTCCTCGAGGGTCTCCGCGTGTTCGCGGATCTGACGCTCGTGTTCTGACTGGAAGTAGTCGCTGAAACGGGTAATGGTATAATTGAGACAGTAGTTGAGTTTTTGGAGGGCCTCCAGTAATTCTTCCCCCTCGAGTTCCTCCACCAGGATGGGGGTGAGGATGGTTCGGTAAAGCTCAAAGGCCTTTTGTACATCGGATAAAGGGAAGCCCGCCTGAAGCCTCAACTGGGTTATCTTTTCGATGAAGAGGTCTATTTTGGTAAAGTCGCCCTCTGTCAGGACGCTGAAATTGGCTTCTGTTGCCTCCGAGGTGGTCATGAAGAGCTCTTCAATGGGCCTTTGGCGGTACCTGTCGCTGACCTCTTCATGAAGGCGGTGGGCCCACTGATGGACGATCTCCTCCTTTCTGGCTTTGAGGAGGGAGGCCAAATTCATAACACCTTTTTAAGCTTAAGGGTTTTCACCTGCGGGGGTCAAGGAGGACCCTTAGGAGTAGGCAGAGCCCCTTGAGGGTGGCCTGAGGTGCCTTCAAAGGCAAAAGGGGGAGGTTGGACGAGAGCTCGTCCCGGGAGAAGGAGCCGAGGAAAGCCCCTCGGCCTATCGTGCGGATGAGGCCCTCATAATGCCGGGGGCCCATGCGGTTTAGGATCTTCCTTATCCAGCGGTGCAGCAGCAATTCCCTCCTGAGGGGGAGAAGCTCTCTTAGATACCCACCCCCCCGCAGGAGGGCCCGGGCGCAGGCCCGGGCCCCCCTTAAGCCTGTCACGGTTCCGCCCACAGTCGTCATCTTCACATGGCCTGCTGCATCTCCTACGAAGAGGATTTTGCCCCGTTCAGGCCGGAAGGAGGGCTGGTAGAGGGTGACCACCCCTTCCTCATACCCCTGGGCTTCGAGTCCCTCCGAGGAGAGCAGTTCCTCCACGGCCTTGTGGACAGCCCTTTTTCCTTCGGCTATCGCGCCGAGGACGCCGCTTGTCGGTGAATCGGGGAAAAGCCAGAGGAAATAAGGGGTCAAGTCGGGTCTGAACCAAATCTTTGAGAGCCCTTCAGGGCAGGAGGGGGGAAGGATGACCCTCGCCTGTAACAGGTGCACTACCTCCAGCTGGAGCCCCAATGCCCTTCCCACCGCGCTCCTCGCCCCATCGGCGGCGACTATCCATGAGACCTCGAAGGATTCCTCCCCCCGGGAGCTGAGGAAAAGGGGTTCTCCGTCGGAGAATCCGACGAAAGGCATCTCCCAATGGATCTTCACTCCGCTTTGCTCCGCACGCTTTAGCAACATCCGAAGGAGGTCCTGTCTCTCTATCACCAAGTCGGGCTGCTTCAGAGGGACGACCACCTTCCCCTTCGGAGACATGAATTCATAGGCCTTCACCTTGGACAGGACTGTGGAAGGGGGGACATCCAGAAGGCGCCAGAGGCTCGGGGTGACTATGAGCCTCCTTCGGATAGAAGGACCTTCGCCGTCCTCGAATAGATGGACATCTTTTCCCTCCCTGGCCAAGCGCCAGGCCAGATAGAGACCACTGCTCGATGCTCCTACTACAGCGATCATCGGGCGGCAGTATAACGGAAGTACACGAAAGGCGAAAGAAAGGCAATTTTTGCTCTA
>CAZGDM010000057.1:0-10728 GCA_964525275.1 uncultured Thermodesulfobacteriota bacterium | reverse complement strand
CTTCTCTATCGCCTCCACCAGACTCCTTAGGGAGAAGGGTTTGGCCAAAAGACCTGAAGCCCTCTCCAACAGCTTTGTGGGTACGGAACGGCCACTGGTGAGGATCACCTTGACCTCGGGGGCGATCCTCTTCAACTCCTCGAAACACCGCTCACCCCCCATCCCCGGCATGAGCAGGTCGAGGACCACCAAGGCTATCCGCGTCCTATGCTCCGCGAAGACCTCCAAGGCCTCCTCTCCGCTTGAGGCCGTGAGGACCTCATACCCGAAAAGAGGAAGCCCCTCCTCGGCCATGGCGCGGATGGAGGCCTCGTCATCCACAAGGAGGATCACCTTAGCCTTCATCGGTCACGGCCGGCCACCAGATCTCAAAGGTCGTCCCCTTTCCCACCTGGCTCCGACACGTGATCTGCCCCCCGTGTTCCTTCACGATGCCGTAGACTATGGAGAGCCCGAGACCCGTCCCCTCTCCCACCCCTTTGGTGGTGAAAAAGGGCTCGAAGATGCGTTCCCTCATCTCCTCCGGAATTCCACAACCCGTGTCCGAGACGCGAAGCACCACATAGGGACCGGGCTTAAGGGAAGAGGGAAGATCGGCCAAGACCCCCTGGCCCCCAATGCGGACGTTCTCGGTCTCGAAGATGAGCTTTCCCCCCTCCGGCATGGCGTCCCTGGCGTTCACGGCCAAGTTCATCAAGACCTGGCCGATTTGCGAGGGATCGGCCTCTATGGTCCAAAGGTCTGGGGCCAATTCCATTATAATCTCTATATCCTTGGGGAAGGTGTGGGAGATGATCTCGTACAGGTGACGCACTTCCTCGTTGAGATCGACCTCCCTCCGCTCCCCTCCGGGGGCCTTGCGGCTGAAGGTTAAAAGCTGCCGTGAGAGGGCTGCACCCCTCTCGGCGGCCCTCTTTATGTGCTCCAGCTCTTCTCGGCCAAGTCCGTGAAATTTCAACATGAGCAGTTCCGTGAAACCCTTGATGGTGGTGAGGAGGTTGTTGAACTCATGGGCGATGCCCCCGGCCAACTGGCCGATGGCCTCCATCTTCTGCATCTGCAGCAGCTCCGCCTCGAGGCGCTTGCGTTCGGTGACGTCCTCGTAAAGGACGAGGAAGTTCCCCTCTGGCAGACGCAAAAAGAGAAATCGCACATCTTTGTAAGTGCCGTCCTTGCACCTCACAGGAGCGGTCCACGACCCCGGCTGAAAGGCCATCGGTTGGTTGATGAAGGCCCTCCATCCCTCTATGGCGCGTCTCCTCACCTCTTCCTCCGGGTGGGCAAGTCTGAACCAATCCCGGCCCGTGGTTATGTCCTCAAGGGTGTAACCGAACATCTCGGTGAACTTGGGGTTGACGTATAGATAGCGGCCCTCGGGGGAGATGAGGGCGATCCCGAAGGGCGAATGGGTCACTAAGCTCTCGAAGCGGGCCTTCTCGAACGCAAGCCTCCTCTCCTTCTCCTTGAGCTCGGTGATGTCCTTTATGAGACACACCACCCCCTCCCCGTCCAAAGGGGCCGAGGTGTGAAGGAAGGCCCTGCCGAAGGCCTCCCTCTCCCGTGAGGCCAACCTCCCTTCGACCAAGGGGCAAGAGGGACACGGCTTTTCCCTCTTCCAGATTACCTTGTAGCACACATCCCCCTTGGAGAACCCTTCGACCAACTCCTCTGCGGCCTTATTGAAGGCCACAATTCGGTGGTCTCTGCCGACCACCACCAGGGGATCCGTTACGGTATTGAAGGTCCGCTCCCATTCCTCGAGGCTGACCGTGGAACGACGGAGGGCATCCACCATCCTGTTGAAATCCTCGAGCAACTCTGCCATCTCGTCTCGGGGAGGAGGTGGTACGGGCACCCTGGTCTCCAGGTGGCCTCTGTTGACGGCGTCAAAGGCCCTCTTCAACTTCGTTATGGCGGAGCTCGCCCTGCCCCCGAGGAGCAGGGTGATGACGATGAGGGCCACGATAACCGGGATGGACACGCCGTAAAGCACGGCGCGAAACCTCTTGTGGTGTCTGCGGAAGACACTTATCAGGTAAGGCGAGGGGCGGAGCAGATCCTGGGAAGCCCGAAGAGGCCCGAGGAACTCATCGACATAGGCGGTGGCTGCCACCGTCAAACGATGGCCGTCCGAAGTGAGGACCTCTACGGGGGCGAAATAGAGGTATTTCTCCCTTATGCGCCCGTCAGGGTCCTCCCACCGATAATAGCCCCCCGCGTACTGGCTGTAGCGCTGGGCCAAAAAGGCCGTCCAGAGGGCGGGAAACCTCTCCCAGAAATCCTCCAGGCTCTTTCCCTCGAACTCTCGATAGAGATGGACGTACATGACCCCTGTGTCTGCGTCAAGCAGCGCCGTATATCCATCCCTTCCCACGGGCTGGGCCGCAACGCTCCGGAAGATGGGGTCCTCCACCAAATCCTTCAGCCCTCTGCCTCTTTCCTGAAATATGAGGTAGCGCTCCACGTCCTCGGCCACATCGAGCGCCTTCTGCCTCACAAAACGCTCGAAGAGGGCTTTGACAGCGTTTTCCACCCTCCTGCGCTCCTCCCGCTGAAGCTGCAGGAAACTCCGCTCCAGCTCCGACTCCATCGCCTCCCCGAGGTATCTGTCCAAGAGCCCGTAGAACAAAAGGGGGGTGATGGAGGCCAGCAGCCCCAAAAGGAGGATCTTGTTCCGGAAGGAGTATATGCGCAACGGGAACTTCATGGGTTCAATAGAATACGCGGTCCGCTCGCTGAAGGAGCTCTCTGTCCACGGTCATCAGGAGGTCCCGAGCCGTTCTGACGTTGAAGGACAAAAGCTTCACGATGGGCCCCTCAGGGGGTATCTGACTGACGGGCACCCCCTCCAACACCAGGGCGGCCTGATGGGCTGTCTGTCTGCCTACCTCGTAGAAGTCCGGATGGTAGGCCAGAAGGGCACCTTGTTCCACCACATCCCGGGAGACACCGATAACCGGGACGTAATACTTCATGGCCATCCTTTTTATCCTTTCGAAAAGCGAAGGCCTGTGGAGCACAGGATCGGTGGGAATATAGAGGAAGTCCACCATCGTGAGCTTCGCCTCGAGGATCTCCTCCAAGCGCCGAAGCTCCTCAGGCGACACTTTTATCTCCACCGCCTGAAGCCCCATCTGCCTTGCCGCCCTCAGGGCCTCCTCCGCCGTGGCCACGGCCTGGGGCATCTCGGAACAGTAGAGGACCCCCACCCTCCTCACCGAGGGCATGAAGGCCAGAACCTTTCTCAGCTGCTCCTGAACGGGGATCTTCATGCTGGTACCGGTGACGTTCGGCCCTTTTATCCCCGTGGCCTCAGGATCTCCCACGACGCTGTAGACTATGGGCACTGAGGAGGTAGCCTCCATGGCGGCCAAGGTAGAACCCGTCCCAAGGGTGATGATGAGGTCCACTCCTTGAGCCACCCAGGTTTTGGCGACGGCCAAGGCCCTCTTCCTGTCCCCCTCGGCGTTTTCGTAAAGGAGCTTGAGGTTCTTGCCCTCGACGAACCCTTCCTCTTCAAGGCCGTCCACCACACCGCGGTAGGTCTCGCGATAGGCCTCTATCTGCTCCGTCCACTGCAACACCCCCACGTGGTACATCCCCTTCTCCCTCGAGCAGGAGAGCACCAAAAGGACAACGGTGAGACAAGCCGCCAACTTCCCCATGCCATCGAAATTGTAGAAGCAAAAGCCATGCCTGACAACGCCCCCCTGCAACTCGCCCCTTAAACTGGAAAAAGGTCAAGGGCTGTGATAACTTCCCCTTAGGGATGAAGGAAGCTTATCTCTACGAGAGGCTCGAAGGGAAAAGGGTCAGGTGTAATTTATGCAATCATAGGTGCGTCATAGGGGAGGGAAAGCGCGGGCGGTGCTATGTAAGGGAGAACAGGGAGGGTATCCTATATACCCTCGTCTATGAGAGGTTGATCTCCGCCAACGTCGACCCCATCGAGAAGAAGCCCTTCTTTCACTTCCTGCCTGCGAGCAAGGCCTTTTCCATCGCCACCGTAGGTTGCAACTTCCGCTGCCTGCACTGCCAGAATTACACCATCAGTCAAATGCCGCGGGACGAGGGACGCATAGTGGGCGAAAAAGTCCCTCCGCAGGAAATAGTCGAAAGTGCGCTGCGGACGGGTTGCAAGACCATCTCCTACACTTACACGGAGCCCACCATCTTCTTCGAATACGCCTACGATACCGCAAAGATCGCCAAAGATCGAGGGGTGAAAAATACCTTCGTCACCAATGGCTACATGACCCCTGAGGCCTTGGAGATGATCGCCCCTTATTTAGACGGGGCCAATGTGGACCTCAAGTCCTTTCAGGACAAATTTTACAGTGAGGTATGTGGAGCCCACCTCGATCCGGTCCTAGAGACCATCAGGCGGATGAAGGCCTTGGGAATTTGGGTAGAGGTGACGACCCTCATCATCCCAACCCTGAACGACTCCGAGGAGGAGCTCCGTCGGATAGCCAAATTCATCCGGTCGGTGGGCCCCGAGATCCCCTGGCACGTCACGGCCTTTCACCCAGATTACACCATGCTGGACAAACCTCCCACCCCTGCTTCTACGTTGCGCAGGGCGCGGGAGATAGGCCTTGAAGAGGGGCTGAGATATGTCTACTCCGGAAACATCCCAGGGGAAGAGGGGGAGAACACGTACTGCTGGAGCTGTCACAAACTCCTCATCCGCAGATGGGGTTTTCAGGTGCTGGAGAACCACATCGAGGATGGGCGTTGTCCCTATTGCGGTGCCTCCATAGACGGGGTGGGGATGTAAAAAGTGGCCATCCTCATATCGATCGGCGGTGGTAAGGGGGGGAGTGGGAAGAGCTTCCTGGCTTTGAACCTTGGGGTTGCCCTCGCAGAAAGGGGCAGGGAAGTAATACTGTTGGACGCAGACCTCGGGGGCGCCAACTTACACACCTTACTGGGAATCCCCTTTCCCCCCGTCACCTTGGAGGACTTCCTCAACGGTTCCCTCCCCCTTGCGGAGACGGCCATGGAGACCTTGGTAAAGGGTTTGAAGCTCATCAGCGGCACCCTCACCAGACTCTCCGCAAAGCTCAAATACGATCAAAAGCGCCGCCTCTTCCGCAACCTGAGGGGACTGGAGGCGGATTACATCATCGTCGATTTGGGGGCAGGCATAGGCCCCTCAACTTTGGACCTCTTCATCCTGGCCGACCGCGGATTGCTCCTGCTCACCCCGGAGAGCACCGCCGTGGAGAACGCCTACAGGTTCTTGCGTGGGGTCTACTTCCGATATCTTCGCTCGGTGGCCACGGAAAGGAGGATCAGACGGGCCGTGGAGAAGGTCATCGAAGGGCTTGACCCTGGGAGCACCCCTTGGGACTTGCTCAAGAGGATCGAGGATATGGACGGAAACACGGCCTCTAAGTTCAGAGAGGTGATCCACTCCCTCAGGCCCTATCTCGTCCTCAACCAGTTGAGGACGAGGGACGAAAGGGCCCTCGGATTCTCGGTCAAGACGGTCTGCAAGAAGTACTTCGGGATAGACCTCTCTTACATTGGGTATGTCCCCTTCGACCCGAAGGTCTCCTTAGCCGTGGCCAGGGGTAGGCCCTTCCTCTGGGAATATCCAGACACCGAGACGTCACGATGCATCAGGGAAATAGCCGACAGGATGACCACCGACAGAGAGATCACCCTTCCTTAGAAGAGGACCCTTACGAGGCCCTCGAACTGAAGCCAGGGGCTGGCCCCACTGAGATCGAAGAGGCCTACCATAGGCTTATGGCCATCTTCGATCCCTCGGCCCCGGGTATCTCGGCCCTTTATACCCTGGAGGAGATCCGGAGGATGAGGGCCAAGATCGAACGGGCTTATCACCATCTCCTCGCCCAGGCGAAGGGCCCAAAGGGGGAGACCCTCCCTCTAAACCCCAACAAAGGCACCCTACCCCCAGAGGAAGTGGGGGACATAAAGGCCAAGATGGGAAGGTTGGGAGGCAGGGCCCTACGGGAGATCAGGGAGCGGCTGGGGTTATCGCTACAAGAGGTCGCTTCGGTGATCAAAGTGACCAAGGGTACCCTCGAAAACCTCGAGGCAGAACGTTTCGATCGCCTTCCCGCTTGGATCTACGTGAAGGGTTTCCTCAGGGCGTATGCCAAATACCTCGGGGTGGACCCGCAGGAAGTGATCAAGGCCTTCGAGGAAGTACGGCGTCAATAGGTCCTGGACACGACATAATCGGCGAGGGCCAAAAGGGCTTCCCGCTCAGGGGAAGGGGGAAAGGCCTCAAGTTGAAACTTCCCCTCCTCGGCAAAGGTCCGGGCCCGTTCCATGGCGTAGGGGACGCCCCCGTATCTCTCCACCAACTGGATAACCGCCTGCAGATCCCCTTCCTGTACCTCCGATGCGAGGACCACCTCGCCGATTTGCTTCCTCTCCGCCTCGGAACACACCTTGAGGGTGTGGATAAGGGGAAGGGTGATCTTCCCCTCGCGGATATCGGTACCGACCTTTTTCCCGAGGGCTTCCTCCTCACCGATGTAATCGAGACAGTCGTCCACGAGTTGGAAGGCTATACCCACCTTTAGACCGTACTCCGCCAGGGCCTCCTCTTGTTCTCGAGGAACCCCGCCGAGGATGGCCCCGATGCGGGTGGCGGCGGAGATGAGGCTCGCCGTCTTCTGGACGATCAGCTCCAAATTCTCCTCCTCCGTAATCGCGAGGTCCGCCGTCTTGACCAATTCGAAGGTCTCCCCTTCAGCTAAAAGGGTCGTCGCATGGGACATCACCTGAAGGATCCTGAGATCCCCGACCTCCACCATCATAGAGAAAGAACGGCTAAAGAGAAAATCCCCCACCAATACGCTTGCTTCATTCCCCCACAGGGTGTTGGCAGAGGGATTCCCCCGACGCACTTCGGCGTTATCTATCACATCGTCGTGAAGGAGGGTCGCCGTATGGATGAATTCAATCGCACCGGCCAAGGGGATGTGGGCATCGCCCTCGTAGCCACACAGTTTTGCCGACAGGATCAGAAACGCCGGTCTCAGCCTTTTCCCGCCGCTCTTGACCAGATGTTCCGCTATCTGGGTGATGAGGGGGACACGAGACTTGAGCCGCCGCCTGAACTCCTCCTCTACCCGCTGGAGGTCCTCCCTTATGATGGCGAGGACGTCCTCCATGACGGTTACATGGTAGAGGAAGGCCAAATACCTTGTCAAACGCCTCCCTCATGGTCTCCAGGAGGACCTTCGAATACCTTTCTGAAATGGTAGCCGTAGATGGCCAGTCCTATACATAGGGACAGGAGCTGGGGACGCTTGAAGAGGGTCCACAAAAGCGCTCTCCAATAATGAAACCGTTCACTTCCCCTGATCCCCAGGGTCCACAACGACTTGAAAAAGGCCTTGAGGTAATGGCGACGGAGGGGATAACCTATGTTTTTCGGGGGATGGTAGTTTTTGAGGAAGGTAATGAGTCGTTTGTAAAAGGCCGAAGGCGCATAGATGCTTCCTACAACCCACCGATAGCCCTCGATCAACCTCTCCCGCCCCATCCGAGGGATGAAGTTGATGGAGAAGTCGGTATTGTCCCCCGTAGCCTGTCCGAGGAGCCGCCCCTCCCTCTGCAGTCGTTCATAGAGCTTAGTCCCTTTCGGCGCATTGAGCAGCCCCACCATGGCGGTGACGATTCCGCTTTGCTGGATGAAGTCCACCTGCCTTTGAAAAACGGTGGGGGGGTCGCTGTCAAAGCCGAGGATGAAGCCTCCCATCACCTGAAGGCCAGCCCTCTGCATCTTCCTGACCGCCTTGAGGAGGTCCTTACCTTTGTTCTGTACCTTGTTGCACTCCTGCAAGCTCTCCTCCACAGGGCTTTCGATGCCGACGAAGACCGAGTCGAATCCAGCCTCTACCATCAACTGCATGAGCCTCCCGTCCTCGGCCAAGTCGATCGAGGCTTCGGTCAGAAAGGAAAAGGGGTACCGCTTACGCTTCATCCACTGAATGAGGGCGGGAAGGAGTTCGTCCTTCAACACCCTGGGCTTACCGATGAAGTTGTCGTCCACGAAGAAGACCGTATCCCGCCAGCCCCTTTCGTAGAGGGCCTCAAGCTCCCTGAGCACCTGTCCAACGGCCTTCACCCTCGGTTTCCGCCCGTTGAGAAGGGAGATGTCACAAAAATCGCAGTCAAAGGGGCAACCTCGCGAGTACTGAAGGCACATGGCCGCATAATTTTCCATGTCTATGAGGTCCCACTGGGGGACGGGGGAGGATGTGATATCCGGCCACTGCGAAGACGTGTAGACCTTCTTCGCTTCACCCTTGTCCAAGTCCCGTAGGAAAAGGGGAAGGGTGGCCTCAGCCTCTTGGAGTATCAAGTGATCCACCTCAGGGAACTCGTCGGGGGAAAGGGTAAAGAGGGGCCCTCCAGCCACCACCTTCTTCCCCGCGGCCTTGGCCCTCTTTATCACCTCCTCAGCCGATGCCCTCTGGACCGCCATGGCGCTCACGAAGACGTAGTCGGCCCATGAGAGGTCCTCTGGCCGCAAAGGGTCCACATTCATGTCCACCAACCGACGCTGCCAATTCGGTGGCAGGAGGGCAGCTACCGTGAGAAGGCCCAAGGGGGGAAAAGAGGCCTTCCTGGAGATGAATTCAAGGGCGTAACGGAAACTCCAAAAGGTCGTGGGATACCGTGGATATACCAAAAGGACTTTCAAGGATCTCTCCTTTTTGAAACTCTAACACAAATTTCAAATTTATTCCAGCGTACAACAAAATGTGATGTACGTAATTGATGCAAAACAAAAGCTTGACACGGCCTCACCGCTTTGATATTGGCGATCTCAGAGGACGGAGCGATGGGAAGAGGGGCCGAGGAAATCTACAGATGTAGGGAGGACTTAAAGCGGTTTTCTGAGAGGTATATGGCCTTCAAGAGGGTTTCCGAAGAGCTGGGCAGGCCCTGGTTTGAGGCCTGGCTTGAGAGACTGACGGCCAACGTCCAGGAGGCGAAGATAGGGACGAGGATACCGGTGAAGGACAGGAGGGAAGCGCGGGCCTTCCTCGGCCTTTGGAACGGTGCCTCCACCTGGAACAGGCTCACCGAGCCATATGGGGAAGGGCATGAAAACCAGGGCTTCCTCAGCTGGAGGCCGATAAACGTCCCCCCAGGGCTGAAACGGAAACCAGAACCCAATCCCGATCCGGCCGATCTCACAGAAAAGGTCAAACAAATGGCCCTCTTCCTAGGGGCCAACAGGGTGGGCATAGCCGAGTTGAACAGGAAGTGGGTATACGAGGAGACGTGCAGGAACATCTACGATGCGGGCCCTCCCCAGACGAAACGGATAGTCTTCAAGGAAGTGGAGGAACCGGAGGAGACGGAGACAGAGCTTATCATCCCAGAGAGTGTGCGCTACGCCATCGTCATGGTCATAGACCTGAACCGGCTCTTGACCCAGGTGGGGCCCGCCTCTTTGTCAACGAGCATAGCCACTAACATGGCCTATGCGCGGATGGGGATAACGGACATAGCCATGGCGGAGGCCATCCGGATGATGGGCTATAACGCCATCCCTTGCAAAAACAGCACTGCCCTCAGCGTCCCCCTGGCCATAGATGCAGGGCTTGGTCAACTGGGGAGAAACGGCCTTCTGATCACGCCGGATTACGGCCCAGCGGTTCGCATCGGCAAGGTCCTTACGGACATGCCTCTCGTACCCGATGGGCCTGTGGACTTCGGAGTCACCGAGTTCTGCGAGACCTGCAAGAAGTGTGCGGAGCGATGCCCCGCCGGGGCCATCTCAAAGGGTGACAGGACATACGAGCCCCCCTCCGAAACGGGCAACCCGGGGGCGCTCAAATGGTACGTAGACGGCAAGAGGTGCCTCCGCTACTGGATAGCCTCGGGGGCCTCCTGTGCCTCCTGTCAGGCCGTGTGTCCCTTCACAAAGGGGAGTTTTTGGGGCCACAAAGTGATACGAGGCTTCATCAAGCACGCCCCTTCATTGAACCCCCTTTGGGTCTTCCTGGACGACCTCTTCGGGTACGGCAGGATGAGGGATCCCTCCATCGCGTGGGAACTGGAGCTGGCCCCCTTCGGCATTGACCCCTCCAAGGAGGGCTGAGGATGGCTCAGCAGCCGACCGTGGGAGAGCCTACGGTGCTCCTCCTCAAGGCCTTGGGCCATTTCATCAGGACCGAGCCATGGAGGGCCACTTTCCTCGCCTTATGGTCCCTAGGGCTTGCAGCGCTATTGTCTGCCGTCTGGGGAAGCCTCAAAGAACATGAACCCAGGGCCGCCTGGTTCTTCGGCCTTGCGGCCCTGGGCTGGGGAGTCCTGGGTATCTGGTTCCTCTGAGGCTCAGCTCGCCGCCTCGGCCACAACCTCCGATTCCGCGGATTCCTCTACCCGGAAGATCAAGCGGCCGTCTTCGAAATCCACCACCACCCGGTCGCCCTCCTTCACTTCACCGGCGACGATCTTGTAGGCGAGCGGAGTCTCCACCTCGCGCTGGATAGCCCTGCGGAGGGGCCTCGCGCCGTAGTTGGGGTCGTAGCCGATATCGGCCAGGTGTTCCTTGGCCCTTTCGGTGAGCTCGAGGGAGATCCTTCTCTCCTCAAGCCGCTTCTTAAGCCTTGCCAGCTGAAGATCCACGATCTTTTTGAGCTGCTCCTTCGTGAGGGAGCGGAAGACCACGATCTCGTCCACGCGGTTCAAGAACTCCGGCCTGAAGTGCATCCTCAGGGC
>CAZGDM010000056.1:0-10992 GCA_964525275.1 uncultured Thermodesulfobacteriota bacterium | reverse complement strand
GGGGCTTCTGGCGTTCTTCCGCGTCCTGGCCTGGGCTTCGGGGCTGGAAGAACTACAAGGGGCCTTAAGGCGCGCCGCCCAAAGGGCCATTCCGGCGGTGGTCAACGTCTCGACCCTCAGGGTTTACCGCACTCCGGGCGGCATCCCTTCTCCCTTCTGGCAGGATCCCTTCTTTCGGCAGTTCTTCGGCGAGGATTTCTTCCGCTTCTTCGGCATCCCGCGGGAGCGCGTAGAACGGAGCCTTGGATCCGGCGTGATCGTCTCGCCCGAGGGCTACATCCTCACCAACTACCATGTCATCGCGAAGGCCTCCCAAGTGGTGGTGGGTCTTGTGGACAAACGCGAGTTCGAAGCCCAAGTGGTAGGGGTCGATCCCCACACCGACCTGGCGCTGCTGAAGATAGAGGCGGAGGACCTCCCTTCCTTGCCCTTCGGGGACTCGGATCGCGCCCAGGTGGGGGACGTGGTCTTGGCCATAGGAAACCCCTTTGGCATAGGGCAGACGGTCACCATGGGAATCATCAGCGCCAAAGGCCGGAGCAACATGGGACTGGTGGACTACGAGGACTTCATCCAGACCGATGCCGCCATCAATCCGGGCAACTCCGGCGGCGCCCTGGTGAACTTGCGGGGCGAACTCATCGGCATCAACACGGCCATCGTGAGCCGCACCGGTGGCTATCAGGGGATCGGTTTCGCCATCCCCTCCAACATCGCCCGCTGGGTGATGGGGGAGCTGATCCGCCACGGCAGGGTGATAAGGGGATGGTTCGGGGTCACGGTGCAGGAGCTCACGCCGGAGTTGGCCAAACATTTCGACCTCGAGGAGCCTCGGGGGGCGCTGGTGGTGGAGGTTTACCCCGGAAGCCCTGCCGAACGGGCCGGTCTGAGGAAGGGCGACGTCATCCTCAAGTACAACGGCCGCACGATCCGCGAGGCATGGGAATTGCGGAACCTCGTGGCCACTACACCCGTTGGGCGGAAGGTACCGCTCGTGGTGTGGAGAAAAGGAAGGAAGAAGGAGCTCCAAGTCAAGATCGTGGAGCCCCCTCCTTCGTGATCACTCCCCCCGGAAGGACGGTTTCCTCTTCTCGAGGAAGGCCTTCATTCCCTCCTTTTGATCGTGGGTGGAAAAGAGGTTGGCCCAGGCCTCGATTTCGAGTTCTTCCCCCTCCCTCAGGGTGGAATCCAGCCCTTCCTTCGCCACCTTTTTGGCCATCTTAACCGCTATGGGGCCGTTTTTGGCCATTTGTCGGGCCACCTCTTTTGCCTCTTCAAGGAGCCTGTCCGCAGGGCATACCCGGTTGACCATCCCCATTTCGTATGCCCTTTGGGCCTCGAACATCTGCCCGGTGAGGATTACCTCCAGGGCCCGGGCCCTTCCTATGAGCCGCGGCAACCTCTGGGTGCCTCCGAAGCCCGGAAAGATCCCCAGGGTGACCTCCGGCAGTCCCAGACGGGCTCCTTCCGAGGCGAAGATGAGGTCGCAGGCCAGGGCGACCTCGAGTCCCCCGCCCAAGGCATATCCGTTCACCGCCGCTATCACCGGCCAGGGGAACTCCTCGATCATCTTAAGGGTCTCATGTCCCAGGCGAGAAAACTCCTGGGCCTCCTGGGGGGTCATCTCGGCCATCTCGGCCACGTCCGCCCCGGCGACGAAGGCCTTTTCTCCCTCCCCTGTGATGATGAGGCCCCTCACGTCCTCGCGCTCGGTGAGTTCCCTAAGGGCCTGCTGGATCTCCAGAAGGGTGGCCTTGTTCAAGGCGTTCAACACCTTGGGGCGGTTGATCTTGAGAAGGGCTATGCCGTCCTCGACCTCTACCAAGATGTTCTCGTAGGCCATTTCAGACCTCCCTCTCGACGATCATAGCCATCCCCTGACCACCCCCGATGCACATGGTAGCCAGCCCCCATCGGGCTCCCCTACGCCTCATTTCATAGAGGAGCGTCACCATCACCCTGGCCCCTGTGCAACCGATGGGGTGGCCGAGGGAGATACCGCTTCCGTGGACGTTGGTGTTATCCAAGCTCATCCCCAGCTCCCTCATGCAGGCAATGGCCTGAGCGGCAAAGGCCTCGTTGAGTTCTATGAGGTCTATGTCCTTTATCTCGAGGCCGGTCTTCTTCAGGACCTTCCTCACCGCTGGAATGGGACCGAGGCCCATGTAGGCGGGGTCCACCGCCCCGGAGGCCCAGGCCCGAATGGTGGCCATGGGCTCGAGGCCGAGCTCTTTGGCCTTCTCCTTGGAGGTGAGCAATACCGCGGCGGCTGCGTCGTTTATCCCCGAGGCATTACCAGCTGTCACCGTGCCGTCCTTTTTGAAAACAGGGGGGAGTTTGGCCATCTTCTCGAGACTTGTGTCCATGGGCCGTTCGTCGGTGTCGAAGACCACCGGCTCCCCCTTCCTCTGAGGGACCAGCACCGGCACGATCTCCTCCTTGAATATGCCCTCCTTGATGGCAGCTCGAGCCCTCTGATGGCTCAAAAGCCCCAATTTGTCCTGTTCCTCACGGCTAATGCCGTAAAGTTCCGCGATGTTCTCCGCGGTGTATCCCATGTGATAGCCGTAGAAGATCTCCCACAGGCCGTCGTAGACCATCAAGTCGAGCAGTTCCCCTTTGGCGTTTACGTCCATTCTATAACCCCACCTGGCCTTGGGCAGGCCGTAGGGGACGCCACTCATATTCTCCATGCCGCCAGCAACTACTACCTCGGCTTCTCCCAGCATGATCGCCTGGGCCCCAAGGGCTATGGCCTTGAGCCCTGAGGCACATACCTTGTTGACGGTAAAGGCATTGGTCTCCTTGGGAAGACCTGCGTAAATGGTGGCCTGCCGCGCCACGTTTTGGCCCTGGCCCGCCTGAAGGACGTTTCCCATGATCACCTCGTCGACGTGCACTGGCCGAAGGCCCTCGTCCCAATCCTGATGTTGTCGTTCCAACTCCGTGAGCCCTTTGCCCTTCAGGGGGTCAGGGGCGACATCGAGGACGTCAGAGGCGGGTTCCGGCCTGAGACCTGCCCTCTTCAGCACCTCCTTGATGACCAAGGAACCGAGCTTCACCACCGATACATCCCTCAGAGTCCCTCCAAAGCTCCCTATAGGTGTCCTTACCCCGCTCACGATGACGACTTCTTTCATGTCACACCCCTTTTCGTAAAATTTTTCACATATATAGAGAAAAAGCCCTTCTTTGTCAACGTTCTCTGGGTGCAAAATGCTGCTTTGTCACAATTGACTTATGGGGTCCTTTTCTCTAAAATGCCCCCTTCGTGGAGGGGGCATTCCTCAAAACCATCCAAAGTTGAGGAGGGAATCGATGTTCAAAAAGCAGCTTTTCTCCCCGGGGCCCACACCTGTCCCGGAGCGGGTGTTGTTGGCCATGGCTCAGCCTCTCGTCCACCATCGTGACCCTGCCTATGAGGAGATCTTCGCCGAGGTCCGCGAGGGACTGAAGTACATCTTCCAGACGGAACAGGACGTCTTGGTGCTGGCTTCCTCCGGCACGGGAGCCATGGAGGCGGCGATCGTCAACACCCTTTCGCCTGGGGACGGTGTCCTCGTGATAAGAGGGGGGAAGTTCGGTGAGCGGTGGGGGGAGATCTGCGAGGCCTATGGCCTCAGGGTGGTACCCCTGGACGTGACGTGGGGTGAGGCGGTGGACCCCATCCTGGTCGAACGGACCCTCGAGGCGGACCCCTCCCTGCGAGCGGTGTTGGTGCAGGCCTGTGAGACCTCCACCGGGGTCCTCCATCCGGTGAAGGAGCTGGCCGATCTGGTGAGGGACAGGGAGGGGACCATCTTGGTGGTGGATGCCATAAGTGCTCTGGGAGCGGTGGATCTGCCCATGGACCGTTGGGGAATTGACGTGATGGTTACTGGTTCTCAGAAGGCCCTGATGTTGCCTCCTGGCCTGG
Source organism: uncultured Thermodesulfobacteriota bacterium (assembly GCA_964525275.1). GTDB lineage: Bacteria > Desulfobacterota > B13-G15 > B13-G15 > B13-G15 > CAZGDM01. The sequence goes on along the minus strand of CAZGDM010000056.1, from coordinate 7,076 downwards.
GTTTCATCGCCCTTAGTGAAAAAGCCTGGGGATTTGTGGAGCGCTCCACTTTGCCCAAGTACTATTTCGACCTTAAAAAAGAGCGGGCCTCCCAGCGGAAGAATCAGAGCCAGTTCACCCCCGCCATTTCACTGGTCGTGGGATTGCGAGAAGCCCTGCGAATGATCCGGGAGGAAGGGCTCGAGGGAGTTTTCAGGCGCCATGAGCTCCTCGCCAAGGCCACCCGTGAGGCCGCCAAGGCCCTCGGGCTCGAGCTCCTGGCGGAGGTGCCGAGCCCGACGCTCACGGCCATCAGGGTGCCTCAAGGGGTGGACGGGGTCAAATTGAAGAGGGCCTTGGAGGACGAATTCGGCCTGGTTGTGGCCGGAGGACAGGCCCATTTAAAGGGGAAGATCATCCGAATAGCCCATATGGGCTACTTCCAGCCGGTGGACGTACTGCAGGTGGTCGCCGCCCTTGAGGTGGAGCTCAAGAGGATGGGCTATTCCGTGGAGCTCGGTGCAGGGGTGAAGGCCGCCCAACAGGTCTTCAGTGCATAGGGAGGAAAAAACCGATGGAGAAGATGAAGGTCCTGGTGGCGGATGAGCTCTCCCCCCAGGGATTGGAGATCCTCAAGGGGGCTGAGGAGATAGAGGTGGAGGTCAAGACGGGTTTGAAGCCCGAGGAGCTGGCCTCCGTCATCGGACAATACCACGCCCTGATCGTGCGCTCGAGCACCAAGGTCACCGCCGAGGTGATCGAACGGGCCGAGCGCCTGAAGGTCATCGGTAGGGCCGGTGCTGGAGTGGACAACATAGACGTGGAGGCGGCCACCAAGAAGGGCATAGTGGTGATGAACACCCCTGGTGGCAACTCCATGGCCGCTGCCGAGCATACCATCGGGTTGCTCCTGGCCATCGCGCGCAACATCCCCCAGGCCAACGCCTCCATGAAAGCCGGCAGATGGGAGAAGAAGCGCTTCGTGGGGGTGGAAGTCGAGGGGAAGACGCTCGGGGTGATCGGCCTCGGCAACATCGGTCGGATCGTGGCCGCCAAAGCCCAGGGCCTTGGGATGGTGGTAATAGCCCACGACCCCTATATCTCCCAGGAGATGGCCGCCCAGAAGGGGATTGAACTCGTGGATCTCGAGGAACTCTTCAGGCGATCTGACTTCGTCACCGTTCACGTCCCCAAGACCAAGGAGACCGAGGGGATGATCGACCGCGAGGCCATCTCCAAGATGAAGGACGGGGTGATGATCATCAACTGTGCCCGTGGAGGCATAGTCGATGAGGAGGCCCTGGCTGAGGCATGCCGTAGCGGCAAGGTGCGGGCCGCTGCCGTTGATGTCTTCGTCCAGGAGCCTCCGCCAGCGGATCACCCCCTCTTGCAGCTTGACAACGTGGTCTGCACCCCCCATCTCGGGGCCTCTACCAGTGAGGCGCAGCTCAACGTGGCTCGGGCCATAGCCCAGCAGGTGGTGGAGTTCCTCACCACAGGTACTGTGCGTAACGCCGTAAACGTCCCGTCGGTGGACGCCGAAACCCTCGCAACCATTGGACCCTTCCTCAGGCTTGCCAAGCAGATGGGGGCCTTCTTCGCTCAAACCGCTCCCTTTCCCGTCAGGAGGCTCACCATCGAATACCAAGGGGAGGTGACCCGCTACAATGTGGCCCCCATCACCGCAGCGGCCCTCACGGGATTGCTCAGGTCTTACATGGAGGAAGGGGTCAACGAGGTGAACGCCCCCTTTGTTGCCCGGGACAGGGGGATCGAGTACAGCGAATCCAAGGTGAGCGAGGCGGCGGACTTCACCAGCCTCATCACCCTCAAAGGTGAGGGTGACGGAGGGGAGCATGTCGTGGCGGGGACCCTCTTCGGGAAGAAAGAGCCGCGACTCGTGACCATAAACGAGTACACGGTGGAAGCAGTCCCCGAAGGCACCATCCTGCTGATCGACACCGAGGACCGCCCCGGGGTTATCGGCAATATCGGGACCACGTTGGGGGCCAAGGGGATAAACATCGGCAATATGCAGTTCGGCCGCGACGCCGTGGGGGGAAAGTCCCTTTGCATATTGCACCTCGACGCCGTACCCGATCCGGAGGTGCTGAAATCCCTCGAGGCTTTGCCCCATGTGCTCGGGGTGAAGTTGGTCCAGCTTTGAAGGGAGGGGCCGATGCCCTGTGTAGTGGTGGTGGGTTCCCAATGGGGGGATGAGGGGAAGGGGAAGATCGTCGATCTCTTGGCGGAGGATGCCGATGTAATCGTGCGCTTTCAGGGCGGAAGCAACGCCGGCCATACCCTGGTGGTCGGCGGGGAGAAGTTCGTCTTTCACCTCATTCCATCCGGGATCCTCCGACCGGAAAAGCGCTGTGTGATCGGAAACGGCGTCGTGGTGGACCCGGAGGAGTTGCTTCGGGAGATCCAGGAGCTGAAGTCGAGGGGCTACCTTCAGGATGACGCCCAGCTTCTGGTGAGCGAGGCGGCCCAGGTTGTGATGCCCTATCACAAGGCAATCGATCGGGGTAGAGAGGGCCGCAGTTCCAAACCCTTGGGGACCACGGGTAGGGGCATTGGCCCTGCCTATGAGGACAAGGTAGGGCGGATCGGGATCCGCGTCGGGGACCTGCTGCGGGAGGACGTCCTTCGGGAGAAGCTCTCCCGGGCCTTGGAGGAGAAGAACCCCTACATCACCCGGGTCCTCGGAGGGGATTCCCTGGAGCTGGAGCCACTGCTCGAATCCCTCCTCAGCTACGGCGCAAAATTGCGTCCTTATATAACCAACACCTCTCTTTTTTTGGCCGAGGAGATAACAAAGGGGAGGAAGATCCTCTTTGAGGGAGCTCAAGGGGCGCTGCTCGATGTGGATCATGGTACCTACCCCTATGTGACCTCCTCCAACACCGTGGCGGGTAATGCCTGCTGCGGAGCCGGTATTGGCCCGACCCAGATCGACTTCGTTCTGGGGGTCGTCAAAGCCTACACCACCCGGGTAGGAGGGGGTCCCTTCCCCACGGAGCTCAGAAATGCGACGGGTGAATACCTTAGGGAGCGTGGAGGGGAATACGGGGCCACTACAGGGAGGCCCCGACGTTGCGGCTGGTTCGACGCAGTGGCGGTCAGACACGCCGTGAGGGTCAACGGCATGGGGGGGTTGGCCCTCACCAAGCTCGACACACTGACGGGGTTGCAGACCGTGAAAATCTGTACTGCCTACCGCCTGGAGGGCAAGGTGGTAGAGGAATTCCCCGGGGGGGCTGAATTGGTCGCCCGCTGTGAGCCAATTTACGAGGAGATGGAAGGCTGGGAGGAAGACCTCAAGGGCAAGAGGTCGCTTGAGGAGTTCCCTCCCGCTGCCAGACGTTACGTGGAGAGGCTCGAGGAGCTGCTCCGGGTGCCTTTTTACCTAATTTCGGTGGGAGCAGAGCGCCAAGAGACCCTCTTCCTAAGGGACCCCTTTTCCGAAGGCCGGTAAAGTTACGTCGCTGCGGGTCCTCCGTCTCGGTCCGCCTTCCCTACGACCTAAGGCCCATCGTTTGGGCGGGACAAATTCCCGCAAGCGCTCCAGTTGGCCAAGCCGTTTCAGGCGCTCGTAGATGAGTTGCCAAGCACAGGGTTTTTCGGGGTCGACTTCGCAGTGGCCCTCCTTTGCGCCGCCACACGGTCCGTTCAGTAGCCCCTTGGCGCATCGGGTAACGGGACATATGCCGCCGGTGCGCTCCAGGATGCAGTCGCCACAGGCCCTGCACATCTCCACCCAGGTGCCGTCTCCCGCGTAGGAACCGATAAAGACAGTGTTCAGAGCCGGAACTACGGGGGTGTTGGGCAGAAGCTCCGCCAGCGTCTGGACCCCCGCGCCACAGGCCAGGGAGACCACCACGTCGAAACTCGACTGCCACCTCTCCAGGTCCTTTTGCAAGAAATCCGGCTCGCATTGCCGCTCCACCGCCTCCGCCGTTACCACAGGAGGGACCTCCGCAAAAGGGACCTTGGCCTCAATTAGGGAGGCGAGCTGCCTCGCCTGGCGATCCCCCCCGGCCAGGCAGACAGCGACACAGGTGTTGCAACCGAGGACCAAAATACGCCTGTAACCCTTTATGGCCTCAAGGATCTCCTCTAAGGGTTTCTCCTCCGCCACGATCATCGAAGTGCCTCCTTCGGCCTTATCCACTGTGCCCACCGCTGTCCCTCGGCCAGCCTCCGACATCGCTCGCAGAGCCTCCGTCCCTCTGGGAGGACCTCGGCGTGTTTCCTCCCTCCGAGCACAGCTCCACACCGTTCGCAGAACAGGAGTTTCACGCGAGCTGTCTCCAGCCACCTCCCTTCTGTCAGGTCCTCCAAGGAGATCGCCCCTTCAGGGCAATTCCTCCAGCAGAGCCCACAGCGAGCACATCGAATGGGGTTGTGCAGCACCTTGACCCACTCTTCCCTAACCTCGGCCCTCAGGGCCCCAGCGGGACAGTTCTCCACACAAGCGAGACACCCCGTGCAACGATCTTCGTCGATGAAGTATTTGTTCGCCATTACGAACTCCAAAATGTGATTTTTTCTGAAAATATCAGGAAAAGCCGGGAATAGTCAAGAAATTTGTTCATTATGTGGAACAAACTCGGGCCAAGGTATGGCGATGGCGCCTTCGGGGCAGTGGGCAGCGCATATGCCGCATTCCTCGCAGAACTCTTCGTCGATGGTCGCCTTTCCCTCCCGCAGTTCCAAAGCCCTGGGAGGGCATACCTGAAGGCATTTACCACATCCGGTACATATCCTCTTGTTCACAACGGGAATCATCTTCTAAAGGTCCTTTGCGATCCTGTAGGCCTCGTGTACTGAGTTGTGGAGTCGCCTGGGGCGCCTGGCGTCGCCCACCAGCAGGACCTGTGGGGCGTGAGCCATCCATGCCTGTAGTTCTGAGGACCTGTCTTCCCTAAGGGCGGTTATCACCAAGTCCACCTCCAGGGCTCGCTCGCCTCCTGGATGGGAAAGGAGGAGCTTCCCCTGATCGAGGACCAGAGGTCTGCTGCCCGTGAGGATCTGTACCCCTCTCTTTTTGAGGATTTGGATGTATCGCCAGAGGTAAAAGGGGTTCACGTCCCTACCAATCCTCGGCGCTTCCTCGATGATGGCTACCTGGAAGCCCCTGGAGGACAGATAAAGGGCCAAGGCCACACCAACCCCTTCTCCCCCTATCACCGCCGCCCGCCCCGGGGTAAGGGAAGGGGAAAGGACCTCTTTGGGGGTGATGGCTTCGGGGAAGGGTTTGATGTAGCGGGCCCCATGGGCGAGCACTGTAAGGTCGAATCCCTCCGCGTCTTTTGGACAGGCCTCGCGGCCGACCAGGAGCTCGACGCCACTCCTCTCGCATTCCCCTTTCAAGTAGGACACGAAGCGGAGGAGTTCTTCATCGCCTCGTTCTACCCTTGAGGCCAGAAGCAAACTGCCGCCCAGTTCAGCGCTTCCTTCCATGAGGACCACCTCATGGCCCCTTTTGGCGGCTGTGGCCGCGAACTGAAGCCCTGCCGGGCCTCCTCCCACTACCAGTATCTTTCTCCTCCGGGGGGCCTTAGGAAGGCCACGATAACCCCATTCCGGCTCCCCTTCGTGTCCAAGGGTGGGGCGTACAGTGCACATGATGGGTTGGTGATAATAGAGGCGGGAGAAGCATAGGTTGCAGACCACGCACGGCACTACCTCATGTTCCCTGCCCTCTGCAGCCTTCTTGGGTAGCTGGGGGTCGGCGATCATGGGACGGCAGACCTCCCAGAAGTCTATATCGCCGCGGCTGAGGGCCTCTTCGGCCAGCTCCGGGGTGAAGATACGGAAGGCCATCATCACGGGGATCTTCACCACCTCTTTCACCCGCCGGGCCACGGGGAGCCAATACCCCATGGGGACGTCCCTGGTGATCACCGAGCGGGCAGACTCGTGCCAACCTATGGTGACGCTGACGTAGTCGGCACCGGCCTCTTCGGCGATCTTGAAGGTCTCGAGGCTCTCCTCTGGGGTGTTCCCACCGCGGTCATCCAGCAGCTCGAGCCCGCAAAGCCTTATACCCACGGGGACTTTGTCGCCCACTTCGGCCTTTATCCCCTGGATTACCTCGACCATAAGGCGACACCGAGAGCGTAGGTCTCCCCCATATCGGTCTTTGCGCCGATTGGTGTAGCGAGAGATGAACGTGGAAATCAGATATCCTACGATCCCCGAGATCTCGACGATGTCAAACCCCGCCTCTATAGCTCGCCGGGCCGCCGCCACATGGTCCTTCACCGCGTGCTCTATCTCTTGAAGGGTCATCTCTCGAGGGGGCTTGAAGTAGGAAAGCCGTTGAGGGACCACTGACGGCATCACGCAGTAATCCAGCTCTACTCCCCCCTCCCTGCCACAGTGCATGATCTGAAGGGCCGCCAGGGCCCCGTGCCTGTGGATTGCCTCGGCGATCCTGGCGAGTCCCGGTATGAAGCGGTCGTCGTAGATGGCCATCTGGCCCATAAAGCCCTTTCCCTCCCCTTTGGGGTCCGGATAAGCGCCCTGGGTGGTGACGATCCCTGCTCCTCCCTCAGCTTGGGCCTCCATATAGGCCACCTCACGATCCGAGACATATCCGTTTCGGTAGTTGAAATTGGTGACGGTGGCGGCGTACTTTATGCGGTTTTTGGTCCGCAGGGGTCCGATATGGCCCGGGGAAAAGAGGTGGGAGTATTTCATCTCCGTCTGGGGTAGGCAGCGATGACGAGGATTTCCATCTTCTCCTGGGTGTGGTTCCTCAAGGAGTGGGCTGAACCGGCCGGGATCCAGATGGCATCCCGCTCCCTTACCTCCCTTTCGTCGTCCTCCACCCGCATGATGCCTCGCCCCTTTAGGACGAAGTAGATCTCCTCCACCGGATCGATGTGCTCTTCGATCTCATGACCCGGTGGCAGAATGGCATAGGCGAGGAACTCCATCCCTTGGAGGAAACTGCTTGTCATCACCATCCTGGCTAAGGCACCCCCGTGGGCGATGTAGCTGGTTCGTATCACTTCGGGGTCGTTTAGGTTGCGGACGATCATCGCCTTTGCCGATATCACAAGGCCAAGGGGAAGTCAAATAGGTCT
>CAZGDM010000055.1:9108-11026 GCA_964525275.1 uncultured Thermodesulfobacteriota bacterium | reverse complement strand
CGTCCCTCAAGGCGTGGGCCGTGTGGAGCACCGTGATCTTGGAGCCGTCCTTGCGTTTGAACTCCACCTCCCAGTCCTTGATGTAGCCATCCCGCTCTATCCGCTCCTGAAGCACCTTGCGGTCTTCCGGATTTACGTAGAGGTCGGTCGGGATGTAGATCTTGAGGAGCTCCTCCTTGGATTCGTACCCCAGCATCTCCAAGAAGGCCTGATTGCAATCGAGGAAACGCCCCTCGACTGTACTCACGAAGACCCCCTCTTGGACCTTCTCGAAGAGCTCCCGGTAACGACGCTCGGAGGCCTGAAGCCTCTCCTCGAATTCCTTCCGCGGGGTGATGTCTGTGAGGTAAACACAATATTTCCTCTCCTTCTCACTCACGAGGAGGAAACAGGTGTAAGCGACCTTTTTCTCTCCTGCGGGGGTGGAAAAGCTGAGCTCTTCACAGACCTTATCCCCCTCCCTCCTGAGGTCCGCTACGGCCGTCCTCCTATCCTCTCCGAGGAGGGAAAAGACGTCCCTGCCTATCAGCTCCTCCTCGGGGAGGCCCATCATCACGGTGGCCATCTTGTTGGCGAAGATGATGGTGCCATCTGCCTCAAAGACCAGGATGGCGTCGTTGCTCATCTCCACGAGGGCCCTGCAAAATCGATCCTCCAGCCCCCGTGAGATTCCCTCACACAAACCCTCTCTCGACAAAACGCCCCTCATCTTCGTCCTTTTTCAAACCTTATTTTAATCTCTCCCACAGGAGGGTCAAGAAAGGCCTCAACAAATGCGGGGGAACTGCTCTCCACTCAGGGGCTCGAGCAACCGGTGTCCACCTATCTTGGTCCGCAGGAGCACCCTCCCTTGAGGGGATTCCACCGCCCTACCTATGATTGCCGCTTCTCGACCCAAGGGGTGGGACTTCATCGCCTCCAGGACCCTCTCGGCCTCCCCCTGTGGCACAAAGGCCAGAAGCCTGCCCTCGCTGGCGAGGTAATAAGGATCGTAACCGAGGAGTTCACAGACCCCCTTTACCTCCTCCCGCAGCGGGATCTTCTCCTCATCGATAACTACCCCGACCCCTGAGGCCCTGGCGATCTCCCATAGGGTGGTGGCGAGGCCGCCGCGGGTGGGATCCCTAAGGACGTGGATGTCCTTTGAGGCTTCGAGCATCCTCTCCACGAGGCCGTTCAGCGGCGCGCAGTCGCTCCTGATCTCCCCCTCCAGCGAGAAGTCACCCCGTGACACGAGCACCGCTATCTCGTGATCCCCGAGGGGGCCGCTTACGAGGACCACGTCCCCGGCCCGCGCCTTCGAGCCCCGTATATCGACCCCATCGGGGATCACCCCTACCCCTGAAGTGGTGATGTAAAGCCCCTGGGCCGCGCCCCGTTCCACCACCTTGGTATCCCCGGTGACCACCTTCACCCCTGCCTCCTCGGCGGCCCGGGCCATGGAGGCGAGGATCCTCTCCAGGTCCTCCAGGGGAAAGCCCTCCTCCAGGATGAAGGAGGCCGCCAAGCCCACGGGCCTGGCCCCCATCATGGCCAGGTCGTTCACCGTGCCACAAAGGGCGAGGCGCCCGATGTCGCCCCCCGGGAAGAAGAGGGGCTTGACCACGTAGGAATCGGTGGTGAAGGCGAGGCGCCCCCCCTTAGGGGTCAGCAGAGCACTGTCGTCCAGGGCCCTCAGGACCTCGTTGTCAAGGGCGGGCAAGAACAGCTCCCGCAGAAGCTGATGGGTCGCCCTCCCCCCCGATCCGTGGGCCAATAAGATCCTCCCTTCTTTACCCACCATCACCTCCGTATTTGTAATAGGCGGCACAGGTCCCCTCCGAGGAGACCATGCACGGCCCCACGGGGGTCTCGGGCCTGCATCTGCGCCCGAAGAGGGGGCAGTCGGGCGGCCTTTTCAACCCCTGGAGGATCTCCC
>CAZGDM010000055.1:6704-9008 GCA_964525275.1 uncultured Thermodesulfobacteriota bacterium | reverse complement strand
CTGCGCCCGAAGAGGGGGCAGTCGGGCGGCCTTTTCAACCCCTGGAGGATCTCCCCGCAAAGGCATCCGGGGGGATCGGGGCTATCCCGGTAGGGGAGTCCGAAGACCTCCACGGCGTCCATGTGGGAAAAATCCTCCCTCAGGACAAGGCCGCTTGAGGGGATGACGCCCAGGCCACGCCAGCGGGCGTCCACCTCCTCGAAGACCTCCTCCATCATGGCCAGGGCCCGGGGGTTGCCCTCCTCCTTCACGGCACGCCGGTACTGGATCTCGACCGAAGCCCGCCCCTCCTTCCTCTGTTTGAGCAACATCCAGATCCCCTCGAGGATGTCCAAGGGCTCAAACCCCGTGATCACCGCGGGGATGCCGAACTCGCGAGCGATAAATTCGTAAGGGCGGCTACCGATGATGACGCTCACATGGCCCGGCAGGATGAAACCGTCGATCCCCACCCTCCCCCCTTCAAGGAGGGCCCTAATGGCTGGAGGGATGAGGCGCTGGGCGCTGAGGAGATAGAAGTTTTCGAGTCCGCGTCGTTGTGCTTCCCTGACCGCCGCGGCGATGGCAGGGGAGGTCGTCTCGAAACCGACGGCGAAAAAGACCACCTTTCGCTCCCTCTCCCGCTGGGCTACCTCCACGGCGTCAAGGGGCGAGAGTATCACCCGCACGTCACCCCCTTCGGCCCTGCATCCCTCAAGGGACCCCTGACTCCCCGGGACCCTCATCAGATCCCCGAAGGTTAGGAGGACCACATCAGGGCTCTTTGCCAGCTCGAGGGCCCGATCTATCTCCCCTGTGGGGGTGACACAGACAGGACACCCCGGACCCGAGATGAGCTCCACCCCCGCGGGCATCATCGCCCGAATCCCGGCCCTGAAGATAGAGACCGTATGGGTGCCGCAGACCTCCATCAGCCGGACAGGGCCGTCCGCCAGCTCGTCGATCTGGCGGACCAGGATCTGGGCCCTTTCGGGGTCGTCCCTACGCCACTTCAAGGGGTTTCCTCCTGGTGCTCCATGCCCTCCAAGAGCTCCTCGAAGAGCTTCATGGTTTCAAGGGCCTCTTCTTCCTCCAGGCGCTGAATGGCGAAGCCCACATGGACCAGCACGTAATCCCCCACCTGGGCTTCGGGGCAGAAGAGCAGGCTCACCTTCCTCCGGACACCACCGAATTCCACCTCGGCGAAATCGCCCTCCCGCTCCACCACCTTTCCAGGGATGCCGAGACACATTCCCTCATCCCTCCCACAAGCGGGCATAAAGGGCCTGTCCCAGAGAGATCCCTCCGTCGTTAGGGGGGACCTGCCGTTGGATGAAGACCCTGAAGCCATCGGCCTCGAGCATCTCACAACTGAGTCGGAGCAACAACAGGTTCTGGAAGCAGCCGCCGCTGAGGATGACCTCCTCCCATCCCGTGACCTCCCGCATTCGCCGCGAGACCTCGAGGATCATCTCGGCCACCGTCCGGTGAAAGCGCATGGAGATCTCGGCCTTGGGGATGCCCTTCTTGATTTCCTCCACGATGGCCCTGATCATGGGGTCGGGGTCGACCACGAGGTCATCGTCCACGGTGAAGGGGTAGCTCCCCCCGGCGGTCTCATCTGCCATCTGTTCGAGCTCGATGGCAGCCTGTCCCTCGTAGTTGACCACCTCCCTCACCCCCAGCAATGCGCTCACCGCATCGAAGAGCCTCCCCATGCTCGAGCAGGGTGGGGAGTTGAGCCCCGCCGCCACGGCCCTCTGGATGACCTCCCACCCGCGGCCCTCAAGGCGCCTCCTGAAGGGGATGTCGAGCGCCTCCAGGCTCCCGAAGGCCCGCTGAAGGTAGACCGCGGCCATCCTCCAGGGCTCCTTCACCGCCCTGTCCCCCCCGGGGAGGGGAATATACCTGAGATGGCCTAAACGCCTGTAGCCCTGGAGGTGAACCTCCATGAACTCACAGCCCCATACGGCACCATCGGCGCCATAACCCGTGCCATCCATCACCACGGCGAGCAGCGGGCCTTCAAGGCCATGCTCAGCCATGCAGCTCAGGGCGTGGGCGTAATGGTGCTGGACCCCCACCTTTGGCAAGTCCAGCTCCAGGGCGTAGCGGGTGGAAAGGTAGTCAGGGTGGAGATCATAGGCCACCACTTCGGGCTCGATCTCAAAAAGCCTCTTAAAGTGCTCCACCCCCTCCTCGAAGGACCGCAGGGTCTCGAAGTTCTCCAGATCCCCGATGTGGTGGCTGAGGAAGGCGTGATCCCCCTTGGTGAGGCAGAAGGTGTTCTTGAGTTCCGCCCCACAGGCCAGGACCTGCCTGCCT
>CAZGDM010000055.1:0-6604 GCA_964525275.1 uncultured Thermodesulfobacteriota bacterium | reverse complement strand
TCGGAAAACAGCAGGTGGTGAAGGGGCGTGTAGGGGAGCATTAACCCCAAGGTCCTGTGGCCGGGGGCCACCGAGGGAGCCACCGGAGTCTCAGGCCTTCGCTCCAGGATCACGATGGGGCGTTCCCTCGAGAAGAGCAACTCCTTCGCCCCTTCTGTCAGGTAGCAGAGCTCTGAAGCGGTCTTGAGATCCCTGCACATCAGGGCAAAGGGCTTGTCCTCACGGTACTTTCTGCGCCTGAGGCGGGATACCGCCTCCTCGTTGAAGGGATCGCAGGCCAGGTGATAGCCCCCGAGCCCTTTGATGGCCACGATCCGGCCCTCCCGAAGGAGGCGTACCGTCTCGGCCAGAGGGTCAGGGACCTCCACCTTCTCACCATCAGCCCGGAGCAACTCCACCCGGGGACCGCACACGGGACAGGCGTTGGGCTGGGCGTGGAAACGCCGGTCGATGGGGTCATGGTATTCCCGTAGGCAGTCGGGACACATCCGGAAGGGGGCCATCGTGGTGTTCTCCCGGTCGTAGGGGATGTCGCGGATGATGGTGAAGCGTGGGCCGCAGTTGGTGCAGTTTATGAAGGGATAGCGATAGCGGCGATCCCCGGGGTCGAAGAGCTCCCGGAGGCAATCGTCACAGGTGGCGATGTCCGGGGAGATCAAGGTGGAACGCCCTTCCCCCTTCTGACTCTCCCGAATTTCAAAGCCCTCATACCCGACGGGGGGGAGGTCCTCGACGCGGATGCTCTCTATCCTGGCCAAAGGTGGGGGTCGGTGAAGACCTTCGAGGAAGCGCTCCACCTCCTCCTCGGACCCCTCGACCTCGATTTGGACCCCCCTTTCGTCATTAAGCACCCACCCCTTGAGCCCGTGTCGGCTCGCCAGGCCGTAAACAAAGGGGCGGAAACCCACCCCCTGAACGATCCCCTGGATGAGGATGTGAAGCCTTCTCATCCCCTCTTCTTCGAGATCCGTCCCTCGAGCCACTGGACCCAGCGGTCAAGACCCTCGCCGGTCTTGCATGATACCTCCATGATCTCGAGGCGGGGGTTGACCTTGAGGGCGTACTGCCTGAAGCGCTCAAGATCGAAGTCCACATAGGGCAGAAGGTCCATCTTGTTGAGCAGAAGGGCCGAGGAGACCTGGAACATCAGGGGGTATTTGAGGGGCTTGTCCTCCCCTTCGGTGACCGAGAGGATCATCACTTTGTCGTCCTCGCCGATGCGGAACTCAGCCGGGCAGACCAGGTTGCCCACGTTCTCCACCACCAGGAGGTCGAGACCCTCGAGGTCCAGCTCCCCGAGGGCCCCCCGGATCATGTTGCCGTCCAGATGGCAGGCACCACCGGTGTTGATCTGGACCGTGGGAACCCCGTGCCTGGCTATCCGTTCGGCGTCCTGGCTGGTGGCTATGTCCCCTTCGATCACCCCCACCTTCCAGCGGCCTCGGAGCCGCTCCAGCGTCCTTTCGAGCAGGGTGGTTTTGCCCGTGCCCGGGCTCCCCATGAGGTTGAGGACGTAGATACCCCGTTCCGAAAAGACCCGCTGGTTCTCCTGGGCGATGACCTCGTTGACCTCCAGAATATCCCTAACTACCTTGACCTCCATCTTCGATCTCCATGCTCTCTATTTCGAGCTCCCGGCCTGACAGGAGCTCGGCCTCTCTGCCACAACGAGGACAGACCAAAAAGGGCCCCCCGTCCTCAAACTCCCCGCCGCAGGCACCGCACCTGATCCTCAAAGGAACCTCCTCGATCTCCAGATCCGCCCCCTCGGCCACTCCGCCGCGACTCGCCACCTCGAAGGCAAACCGCAAGGCCTCGGGGATCACCCCGCTCAGGACCCCTACCCTTACCTTGACCTTCGTCACCCTTTTAGCCCCATGGGCGAGGGCCTCCTCCTCCAAGATCTGCAAAAGGCTCTGGGCGATGGCCAGTTCGTGCACCTCACCCCTCCAGCTCCTGCAGGGCCAGATCCGCCACCTTCGGGACCTTGGCAGCGATCTCCGGCGTCAACTCCATGCCCCAAGAGATCTCCTTGGGCTCCACTCCGATGATCACCACCTCGGCCCGAGAGCCCAACTGCCTCGCCATCTCAAGGACCTCCAACAACCCCACCTGATGGAGGCTAAGGGGACGGTCCTCGGTGGCCATGAGGTCCTCGGGGCTGACCCTGTAAACGGTCCCCGGCTCCCCTCCCGCTTTTATGGCATCGATCACCACGACCCTTTCAGCCTCCTGAAGGAGGGGCAGCAGTTCCATGGTGGCCGTGCCCGCGTCGATCACCTCCACCCCTGGGGGCAACTCCCTCCCTTCAAGGACCCTCACCACGTGGACCCCCACCCCTTCGTCCTTGAGAAGTAGGTTGCCTATTCCTATTACGGCCTTCCTCGGCATCTTTTACAGGCTAAATCCATTCTTCTCAGCTTATCCCCTTCTTGCGAGGGAGAAAAGCCCCTTGGAGCCAAACTCCAAGGGGCACAACATCTACGGCTTTGGCTCACCATCAGGCCAGGCCGGCCAGCTCTAGGATCTCTGGGACCTTCTTTTCCCAGCCGATGGCCATGATGTGGACCCCCTGGCAGAGGTCCTTCAGGTCCTTGATCAGGCGAGCTGCGATCTCGAGGCCTTTTTGGGCCTTGTCCTCGGCCTTGGACATCTCCTCGATGAGGTGCTCGGGGACGAAGACCCCTGCCACGTTCTTGTTCATGTAGCGGGCCATACCTACGGACTTGAGGGGTATGATACCTGCCAGAACCGGCACTCCGAATCCCTCGGCCCTCTTCATGAAGCGGGCGAAGGCGTCCACGTCATAAACCGCCTGGGTCTGGAAGAATCTGGCCCCCGCCTCGATCTTCTTCTCCATCTTGATGAGCTGCAGTTCAAAGGCGGCCTCGGTGTCGGTGATGGGGGTCACCACCGCCCCGACGAAGAAATCAGTCTTCCCCTCGAGTTCGTTCCCCGCCAGATCGTAACCCTGGTTCATCCGGTTGATGGTCCAGACGAGCTGCACCGAGTCCAGATCGTAGACCGCCTTGGCGTCGGGGTGATCCCCCAAGGTGGGATAGTCACCGGTGATGGCCAACACGTTCCTTATCCCCAATACATGGGCGTTGAGCAGATCCGATTGAAGGGCAATCCGATTACGGTCACGACAGGTCATCTGGAATATCGGATCGAGGCCCTTCTGGACCAAGAGGTGGCAGGTGGCCAAGGACCCCAGCCTCATCACGGCACTCTGCTGGTCGGTCACGTTCACACCGTCCACCTTGCCCTTCAAGAGCTCGGCCACCTCCATGATCTCGGTGGTATCGGTTCCCTTGAGGGGCCCCACCTCGGCGGTGACCGCGAACTTTCCGCTCTCCAATGCCTCCTTGAAAGCCATCGTCTGCCTCCTTAATCCCTTTGTTCAAGGGCCCAAAGGGAAGTGGAAAGCATCTCGGGTCTGGGCCTCATCTTGTTGTAGTCTTTTGGCGGAATGAACCTCTTCAATAGATCAAGCCTTCCCAGTTCCTTCAGACGCTTATAGATGAGTTCCCAACCGCAATCCTTCTCTTTGTGAAGCTCGCATTTGCCGTTGGATGCACCGCCGCACGGACCGTTTATCAGGCCTTTGGTACAGGCTGTAAGGGGACATATACCCCCCGTCCAATGTAGCAGACAGTCACCGCACTCCATGCAGCGCTCCGTACCGCGCCATTCCCCTCTGGTCCATCCAAGGGGAATTGTGTTACAACCGGGGTGGACTGGCTTTTTGATGACCGCCGCAGCAGCCTGAACCCCTATGCCGCAGGTGAGCACCAACACACCGTCGGCCTCCATCACCTGATCCTCCAGGGGACGGAGTCGCGAGGCCACAAGGGCCTTTTGGCAGAGGAAATCCACCACCGTACATCCCGTCACCTTCTTGCCCGCCCCCTCCAACCTGTCCTTCATCTCGAGGACCTGAGGCCATCCCCCGGTCTGACTGGCGTTGGCACAGCCGTTACAGCCGAGGATAAAGACCTTCTCCGCACCCTCGAGGTAGCTCAAAATCTCCTCAAAGGGTTTCTGTTCTGACCTTACCATCGCCCTTCCTCCCTTTCAGGCTATGATGTACTTCCTCAGCTCGCGCCCCTTGTGGTTCAGCAGATGGACAGCACAGGCAATGCAGGGGTCGAAGGACCTGACGATCCTCACTATCTCAAAGGGGTTATCTTCATCCTTCACCTTGGTGCCGATCAGGGCCTGTTCGATAGGTCCTGGGTTGCCCATGTCGTCCTTCGGGGAAGCGTTCCAAGTGGTGGGAACTACACATTGATACTTTGCTATCTTGCGGTCCTTGACAACCACCCAGTGCCCCAGGGCCCCGCGGGCTGCATCGACGATCCCCACTCCTCGGCCCTCTTCAGGGATCTCGTAATCCACATAGGCGGGCTCCCCGGGCTTGAGCTCGAGGACCCATTTCTCGAGCTGCCTCGCTATGTGTAGGGCACAGAGAGCCCGAGCGGCATGCCTCCCGAGAACCGAGAAGAGCACCTCAGGGGAAGCATTGAAATGCCCGAGGACCGAATCGACCATCTCCCGAATGGCCGCGTCTCCTGACGCATACCCCACAGCCACCCTCGCCAGAGGACCTACCTCGTGGACCTGCCCCTTGTAACGAGGGGCCTTGATCCAAGAGTAACCACCATCTTTCCCGAGACGCGGCTTGGTGTCCTCCTCGTAGGGGTGACGGCCCGAAGTATCCTCCTCGTACCAGGAGTACTTGACGTATTCGGTGATCTGGTCGAGATCCAGGGGCTCGTATTTGAGATCTGCAGTGGTACTACCCTGTTTGAAGAGCCGATCCCTTTTGGCATAGTCAGGATTGGAGCCTTCAAGGTCGAATTCCCCGTAGGAAAGATAACGTCCGCAGCCCCTGCCTATCTCGAAATAATCGCTGTAGGCCTCGGCCACCCGGATTACGTCGGGAACGTAATAATCCTCGACGAACTCCTTGAGCTCTTTAGCCCTCCAGTAAAGCGTAGCGATCTTGTCCACGGTCGGCACCTCGGTGGCCCCACCGGGCGTGATGGCACAGGCGTGGGGGACCTTACCCCCGAGGATGGCCACCGCTTCATGTCCCTTCCTCCTCATTTCAAGGGCCTTCACGTAATGGGCCACCAGCTCCCGGTCCACCTCGGGAGGGAAACGGTAATCCCCCTCATACCGAGGCACGAAGGGCGAAAGCTGTCCCCGGGCAATGAAGGCCTTGATGGAATTGAGTACGCGGTCGTCCCCCTCATAGTCGGCAACCTTGGTGACGTCCACATAGTCGAGGGCGGCCAAATGATAAAAGTGCAGGATGTGATCCTGCACCTGATGGAACCCCAAGGTGAGGTTACGGATGATGCGACCGTTGTCAGGGATCTTGTCGGCAAGGCCAAAGGCCGCGTCCAGGGAAAGGGCGGCCGCTGTGGCATGGCAGTGATTACACACCCCGCATATCCTCTGGGTAATGATCTGAGCATCCCTGGGGTCACGGCCCTCGAGGATCTTCTCGAAGCCTCGAAAGAGCATCCCCGAACACCTCGCCTCTTTGACCTCCCCTCCATCCACAACCACCTCTACTTTCAGGTGGCCCTCAATCCTGGTGATGGGATCTATTACTATCTTCTTGCCCATGCCCTCAGCCCTCCCTCTTCTTCCAATATTCGCCTATCTTGGGAACGTCCACATCGGTGATCTTCTCGTAAAAGGAGCCCAGGAAATCGGGGAACTCCGGCTGGGTACAGCCCTGGCAACCCATCCCTGCATCTATGCACCAGTTGGTCCCATTGTTCCACTTCCTCAAGGGACAGTCCGCGTAAGTGATAGGTCCTTTACATCCGAGCTCGTAGAGGCAGCCGGGCTCACCGAACTTCTTGGCGAACTTCCCCTCATCGAAATAAGCCCGCCGGGGACAGTTCTCGTGGATCAGGGTGCCATAGAAGTCCTTAGGACGAAGCCAATCGTCAAGCTCCTCAGCTTTGGGCAGCCCAGAGATGAGTATTTTGGCTACAGTCCCTACGAACCAATCGGGGTGAGGAGGACAACCGGGGATGTTGATGAGGGGGGTATCCACCCCGGCCTCCTTGAAGACGTCCATCACGCCTTTTGCCCCCGTAGGGTTCGGCCTGCCAGAGGGAATGCCTCCAAAGCAGGCACAGGTCCCCAAAGCGATAACCGCCATGGCCTTGCGCCCGAGTTCCACCACCCAGTCCCTAAAGGGCACAGGGCGTTCGTCCCTCTCCCCTACACAGCAATAGCCGCCCTCTTCCGCCGTGGGTATCTCCCCCTCCACCACGAGGAGGAACTCGCCGGCCTTCCGCTCGCCCGTCTCCTCCAGCACTTGTATCACGGGGTCCCCTGCACCGGCCATGATGGTAGCCTGAAATCTCAGGTTGATGTGATTGCCCGGAACCACTTCATCTATCAGGATGTTCTTCACCGATGGAGCCACCGCGTTCAATACCGATACAGAGCAACCGCTGCAGGTCCCCCCCTGGATCCAAAGGGTGGGAATCTCCCTGACCTCTGACATCGCGAGCCTCCTTGTTAATTTTGTCACAATCTGCCTTAGTTTAAAAAATTATTTTTATTTGTCAAG
>CAZGDM010000054.1:9738-11192 GCA_964525275.1 uncultured Thermodesulfobacteriota bacterium | reverse complement strand
AGGTTCACGGGCAAGGACCTATCTGGGGCCGTCTTCCTCGCCAAGCCCTTCACCACCGGTGAGCTGGGAGAAGCTGTGATGCGAGCCCTCACTCACCACGAGAAATGGCAGGATGGCTCGTAATCACAGACGCGGCACAACCCTTCCTCTGTGGCCCTGAAGTATAAGGGGGCCTCGAGGATGTGGGTGATGAGGTAATTCAGGATCGCGGGGAACTGCTCGAGGAACCACTCTACCCATAGCTCGGCCACGGCCCCCTTCAGTTCCTTCGGCCTGAGGAGGAACTGCTCCCGGCCATCCTCCTGGAGCAGGACGTAAGCGGCGGTCGTCCGCTCGATCTCCTCTTCTTTTCCCCTTGTGGTCAGGAGTACATAGAGGGGCAACTGGATGTCCCCCACTGCGCGCTTAAGCGCCCTCAGCCCTTCGTCGTCAAGCCCCTCCGGGAGCCGGAAGGGGGCCATCTTCTCCACGAAGGCTCGGGCCCCAGGGGGTTCTATGAAGCCGGTCTTGTAATCGAGGACCACCTGAAGGTCTCCCCTGCGGTCTATCCTGTCCACCTTGCCGCAAAAGGCCCAGCGTTTCCCCCTAAGGGGCAGTTCGATCCTGAACTCCTTCTCCAGGGCCTCGATGTGGATCGGCTCCCTCATGCCTTCGAGGTACTTCTTCAACCTGAACTTGGCGACCTCCTCCAGGATGAACCGTCTTTCCGGGGCCAGGGCCTTCCCCAAGGGGGAGGCGTCGAGGTGGGCGATGAAGAGCTGAAAGAGGCGGTCGGGTTCGTTATCCCTCTGGGGGTGATAGGTCCTCTTGAGGAAGGGGCGGAAGTAGTCCTCCATGGCCGCGTGGACGACCTGGCCGAGGATCCCCGCATCCACCTCCTCCAGGACATCTGCAGGGGGCTGGAGCTTCAGGATGTAGCGGTAGTAAAACCGCAGGGGACAGTCGAGGTAGGTGTTGAGCAACGAGGGGGAAAGCCCCTTTACGGAGGCGGCCCGGAGGAACTCCCTGGCCTTTCTAAGGTCTTTGGTTATCCCCTGGGGGGCGAGGAAACAGCTCGGGGGCAGATGAAGAGGGAGGCGTTGTATCTCCCCCTCGAGGATCCGCTGCCTCCTTCGCTCCTGTTCCCAGAGGACCCTTTCGACGAAGCGGCTTCGCGTGGCCTTTCCCTCGAGGCCCCCTGCTTCTGAGGCTACCGAGCTCTGCCATAGGAGATACACCTCAGAGGCGGATTTTATGAGCCGTTGGAAGTGATACCAGACGATCTCCTCCTCCCGTTCCCTCTCCGGTAGCCCAAGGACCGGCCTGAGGGAGGGCGGCAACAGGGGGTCGACCTCTTCATAAGAGGGTAGCACCCCCTCGTTCACGTCGAGGATCACCACCCGATCGAAACTGAGGAGCCTCGTCTCCAAGAGCCCCAGGACCTGAAGGCCCACCAGAGGTTGCCCTTCGAAAGG
>CAZGDM010000054.1:0-9638 GCA_964525275.1 uncultured Thermodesulfobacteriota bacterium | reverse complement strand
CTGATGCGCTCCTCCAGCAGGTGCAGTACGATCCTCCCTTCCTTTCCCGAAGGAGTGGGGAACCGCTTAACGAAGGGGTGGCGGATGACGGTTAGGTAATCCCGGTGATAGAACCCCTTCTCCTGGTCCCGCTGGAGCTCCAGCTGCATCAAGGCCTGGATGAGGGCCGCAAGGGCTGTTCGCTGAAGAGGGTATCCCAGGGTGACGTTGACCTCGATCCCCTCGGGGATGCCGTGAAGGACGGGTATGAGGGCAGCGGGATCGGGTAGGACCAGGGCCTGGGAGTCCGGTCTCGGATCTCGGAGGACCAGTTCCTTGGCCTTTTCGATCTCCGAGTGGAGGTCGTAGGCCTCTACGAAGTGGATCTTCTGCTCGCCCTTGTCGTCACCGGCGACCTCCTCCACCTCGGCCCGCCACTCTGAGAGCCAACGACGGTAAAGGGGAGGGAGGTCGCGGGGGGCCGCCTGCCAGAGGACCTCCGCCCCCTTCTCCCAGAGGTGCCTGAGGATGCGGCTCTCTGAGGCCGTCAGGGCGTAAAAGCCCACGATCCACATGGGACCGTCTCCCAAGGGGACTTCCCCTATGCGAGAGGCCACCTCCCGGAATCGACGTCCCCGTGTGGTAAGGCCCCGTCGGTCGAGTTCGGCTTCGTAGTCGTTGAAGATCCCCCTCAAATCCTCAAGCAGGGATCGGGCCTTCTCGGGGACACCCTCCGGATAGGGTATGGAGGTGGGGACCTGGAGCTCGCGGTAGAGTTCCTCGAAGAGAGAGGCCAACCGCACCCCCCATGGGAAGAAACGGTCGAAGGAAACGGTAACCTCTCCGAAGGTCCCCTTCTGCCTGGTCACGAGCCAGAGCAGCCACGCCTGATCCGCCACCTCTATGGGTCTCTTTGGAGGGGTTTCGACCCTGCTCGCCATGAGGTCCACGAAGTCCTCTATGGCGTAGATCCTGGGGGGGATGAAGGGTCCCTGGAGGGCCTCCCAGAGGTAATGCCTGAGGTAGAGGGCAGGTCTTCTGTGCGGGAAGAGGACCGTGACCCGAGCAAGGCCCAAGGGGTCCCCTTCCACAGGGAAACGCCTCAGGAGCTCTTCTGCCAGGTAGCGGAGGATATTACATCCGTAGGGGACGACCTTGATCCTTTTCATGCCTCGACGATCTTCCCCTCATCCACGTAGACCAGCCACCCTTTGATGACCTTTGAGGGGAAAAGGCCCTTGAGCAGCTCGACATATCCCCTCACTTGGGCTCTGTGCCAGGCTTCCCGGTGCCCCACCTTGTACTCTATGACCTCCACCTTCTCTCCCTCGATGACGACCCTGTCCACCCTCTGAAGCCGCCCCTCCCCGTCCATCACCTCGAGCTCGGGATGGCCCTCCCCTCGGAACCACCTCCTCATCTGGGGCAGGAGGAAGAGCCTTTCGAGGGGACGCAGGAACTCCTCCTCAAGGTCCCACCTTTTGGGGTCTTCCCCCATGAGGGCCATGGCCTCCAGGACAGACCGCTCCAGGTCCCCTTCGGGGGGAGGGCCTGACAGAAGGGCCAGGGCCATGTGGATGATCTCCCCCCGCCTTGCAGCCCGCGCGGTCCCCCGTTCGGTCAGGGAGAGAGGGTGGACGACTATTCGCAGGTCCTCTGGAATCCTCATCTCAGGGCCCCAAGAACCCCCCTTCCTCCAGCATCTCCTTGAGCCATGCCGATAGCATCCCTCTGTTCACCCCCTTCCCCTGGGGGTAACAGGTCACATAGAGGTGGAGCTCCTCTTGGGGGCGGGTTGTGGCCACGTAGAGGAGGTTGAAGGCCTCTATTACCTCGTCCATCTTCTTCCGCAGCCTCAGCGCGAGGAGGTCGGGGGGCAAGGGGTTGGTGAGATAGAGCAACTCCCCTTCCTCCGACCGCAGGAGGGTGGGGAGCGAAAGCCTCCAGTTGGTGAAGGGGACGAAGACGACGGGGAACTGCAACCCTTTGGCCTTGTGGATAGTCATGACCTTGACGGCCTCCACCCCCTCCGGCAAACCCACCCGTTGCTCCATCCCCTCCTGTTCCCAGAAGGAGAGGAAGGCCGCGAGGCTCCCCGCACCTTCCCTCTCGCTGCGAAAGACCACCTCGAGGAGCCTCAGGAGGAGGGGCCTCTCCTGGGGGTAGCGTTCCAGGAGCCTCAGCCCCTGGATCACCCCCTGCACCATTTCGTAAGGGGCCACAAATCCCACTCGCCTGAGGAGGGGCAGGAGGTACCTCTGGAAGCCGTCGGGGAAGCGAGAGGCGAAGGCCTTATATAGGGGTCTGGTCCATTCCCCCTCGGACAGAAAGGCCTCGAGCTCCTCCTCCGGAATGCCGTCGAGCCCGTGCAGGATCCCACTGGAGAGGGCACCCCACAGGGCGAGGTCGTCAGGTGGATAGTCGAGGAATTTGAGCAGGGCCACCACTCCCTTGAGCAACCTGGACTTCCTCAAACGTAAGGAGTTCTCCGTGACCACAGGCAACCCCGCCGCCTGAAGCCAGGTGGCCACCTCCTCTGCCTGCTCATTGCTCCTCACCAGGATGGCCACCCCTTTGCGGTGTCTCGAGAAGGCCCTCTGCACCTCGGGGACGAGCCTCTGGGAGACTTGGCGGTAGAGTTCATCCCTTGGGGCGCAGAAGGGGACGACCTCCACCTCCCCTCCCGGACCACAAATGCAGCGCTGCTCGACATCCGCGAAATTCTCCCGCAAGATGGCAGCGAACTCCTCGACCAGTTCCTCCTCAGCCCCCTCGCCGAGGATACCCCGGGCGCACCTCCTGGCGAAGTCCCCTTCGGTGAGCAGCCGAAAGAGGCGGTTGTTGAAATCCACGATCCGCTCGAGGGATCTGTAGTTACAGTCGAGCCTCTCCCAACGCCTCTCTGTGGGGGAAACGGGTAGGCCTTCCTCCAAGACCTCGTTCATGAGGCGCCAATCGCTCCCCCTCCAGCCGTAAATGGCCTGTTTGGGATCCCCGACGTAGAAGAGCCTCCCCCCTTGGGATAGGGCCTCCTCCACCAGGACCCTGAGGACCTCCCATTGGAGGCGGTCGGTGTCCTGGAACTCGTCGATGAGGAAATACCGCAGGAAGGATCCGAACCTGAAGAGGGCATAGGAGGCCTCCACATTCCCCTCTAAGGAGGACTTGAGCAACACCACCCATCTTCCCCCGAGCAGTACCCCCTCCTCCCTCATCAGGTGGTCGATCTGTTCCTCGATATGTTCGAGGAGGCGTAGGTACGGACGGAGTCTGGCCCGGGGACGTTCGCGGAGGTATTGCTCCCGGAGACGGAGAAGCTTCTCGAACAACCTCTCGACTTCGGGGGGCAAAGGCCCAGGGAGGCCCTTGCCCCTCCAGAAGGCGATGTCCCGTTCCAGGTAATCGATGACCGATTCCAGGATCTTCTCCACCTGGGGCGGGGGTGGGTCAAGGCGACGGAGGACCTCTCTAGCAGTTTCCTCGATGGCCTGTTTTAACTCCTCCAAGGTGGGCCCTTCCCTTGGGACTGTTTCCGTCTGGGCCCGGGGGAGGAGTTCGCGGAAGCGACGCTTTAGCTGCCCCTCTATCCTCAGTCCGGCCTTCCTTTCTATGGTAAGGAAGCACTCAATGAGGTCTTCGAAGAGCCTCTTTGTTCCCTCTTCCTGGGTCGATCTGCTGAGGAGGGCATCGAAGCACCTGTCCAGGACCTCCTCCTCCCTGAAGGTGACATCGAGCTGCGGCTTTATGCCCATCTCCAAGGCCAGGGCCCGCAGTATGGCGTAGACCAGACTGTCTATGGTGCGTATGTGGAAGTCACCCCAGTGGCCGAGGATCACCTCTATCCAATTTGCCGCCTCCTGGCGAGGCATGATCCCGTCTTGCAACCCGAGGGCGAGTCTCTTCAATTGGCTTAGGACTCGCTCCTTCATCTCCGCAGCGGCCTTGTTGGTGAAGGTGATGGCGACGATGTTTCGAAGGCGATCGCGGCTGGGAGGGGCCTCGGCGAGGAGCTGGAGGAACTCTTGCGTGAGGCGATGGGTCTTCCCCGCCCCTGCAGAGGCCCTCAGGCAGAAGATGCGTGCCTTTGCATCGGCCATTTCCGGAAATTATGCATCAGTACGGGGGGGGATGCCAGACCGTTTAAAGGCCGATGAATTCCACTGCCATGGCCTTAAAGGAAAGGAAAACCTCCTCGCCTTCCCTCAAGGCGAGATCCTCCAGGGCTGCCCGGGTGATGAAGACCAGGACCTCCACCGGCCCCACCTGGGTCCGCACCTCGATGTGAGTGCCTACATCCAGGAGGGAAACCACCTTCCCCTTCCATCGATTGCGGGCGCTCGACGGAAGGGGTTCCCGGGACAACACGATGTCGTCTGGCCTTATCACCACAAAGCCCTCTTTCCCCCGGGCGGGCTCCCCCATCAGGAGCCTGAGTCCGTCTATCTCGGCTTCCCTCTCCCTGAAACGGGCCTTGAAGACGTTCCTCAAGCCGAAGAACTCGATCACCGAAGGGCCAGCTGGACAGCGGAGGAAATCCTCGGGGCTTCCTATCTGTTCGATCTTCCCTTCCCTGACGAAGGCAATGGTGTCACCGAGTAGGAGGGCTTCCCTCACGTCATGGGTCACCATGAGGAAGGTCACCCCCGTCTGCTTGTTGATCCTCTTCAGCTCCCAGGAGAGCCTCGCCCTGTTCTGGGGATCGAGGGCGGAGAGGGGTTCGTCCAGCAGGAGGACCCTGGGCCGGGGGACGAGGGCCCTGGCGAGGGCGACCCGCTGCTGTTCCCCTCCGCTGAGGGTTCCAGGGAGACGCCCAAGGAGGTGGGCTATCCCGAGGAGGCGGGCGATTTCTTCGGACCGGCGGCGCCTCTCATCGCTGGGGACCTTCCTGAGTTTGAGGCCATACTCTATGTTGGCCCTCACGCTCAGGTGAGGGAAGAGGGCGTAGTCCTGATATACCATCCCTACCTCCCTCTTCTCCGGGGGGAGGTGGGTGACGTCCCGTCCGTCTATGGTTATCCGCCCTGCCGAGGGTCTGTAGATCCCCGCTATCGTCTCAAGGAGTACTGTCTTTCCCGCCCCCGAAGGCCCCAGGATCACGAAGAATTCCCCGGGGTCCACCTTGAAGGAAAGGGGGCCCAGGGAGAAATCGGGTAGTTTCACGATGAGATCCCGTATCTCTATCATCTCCTCCGACCGGCTAAAAGGCGCAGGGTGACAAAGAGGAGGATGGAGATCGATATGAGCAGTACCGCCACAGGGCGGGAGTAATTCAGTCCAAAGGATTCGAAGCGCTCATATATGAGGACTGGGGCCGTCATGGGATGGTAAGCCACCACGACCACCGCCCCGAACTCGCTTATGGCCCTTGCCGAGCACATCAGAAGCCCCGAGAGGACGCTCCTCGAGGAAAGGGGAAAGGTCACGGTCAGGAACGCTTTGGAACTCGAGGCCCCCAGGGTTCTCGCCACCCTTTCCAGTCTGACCGGGACCATCTCGAAGGCGTTTTTGGCGGCTTGGAGGTAAAAGGGCATCCCCACAAAGGCCATTACGGTGACGATGCCCGTCTTCGTCCCCACAATCCTCGCCCCCACCCAGGAGAGGACGTCCCCTAAGAGGGTACCCCGTCCCACCACAGAGAGGATCGCGATGCCTATCACCGGATGAGGGATCACAATGGGCAGATCTATAAGGCTTTCGATGAATCCCTTCCCTTTGAAGTCCCTCCTCGCCAGCAGATAGGCAAAAGGCGTCCCGAAGAGGAAGGACAGGACGGAGGCCATGAACGCCCCGAAGAGACTCAGCAGAAGGGAACGCTGGACCTCCTCGTCCTTCAAGGCCTCAAATAACAGAGAGGGGGATGTGCGGGTTATGAGCCCGGCTAAGGGCCAGCAGATGAACGCGAGGACCATTGCAGAGCATAGGAGCCCAATCCACAAGAGGAAATCCCTTCGCATATCAACGGGCCTTTATCATACGAGGAGGAACGATGGGCCTTTGTCCGCACTCCTCGAGGATCCGTAAGCCCCCCTGTGGGTCCAGAAGGAAATGGAGGAACTCCTCCGCTAAGGCCTTGTGGGGAGCGCTTTTGAGAAGGGTTACCCCGTAGGTAATGGCCTTACCCCTCACGGTTACATATTCCCCGGGCCTCTTCCCTTTGAGCCTGACGGCTGCTTGGGCGTAGAAGTCGTTGAGAGACGGGTCGCTGAGGTCTATTTCCCTTGGGAGCTCGAGGTACTTCAACCCGTGCTGAAGGGCCACGGACTTGTACTCAAAGGCGTAGTCGAGATGCCCCGTCTGAAGTAGGGCCACGAGTTCTACGGCCTTGGGCCTTATTAAGGCCTTTTTGCTCAGGGTCTCTAAAAGGTCAGGCCTTTTGTAGACCTTTTTCGCCAATTGCAACAGAAAGAGCGCCCTGTAGCCACAGGGGTCTGCCTCCGGGTCGGAATGGCCGAGGGAGACATCGTCCCTCGCGAGGACCTCGTACCAGTTTTTGACGTTTATCTCCTGAGCGTATCTGCTCATCGGGGTAAAGGCAATGACCATCTGGTTGGTGGCGAATTCGTAACAGGTGTCGGCGTATCCGGGGAAGAGCAGCGTGGTTATCACCTCCACGTCGGCCGAGGCCATGATGTCGCAAGGTTTTTTCAGATCGGTGATCTTCCTCGCACAGGCCCTTGATCCAGCCGCTTCCCTCTTCACATCGACGCCCTCATGGGTCGCCTCAAAGACCTCCTCCATCTTTTTGAAAGGTACAGTCAGGCTCCCCGCGTGAAAGACGATCACCTCTCCTCCCCTCACCCCTGTGGGGATGAGGAGGAACATCCCCAGAAGGACCATCATCGCCCCCTTCTTCATCACCGTAACCTCTCCTCCGCTTTTTAACGGATAGGGAATTTTTTGTCAACATTTGTCATTTTTGGTTTTTAATTGACATTAAGGGTCGAATATTGGTATAAAATGAATGTGCAGGAATTGCTCACCACCAGAGAGGTCGCCCGGCTCCTGAGGCTCAACGAGAAGAAGATCTACCAGCTCATAAGGGAGGCGGGGCTGCCCCATGTCAGGATAGCCGGTAAGTGGCTTTTCCCCAGGGAGCAGCTTATGGGGTGGATCAGGCTGAGGGTTGAGGGGCAGGGCGATCTCCTTCTGGCAGGAAGTGATGATCCGCTGCTTGGGCGGCTGCTCGGTCTCTACAACAAGAGAAGGGCCCCTGAGGGGCTGGCCTTCTATGCCTCAGTGGGCAGCGAGGGTGGAATATGGGCCTTAAGGGATGGCAAAGCCCAGGGGTGTTGTGTCCACCTTCTGGACCCTGAGGTGCAGGAGTACAACCTGCCCTTTCTCGAGCGGTGGCTTCAGGAAGACTACGCCGTGGTAGTGTTATGGCACAGGCGACAGGGGCTCCTGCTCCCCCGGGGGAATCCCCTGGATATTGAGGGGGTAGGGGATGCCGTCCGAAAGGGGGCCAGGTTTGCCCTGCGCAACCCAGGTTCTGGCACCAGGCGGCTATTGGAGTTTCTCCTTCGGTCGGAGGGTTACGAGCCAGCGGAGGTAAAGGGCTGGGGGGAGGGGTACAGTTCCCATTGGGAGGCGGCTCTACAGGTACTGATGGGCAAGGCCGATGTGGCCCTCGGCATTGAGTACATGGCCCACCTGTTGGGGCTTGATTTCATTCCGGTGAGGGAGGAGAGATTCGACCTGGTGCTTGAGGCCGAGGTCTGGGGGATGAAGCAGGTACAGCGGCTCTTTGAGGTGCTGCGTTCCGAGCTGTGGCGGGTGCCTGGGTACAGCTTCAGGGAGACGGGCAAGGTCCTCCGCGAGCCTTGAGTCCGCTCCAGGGAACCTGTTAGAGTTGGTAGACCATGAAGCCGGTGGTGTTGCTTTTGCTCGCTGCCACGGCCCTCTGTTGGGGTAGTACCCCCATCCTGGAGAAGGTGGGGCTCAGAGAGGTCGATCCCTTCGTGGGGGTCACCGTCAGGTCGATGGCCATCACGGCGGTTCTGCTCGTCGTGGCCTTCCTCAGTGGACGGCTCCGCGAGGTCTTCTCCGTTGACCTGCGAACCCTGGCAATCTTCTCGTCCAGCGGTATCCTGGCGGGGCTCCTCGGGATGTGGACCTATTTTTGGGCCTTGAAAATGGGGGCCACCTCCAAGGTGGTGCCCATAGCCGCCTCTTATCCTTTGGTCACGGCCGTACTGAGCATCTTGTTGCTGGGCGAGCAGGTAACCCCCCTGCGGTTTCTGGGGATCGTGCTCATCGTAGTGGGGATATGGCTCGTGAAATGAGGGTTTACGTCCCCTCCAACACCTCGATCTTCTCCACCTTTTTGCCCTCGATTTCGAGACGTCCCGTATCCAGGTGAAGGACCATCCTCCTTCCCCTGATGACCAACCCCGGCTCGTTGTAACGGGGGTTGCCCTCCATGACGAGGACCTTCTCCCTGGGATAGAGGCGCGCCTCCCTGCAGAAGATCTCTCTGGGGCCATAGTTCACCTTGACTTCCCCCTTCGCGATCACCTCCGTCGGGGTCCCCGCTTCATACCTCACCCGGGCCTCCTCCGCCGTCAGGGATAGGTCCTCCCAAGAGAGCTTCACATCGCCGATGTAGAACTTGATCCCCGACGTGGTGGATTCTTCCCTTTCGGCGATGATCCTCAGCCCCTGGGCGGGGGTTGATCTCGCTGAGGGCGGGGCGAGGGGGAGCTTTGCTACCTTTGTCCCCTTCGCCTCCAAACGCGTCCTGAGGGCCCTCGCCTCTTTCACGTATTTCCCCTTGGGGAACTCTCGCTCCAGCAGGGCCAAGAAGGATGCGGCCTCTTCGTCCTTCCCCATTTTGTGTAACGTCAAGGCCAGCAAATAGAGGGCCTCTGCTTCCAACCCGGATCCATGGTAGGCCAGGGCTGCCTTAAAACGATCGCAAGCGGCTTTGAGCTTTCTCTTCTTGAGGTAAAACTTGCCCACGTAGATCTCGTGCTCAGCCAGACGGCGTTTACAGAGGGCGATCTTGGAGGCGGCCTTTTTGGCGAAGATGGTGCCGGGGTAATTTCTCAGGACGTTTTCAAAGGCGCTCAAGGCCTTCCGTGTGGGACCTTGATCGCGGTCCTTGGGTCGCATCTGACGAAAGTAGGCCATGGCGATCTGGAACTCCGCGTAGGGCACGTCCGGGTGAAAGGGGTGGCGCTTCTTAAACTCACTGTAACGGCTTATGGCCTCGGGGTAATCCTTGGAAAGGTAAGCGCAGTCGGCGAGCTTCAACTCCGCCTTGGCCACCAAGTCTCGCCGTTCGGGGAAGTAGCTTTTGAGGCGCGAGAAGGCCTCTTCGGCCTTCTTGTATCGCCCTTCGTTGAGGAGCATAAGCCCTTTGCGGTATAGGGCCTCTGGATCAGTTGGGGGGACCTTAGCCGTTCTTTTCCCCCCACAGGAGATGAGACAGCAGAGGATGAGAAACCCCAAAATCGTCAGGGCAAAGGACCTTCCTTTCGGCTCCAACGCCATCACTCCCTCCGGTTTTGACCGCATGATAAAGGGACGTCCCCCGGAAGGCAAGGCCTGTTCAGGGATTGTATACAACTACTGTCTCTGCTACATTTGTCTAAAACTACGTCATAAAGGAGGGAGGGCGATGGGTATTTGCATCCACATAGGGGAGATGTTGGCGAGGA
>CAZGDM010000053.1:0-11764 GCA_964525275.1 uncultured Thermodesulfobacteriota bacterium | reverse complement strand
ACAAAACCCGGTTCGTCCTCTTCCCACTGGGCAAAGGTGCGGATTGGAGACCTCCTCCCCTGAGATCTTTTGCGAAGGAGGTTAGGGAATTTGGGGTAGATTTTTAAATGAGGCAACGATGGGGCTTTCGAATAGATTTTTGATGAGACAAGTCACCCCCTTGACTTATAAAAGCCTCATAGGTAACAAGCGAAGCGATGCTGTTCGAGGAATGGCGTCTCGGGAAGATCGTCCTCAGAAACCGCTTGGTGAGGTCCGCAACCAACATGCGGATGGCGGGACCGGAGGGGGAGGTAACGGAGGAACTTCTCGAGGTCCACAGGCGCCTTAACGCAGGTGGTATCGGCCTTGACATCACAGGGCATGCTTTCATCTCCCCAGAAGGAAAGGTCAACCCCGGCCAACTCGGGGTATATGACGATTTTCTAATCCCAGGCCTTTCACGGCTAGCGGAGGCGGTCCATCGAGAAGGAGGAAAGATCCTCCTCCAATTAGCCCACGGTGGCTCCCTCGCCCGAGAAGCGAAAGGGAAGCGGATCTCGCCTTCCCCTTTTCGGGGGGCGAGGGCCCTTTCCAGTGAGGAAATCCTGGACTTAATCGAGGCCTTCGTGAAAGCCGCCTTGCGGGCCAAGAAGGCCGGTTTTGACGGGGTACAGCTCCACGCGGCCCATGGCTACCTGCTGGCCGCCTTCCTTTCGCCGCGGCTTAATCGCAGGGAGGACGAATATGGAGGAAGGCAGGGAGGGATCAGGCTCCTCAAGGAGATTATCGAGGGGATAAAGGAGGCCTGCGGGAGGGACTTCCCCGTGGTTGTAAAACTTGGGCCCGATGCCCCAAAAGGGGGAAACGATGTGGAAGACATCGTCGAGATCCTCAGAGGGCTCTCAGAGGGCGGGCTTGACGGAGCGGAGATAAGCAGGGGGGTAGCCCCTGTGTCGGAGATCATCGTAGAAGGGGTGAGGCCAGGGGAGGGGGAAGCCTATAACCTCCCCTGTGCTTTGGAGGTGAAAAGGGGCATTCCGGGCCTCAAGGTGATCCTCGTGGGGGGGATGAGGAGCGTGGAAGTAGCCGAAAGGGTCTTAGAAGAAGGAATTGACGCAGTGGCCTTCTCGCGCCCCCTCATCGCCGAGCCCCAACTCCCCAAGCGGTGGGAGAAAGGGGATCACTCCCCATCTAAGTGCCTTTCCTGCAACCTCTGCTTTACGATAAAGGAACCCGTAGCCTGCCGGGGCCTCAACCCCTAAGGAAGAAAGCCGTAGTTATGGTCAAAAGCAGTCCCACCTCCTCGTGTTGCAAAAGGGAGGAAAACTCCTTCCTTGTCATGCTGAGGAGAGGCAGAAGGTCTATGTAGCACAACAAAGGCTCACCCTCGGGAAGGGCCTTTATACGCCAGAAGCGCTTAAGGCCATCAGTCGAGGCCTCCTCTGCCCGCCTTTTGATGAGGTCTTCGAGTTCCCTCTCCTTTTCCTCTTTCAACGCTTTGTAAGCCTCGACCGCACGGGGGAAGAAGTCTATGGGGACATAGCCAGCTATCCGCAGGTGCCTGACCACCTCCCCCTCTGGTACATCCCCTGCTTTCAAAGTCCAGGGGGAGAAGGGAGCAAGCCTCTCGTACAGCCCAGGAGAGGGACAAAGGAGGGGAGCTGAATAGCATAAGGCCAGGGTCACCCCCTCCAACAACCAGAGGGAGCGTTCATCGGGGGCAAGTCCTTTCACCACTTCCCCTATCACCGGAGTGGGATAGGAGAGGGGTACGAAGGGCTTCTGGCTCAGGCGATCTGAAACACGGATCGAAGGGGGAACGCCGATCTCACGCCAGCGGTGCTTCCTGGCCAGCCATCCAAGGACCCTTTCAGGTGGGGGAATGGAGGGGTCGAAGAGGAGTACACAACGGACATTCTTGAAATGGGCTACCCATTCCAAAAGGCCCATTCCATTGAAGCTCCGCAGGGGATCGAGTATGCTTTAGCAAATCCCACAGGGGCTTTCAAGGATGCGGTTGCTGCACATAGCGGATGTGCACCTCGGCAGAAAGGGCCGGGATGAGGACATCCTTAAGCAACTGCAGAAGGTCGTGGAGGTCTGCATCGAGGAACGGGTGGACCTTTTGCTCATAGCGGGAGACCTCTTCGATCGCTCCCCCGTTCCACCCCCGGTAAAAAGGGCCCTCCTCGAGGTCCTACAACCCCTGAGGGAAAGGGCCATCCAGGTGGTGGCCATCTGTGGCAACCACGACCGCGGAGCGGGGGTCGGGGAAGGAGGGCTTCTCTTCGTAGAGGAACCCACGAGGCTGCCCCTCAAGGAGGCCACCCTCCACCTCTTTCCTTTCCAACCGGAGGGCTCAGGGAGAGAGATCGCCCAGCACCCTCCTTCCCGGACGTCCCCTTTGGAGATCGCCGTATGTCATGCCTCCTATGTGTCCAACCCCCGGGTGCTGGCCGACCTCACGGAGGAAGAGGCCCTTTACTGGCCCCTCACCTCTGAAGAAGTGAGGGGGCTTCCCTTCGATTACCTTGCCCTCGGCCATTACCACAACCCCCTTATGTGGCGAGAGGGTGAGGTGTTTTGTGCCTATCCGGGGACCATCGAACCCCTTTCCTTCAAAGAAGAGGGTTCGAGGAAGGCCTTTCTCCTGAGCTGGGAGGGAAAACTGAAGGTGACGGAGGTCGATCTCGGCTCCCAGAGCCCCTACGTGACCCTCACTTGGAGGGTGGGCTCAGAGGTAAAGGAGGGGGAGATACCTGCCCGCATAAGGGAGTTGGGGAAACGGAGGGGTTTTTTCAGGGTGATCATCACAGGATTGGTGGAGGATAGGGATAGGCTTCGGGCCTCCGTGGGGAGGTCCCCTGAAAGGGTTAAGGTGGACTGGCAAGTTGTGGATATGCGTCAGATCCAAGGGGATCCCCTCCTCGAGGGGTTTGTAAAACTCGTTAAGGAACACCGCGACCTCCCTCCGGGACTCGTTTCCCGCGGTTTGAGCTTGCTTGGGGGCCATGTGGATTAAGGCCCTGCGCGTCAGAAACTTCGGCGCCTTGGGGACGAGGGAATTCTCCTTCTCGGAGGGGATAAATCTCATTTACGGCCCCAACGAAGCCGGTAAGACGACCCTCTTCGAGGCCATAGAAAGGGCGCTGCTGGAAGGGGTGCGTCTCCTCAGAAATTACAACGGGGAGGCGGAAGTGCTCATAGTTACTGAAGAAGGAGAGCGCTGGATCGGTTCGCGACGGAGCCGAAGGCCTTCGGCCCTCAAGGCCATGAGACAGCGCGTCTTCGAAAACCTCTATTTTATCCGCACAGGTGAGGTGGTCTTCAAAGATCAACAGGACCTCCTGCGGGACTTGAAGGGGAGACTCCTCGATACTGGTCGCCTCTATCAAGCCATGGACCACATCAGGGAGAAGCTCGGACGGGATCTAAATCCTTTGGGGGAAAGGGCCAAAAGGGAGGGAACGCTCTCCCTGGAACTTGAAAAGTTGAGGAGTGAACTGCAGGAGCTCGAGGCCAAGGAACGCCTCCTCATGGAGGCGAGAACAGATCTACGGAAGCTTGAGATCCTAAAAGAGAAGTGCTCAAAGCTCACCCAGCAATGGGATGATCTAAAGCGGAAGGTAGAAGTGCTGAAGAAGGTGTATGAAAAACGGTCCTTAAGGGACCGTTATAAGACCCTTCTGAAGGAACGAGATGAGGCAAAAGAGGCAGAGGAAATCGAGCGTAAACTGGCGCGGTATCAGGACTTCGAGCCCGAGCAACTCGAGGTCCTCAAGGGCTGGGAGGACACCGTCCAAAGGGCCTCTGAACGGATCCCCCTCTTGAAGAAGAATCTCCGAGAATTAGAGGGGGAACTCAGGAGGCAGGAGGAAATTTTAAAGGACGTCCTCAGGGAAGCGGACGGCGTTCGAACTCGCAAAAAGGAGCTCTCAGGCGAGATAGAGGGGTTGAAGGGCTTGGAGGAGGGGGAACGGCTCCTCGCCGAAAAAAGGGGCAAGATCGAGGCATTACAAAGGGAACTTCAAGGTCTCGAGCGCACCATCGCCGAGGTCGAGGAAAGGCGAAGATGGATGGGAGGGGCGGCGGAGGCTGCGAGGGTTCAGGCCACCTCTCTTAAGAGACTGCAGATGGCGGCATGGGCCCTTATCGGCGGGGGGCTCTTGACAGGCTTCCTATCCTTATTCCTCCCAAAGGAGCTCCTCGTCCTTGGAGCTGCTGCCTTAGCCATAGGGATCGCGGGGGGCAGTTGGTGTAGGAGAAGGAAAGCGATCCTCGCAGAGAAAGACCGCGAGCTCCAGGGAAAGCTGGCGGAGGTCGAAGGGCAACTCGCTGATCTCAAGGAGGGGAAGGAGAACGCAGAGGAAGAACTCCGTCGCCTTCAGCAAGAGGTCCAATCGATCCTCCAAAGGGCAGGGGTGGCCGATGAGGACGCCTACCTTAAACGCCTTAGGGAACATCAGGAACTCAAGGGGGAGTTGACGAAGCTGCAAGTCCGTCACGAGGAGGTCTCTAAGAAGATCGATGAGTTGAGGCAACATATCTCAGAGCTTGAGAAGAAGGTCGAAGGGACGAAAGGGGAACTACAGAAGGCCGAAGAGGACAAGGAAAGGGCGGAGAGGGAGATAGATGAGGCGCTGAGGGCCTTAGGACTTCGGTCCATTAGAGATCTCGAGGAAAAGGTAAAGGAAAGGGTTTCCCTCCAAGAGCGCCTCCGGGTACTCCGCTCACGGGGTAGCCGCTCCCTGGCGGAGATAGAGCAACAATTGCGGGATTTGGAGGTCAGGTTGAAGGAACTCGGGGATATCCCCTCTTCCCTGCCTGAGGAGCAGGAGATCGAATTCCGCCTCAAGGAGGTCCAGGACCAAGTCCTCCGTTATCAAAAGGAGATCCACCAGCTCGAAGGAAGGATAGAGGAACGCGAACGATCCATCGGGCTCACCGATGCTGAGCTCTTCCGGCGCATTGGAGAGGTGCGCCAACAATTGAGGAAAAAGGAGGAAGAGTGGCGCGACCTCTTCGAGATCTTCCGCCTCCTAAAAGAACTGGAGGGACGTCTTGAAGGAGAGCTCATAGAGCTCCTGGAAGGACAGACGCTGGAGTGGTTCCGGTTCATCCTTGGAAGGGAAGCCCCTTTGACCATCCGGTTGGAGGGGACGAACATCAAGATTTCCATTGAGGGACAGACCTTGGGCGCCAAGGAGTTGAGTTCCGGTACAAGGGATCCCCTCTACTTCGCCGCCCGCGTGGCCATCGCCGAAAGGGTCAAGGGGCTCAAGACGCTTCTGCTCGACGACCCCTTCCTCACCTGTGATCCCCCCCGGACGGAGCGGCTGGTGGAGTTGCTCGCGAGGTTGGCGGAGCGATTCCAGATCCTTTTGGCCACCAAGGACCCTTGGTTGAGGGACCTCGTGTTGCGACGCGGGGCCCATGAGGTAAAGCTATCGCCTTAGGAGGGATTTATGAGATTGCCCAGATGTGCCCGCTGTCCTTTGCCGCGCGATGAGCGCGCTTGCGAAGTGCCGGAGGGAAAAGGGCCTGTCTTTTGCCCCACCCTCGCCTTCCAGGAATTGCGAGAAGAGGTCCT
The DNA here is from genome assembly GCA_964525275.1 of uncultured Thermodesulfobacteriota bacterium. GTDB lineage: Bacteria > Desulfobacterota > B13-G15 > B13-G15 > B13-G15 > CAZGDM01. The sequence continues at coordinate 6,192 of CAZGDM010000053.1, read as the reverse complement.
CGAGGAATACCACAGACCTGAAGTCCACCGAGTAGCGCTGATGGCCTCGTTGCAAGAGGCATCGTGCTACGAAGGGCGAGGCTCGCCTGATTACGTCCTCCGTCCGGCCAAGACCAGGGTTCAGGAGATAGCAGAGTTCGCCTCCAGGATAGGGGCCCGGCGCCTCGGGATCGCCTTCTGCGTGGGGCTGCAGAGGGAAGCATCCCTTCTGGAAGAGGTATTCAAGGCATGGGGCTTTGAGGTGGCCTCGGTCTGCTGCAAGGTCGGGGGCATCCCTAAAGAGGAAATAGGAGTGGGGGACGAGGACAAGATACGGGTGGGAGCCTATGAAACCATGTGCAACCCGCTGTTACAGGCCGAGGTCCTGAACCGTTCAGGCACAGAGCTTAACGTGCTCCTCGGCCTATGCGTAGGCCATGACGCCCTTTTCCTGAAGAAGGCCAAGGCCCTCTGTACGGTGCTGGCCGCCAAAGACCGCGTCCTCGGACACAACCCCTTGGCGGCCCTTTACACGCTGCACTCCTATTACCGAAAGCTGAAAACAGGGGGCTGATTTTACCTCCACTACGGCTTCGGGTTAAAATCGCCGCCGATGGGAGAGAGGATTTCCTTTATATGCCGTGAGTGCGGCCATCGCTCCCCTAAGTGGTTCGGCAGGTGTCCCTCCTGCGGAAGCTGGGGTACGCTGGTCGAAGAAGAACCCCAGCTCCAAGCCCTACCCGCATCAGAACCCCCCAAGCCCCTCCTCGCCGAGGGCGAAAGGGAGGTCCAACGATACAGCACTTCCATGGAGGAGTTCGACCGGACTGTGGGAGGAGGATTGGTGGCTGGTTCGGTGGTGCTACTGGGTGGGGCCCCGGGGATGGGCAAATCGACCCTGCTCCTTCAGATCCTCGACGACCTCGCCTCCCACGGGGTGACGGTTCTCTACTGCTCAGCCGAGGAGTCCCTGGGACAGATAAGGTCCAGGGCCAAGAGGCTGGGATGTAACAGCAAAAGGCTACTGGTAATGACTACCTCTTCCTTAGAGGCAATCCTCAGAGGGGTGGAGGATTACACCCCTCAGGTCATGGCGGTGGATTCCCTCCAGGTCATATCCACCTCCTGTCTACCCTCTCCCCCCGGTAGCCTGGCCCAGGTAAAGGAGGCCACTACGAAGCTGGTCCAGCTGGCCAAAGGGACTGGGGTAACGGTAATCCTAGTGGGCCACATAACCAAGGAAGGGGCTATCGCGGGGCCTAAGCTCGTGGAACACCTGGTAGATGTAGTCCTTTACTTCGAACAGCGCACCGACAGCCCCTACCGCATCCTCCGGGCGGTGAAGAACCGCTTCGGTTCCACCAACGAAGTGGGGGTCTTCGAGATGACGGAAAGGGGCCTTCGAGAGGTCCCCAACCCCTCGGAGCTCTTTCTGGCCGAGCGCCCTGAGGGTATACCGGGAAGCGTTGTCATGCCAGCCCTTGAGGGCACAAGGCCCCTTCTCGTGGAGATCCAGGCCCTGGTGGCCCCCGCCCCTGGGGGGGTCCCCCGCCGCACGGCCATGGGGGTGGACTACAACAGGTTGCTGCTGCTGGTAGGAGTCCTGGAAAAGAGGGTGGGGATAGACCTCTCGCACCGGGACGTCTTCGTCAACGTGGCGGGGGGGCTGAGGGTTTCAGAGCCCGCCTCGGATCTGGCGGTGGTGGCAGCCATCTTATCAAGCCACCTCGATCGTCCCTTCCCCCGCGATGCGGTGATCTTCGGCGAGGTGGGGCTCACGGGGGAGGTGCGGGGGGTGCTCTATGCGCGGGAAAGGGTTGCGGAGGCCAGAAGGCTCGGCTTTCAGCGCGCGGTGCTACCGCGTTCAAACCTCAGGGGGATGCCCGGGGGGGTGAGGCTTGAAGGGGTGAGGGAGGCGAGGGAGGTCATAAGGGTTTTGGAGGAGAGGAGATGAGGTCGAAGGAGGATCTGCGCCGGACCCTTCAGCGGATAGACGGCAGAGGTTACAAGGCCTACAAGGACATCGAAGGCCAGTACGACTTCGGGACCTTCCGCCTCGTGGTGGATCACGCCCAGGGTGACCCTTTCGCCTCGCCCTCTAGAGTGAGGGTCCTGGTTCCCTTGAGGGAAACGGGCTTTCCCCCCGACCTCTACAGTCGCAAATCGCGGGAGGTGGCCTTCAGGGACTACATCGCCCGGGCCTTTCATCGGGCCATAAGGCGCCACGTGAAGGGCCGTAGGGGCTCTGGGAAGAGCGGCCTCGTAGACATCGATCACGGGGGGCAGGAGATCCTCGAGCGGACCTCGGTGATGCTCGAGGACGGGTGGCTTGAGGTGAGGTTCGTTGTGGGATTGCCTGCAGCGGGAAGGACGGTCCTTGGCCGCGAGGCCCAGGCCATCTTCTTCGAGGAAATCCCCCGGGTGGTGGGAGATGCCCTTTATTGGCGGACGGCCGAACAAGGGACCTTGAGGCGGCACGTGGAGGTCTGTGAGGACCAGGACGTATTGAGGGAGATGCTCGAAGAACTGGGGCTTGTGGCCTTTGTGGCCGAGGGGGCGGTGCTTCCGAGGAGAAGCGGTGTGGACGACAGGCCCCTGGAGCAGGGTGTTGTGCCCGTGGAGGTGCCCCTGGAGCTCGGGGTCACGGTGGAGCTTCCCAACCGCGGCCCCATCCGCGGCATGGGCATCCCCAAGGGGGTGACGCTCATCGTGGGCGGGGGATTTCACGGCAAATCCACCCTCCTTCAGGCCCTGGAAAGGGGGGTCTACAACCACATACCCGGAGACGGAAGGGAGTACGTGGTGACGGATCAGCAGGCGGTGAAGATCCGCGCCGAAGACGGCCGCTATATCGCCCAAGTGGACATAAGCCCCTTTATCTCCAACCTCCCCTTCGGAAAGGACACCCGGGGTTTCTCCACGGAAAACGCCTCGGGCTCCACCTCCCAGGCCGCCAACATCATGGAGGCCCTGGAAGTGGGGGCCAGGGTGCTGCTGATCGATGAGGACACCTCGGCCACCAACTTCATGATCCGTGACGAGAGGATGCAGGCCCTGGTCTCGAAGGACAAGGAACCCATCACCCCCTTCGTGGACAAGGTGAGAAAGCTTTATACCGACCTCGGGGTCTCTACCGTTTTGGTCATGGGGGGCTCCGGGGACTACTTCGAGGTGGCTGACACGGTCATAATGATGGACAACTACCGCCCCCGCTGCGTGACCTCCGAGGCGAAGGAGATCGCCAAAAAGTACACCTCCCGTCGCCGCGATGAGGGAGGGGAGTCCTTCGGCAGGGTGACCCCCAGGGCGCCGCTTCCGGAGAGCTTCGATCCGAGCCGGGGTCGACGGGAGGTGAAGATAGAGGCCAAGGGACTGAAGCAGATCCTCTTCGGCACGACCCAGATAGACCTCTCGGCCCTCGAGCAACTGGTGGACCAGAGCCAGACCCGCGCCATCGGGGCCATGATCTACCGCTACGCCACCCGCTACGCCGATGGCCGTAGGTCGCTGAGGGAAGGGCTTGAGCTCTTGATGGCGGAGGTGAGGGAAAAGGGCCTTGACTGCCTTTCAGGCCCTAGGGTGGGAAACCTGGCTCTGCCCAGGATCTTCGAAGTGGCCGGGGCCATAAACCGGATGAGGACCCTCAGAGTCAGACAGCTCTAGGTCCCCATCTCCCAGCTCCGAAGGTAACGTTCCTGCTCCGGGGTGAGGGAGTCGATCTCTATGCCCATGGCCCGAAGCTTTAGAAGGGCCACCTCGCGGTCTATCTCCTCGGGCACGGGGTAGACTCGCCTTTTGAGCTCTCGCCCTTTACGGGCGATGTACTCGCAGCAGAGGGCCTGGTTGGAAAAGCTCATGTCCATCACCGCAGGGGGGTGACCTTCGGCACAGGCGAGGTTCACGAGCCTCCCCTCCCCCAGGAGGTTTATCCTGCGGCCATCGGCCATCCGGTACTGGGTGACGCAGGGCCTGGGCCTCAAGATCTCTACGGCCATCTCCTCCAGGGCCTTGAGGTCCACCTCCACGTTGAAGTGGCCTGAATTTGCCACCACGGCCCCGTCCTTCATCCTCTCGAAGTGCTCTTTACGGATAACGTTTATATCGCCTGTGACGGTGACGAAGAAGTCCCCGAGGGAAGCCGCATCCCTCAGGGGCATCACTTGAAAGCCGTCCATCACGGCTTCGAGGGCCTTCACCGGGTCGACCTCCGTGACGATGACCCTGGCGCCCATCCCCCTGGCCCTCATGGCCACCCCGCGGCCGCACCACCCGTAGCCACAGACCACGAAGGTGGAGCCGGCCAAAAGCCGGTTGGTGGCCCTCATGATCCCGTCTAGCGTCGACTGCCCCGTGCCATAGCGGTTGTCGAAGAGGTGTTTGGTCCTGGCGTCGTTTACCGCTATCACGGGGAACAGCAGCACCCCCTCCCGTTCCATCCCCCTGAGCCGTACTACCCCAGTGGTGGTCTCCTCCGTACCGCCCAGGATGCCCTCAAGGATCCCCTTCCGCTCCTCGGGAGAGATCCCCGAGGCCCACTCCCTCACCGGCTGAGCCATGCCGTCCCAACGCTGCCATCCCAACATGTGGAGCTGAGAGGTCAGGTCTGCCCCATCGTCCATGACGATCGAGGGCCTGTGGGCCATAGCCCGCTGGATGTGTCGATAATAGGTGTCAGAATCCTCCCCCTTTATGGCGAAGACCTTAATGCCCTCCTTCACCAGGGCAGAGGCCACATCGTCTTGGGTGGAAAGGGGGTTTGAGGCACATAGAAGGACCTCTGCCCCTCCTGCCTTAAGGGCTAAGACCAGATTGGCCGTCTCTGTGGTCACGTGAAGGCAGGCCGAGACTCTCACCCCTTCAAGGGGCCGCTCTCGGGCGAACCGCTCCCTTATCAGCCCGAGGACGGGCATATGCTGTGAAGCCCAGGCTATCTTCTGCTGACCCTGGGGGGCGAGCTCCGGATCCCTGACCTCGAAATCCATCAGATGCCGAAGGCCTCGCGGAGCTCCTTCACCCGGTCGGTCCTCTCCCAGGTGAACTCCGGCTCCTCGCGGCCGAAGTGGCCATAGCAGGCGGTCTTCTTGTAGATGGGCCGGCGCAGGTCAAGGTATTCGATGATCCTGCCAGGGCGGAAGTCGAAGAGCTCCCTGACCACGCGGGCTATCTCATCGGTGGGCACGACGCCCGTTCCCTGGGTGTCCACCATGAAGGAGACAGGCTCCGGCTCCCCGATGGTGTAGGCCACTTGGACCTCGCATTTGGTGGCCAAGCCTGCGGCCACGATGTTCTTTGCCACATAGCGGGCCATATAGGACCCCGAGCGGTCCACCTTGGTGGGGTCCTTGCCGCTGAAGGCCCCTCCACCGTGGTTCCCCTTGCCGCCGTAGGTGTCGAGGATGATCTTACGGCCCGTCAAGCCACAGTCCGCCATGGGGCCTCCCAGGACGAAGCGCCCTGTGGTGTTGATGTAATAGCGGGTCTTGTTGTCTATCATGGGCTCGGGGATCACCTTCTTTATGACCTCCTCGATGATCCCCTCCTTCAGGGTGCTGTAGCTCACCTCCGGCGTGTGCTGGGCCGCTATCACTATGGCGTCCACCCTCACCGGACGGCCGTCCACGTACTCCAGGGTGACCTGGGTCTTTCCGTCAGGGCGGAGGAAGTCGAGGATCCCCTCTTTTCTCACCTGGGCCAAACGCTGGGCTAACCTATGGGCGAGCATAATGGGCATGGGCATAAGTTCAGGGGTCTCGTCACAGGCGTAGCCGAACATGATGCCCTGGTCTCCGGCCCCTATCTCATGGTTCTCCCTACCTACCACCCCTTGGGCGATATCGGGGGACTGCTGGTCTATGGAGACGATGACCGCGCAGGTCTTCCAGTCGAAGCCCATCTCCGAGTCTTCGTAGCCTATCTCCCTTATGGTCTCGCGCACTATCTGGGGCATCTCCACGTAGCAATCGGTGGTGATCTCCCCCGCGATGAAGGCCAGTCCCGTGGTCACCAGGCACTCGCACGCCACCCTGGCGTAGGGGTCTTCGGCCAGGATGGCGTCGAGCACGGCATCCGCGATCTGGTCGGCCACCTTGTCAGGGTGTCCTTCGGTAACCGACTCGGAGGTGAAGAGGTAACGTTTCATCGGCATGGCCAAAGTCCTCCACCAATAGATCGGAAGGGTCCTAATAGCACTTTACCCCCCACAAGTCAACGGAA
>CAZGDM010000052.1:0-12267 GCA_964525275.1 uncultured Thermodesulfobacteriota bacterium | reverse complement strand
TCGGATCAGCCTGGGATAAGGCGTGCCAGCGTCCCCCACAGGATCGCCCAGGAGAAGCTGGCCAGGGTCCCCACCAGGTAGTATTCAGCTCTGCTCAAGGACCGGAACCTGAGGATGGCCTTTCCCGTAAAGACGAAGGCGATGGCACCGTACTGCCCCTCAAGCAAAAAGGTGAGGACGATGAAGCGCTCAAGGTACCCGATGATCCTGCCCGCGCGCTTGAGCCCTCCGTCTTCAAACGGGATCTGAAATCCCTTGAGGATGGCCACAACAAAGGGATGCCCTCCGAAGATGACAACTAGATAGAGGACGGCTATGAGGGCTGCTTTAGCCACCCTGCCCCTCCAGCCACCGCTCGAAGCCCCTCGTTGCCTCAAGGACCCTCATAACCCCTCCCCTCTGAAAATCCCTGTGGACGGCCTGATAGCTCACCCCCACCTCCCTGGCTATCTCCTTCAAGCCCCTTCCTTCGAGCAACAACCCGAACCTCCGCCAAAGCTCCTCCCGCCATCTGCCCCAGAGGGCCTCCATCAGGGGGTAGAGCATCCCAGCGATCTCATCCACCTGTCCCATACCGGTCCTGAAGACCACCTCCCTTCGCTCTGCCTTTGCGATCCGCAGGGCCTCTGCTGCACGACGGAAGGCCTCCCCGTCCATCAGGGACACGTCCTCCATAACCCGCGTGGAAAGCTCGCCCTGGCCGACCCCCACCCTAACCCTGAAGGGCCGAAGCCTCACCTTCAGTTCCAAGAGGGCCATGGGCACTGGAAAAAGGGCGGAAAGCAACCCCTGAAATTCGTCACCCCGCACCACCCTGAAGGGGGAAAGGACCCAAGGCGAAAGCCGCCCGGTGAGAAACCCCATCGCCTCCACGAGCCTCTCCAAGAGCCCCTCGCGATCCCTGACCCTGCCGGAGGCGACGATGTCACCCGTCAGCACCACAAACATCACCACTGAGGATAGGACAGGGGGCAAAGGAGTTCAACCCTTTTCGTTGTTTCCAAGAAAATCAACTCTATCGGTTGATCAAGGCTTGGGCCGTGGAAGCCGAAAAGAGGATGGATGAAGGTCTTGATAGTGGAAGACGATCCCGTGTCCCGCCTCATCCTGAGGCGAACCCTGGAGAAGGGGGGATTTGAAGTCCTGGAGGCGACAGATGGCCTCCAAGGATGGGAATTATTTCGACGCCATGACGATGAAATCCACTTAGCCGTGGTGGACTGGATGATGCCGGAGATGGACGGGGTTGAATTCTGTCAAAAGGTCCGGTCTTCGGGGAGTGATCACTACGTGTATATCATCCTGCTCTCTGCAAAGCAGGAGAAGGAGGACATCGTTACCGGCCTTGAAGCCGGGGCGGATGACTATATCGTCAAACCCTTTGAGCCAGCAGAGCTCCTATCGCGGATCAGGGTGGGAATGAGGATAATCTCCTTGGAACAACGCTTAAAAGAGCTCGCCACCACCGACCCCCTCACCAAGGTCCTCAACCGCAGGGCGATCCTCGAGCGTTTGAGGGAAGAGCTAGATCGCGCCCAAAGGGAGGGACACGGCGTAGGGGTGATATTGCTCGACATAGACCACTTCAAAGCGGTAAACGACCGCTACGGCCATCTGGCAGGAGACCGCGTGCTCGTGGAGACCGCTGAACGCCTGGAGGGCGCCCTCAGGAAATACGATGCCCTCGGACGCTATGGGGGTGAAGAGTTCCTCGTGGTGGTTTCCCACCCCAAAGGACACACCCAAGAGATAGCCGAACGCCTGCGCCTTAAAGTGGCAGAAAGACCTTATCCCCTCCAGGAGGGGGACCTCCATCTCACCATCAGTGTGGGGGCAACAGAGATCGCTCCCTTGGCCTTCGAGGGCACCGAACGGCTCCTCGAAGAGGCCCTCAAAAGGGCAGACAACGCCCTCTACGAGGCCAAGAGAAAAGGGCGAAACCGAGTGATCTTCTACGAATTCCCTACCTCAGACCGTCCTCCCCCTTCACCTCTTCCTTCTTCAGACCGCCAACCCTGGCCAGGGGCCTGCCGGAATCGGTAACAGCTATCGCCACAAGGATCTCATCGTCGCGGGGAGCGTCGTGCACCCTGACCTCCATAGCGTCGAAGTGTGACCTCACAAAGGCGGCGTTCTTGAAATGAAGGGGCACATCTATCGGTGTGCCGGCACCCCCCATCTTCTTGGCCGAGGGGATGATGGCTTTGCCACCGCCGACGGCATCCCTCAAAGGCTTTCCGAGCTTGGGGTGAAGGATGGCTGCCGCATGCTCAAGCTCCCCTCCGAGGCCTACAATGGCCGCCTTGCCATAGCTGTCCACCCTCTCCTTTGGGACACCCAGGGCTGCCACAGCCCGCTCGCCAAGCATCCCTCCGAGCTTCTCCCCGTAGTCCATCAGAAGGGAAAGATCCTCCTCGTAACGGCCGGCGAAGGGGTTCTTGATCACGGCGATGGCCGCCGCCTTCCTCGTGGGCGGGGATATCTCCCGCCCCGCCTCCCGGTGGGTCTCCTCGACTACGACGACGATTTTCCGTATCTCCATGCTCTCCCTCCTTTCTCCCTCAGATCTCCTCGAGGACCCCTTCCATGCCTTGGGTCCAACGGATTTCACCCTGGAGGTAAAGCAGCGCCCCCCAGATGATTCCTCGCTCCCGCAGTTCCTCTGCCCGAAAAAGGCCCCTCTCAAGGGCCTTCCTCTTCTCTTCGGGGCTCAAGGGGCCTACTTCGGCCGTCACCCACTCCCCCCGGAGGTCCGTCCCCGGGTCGAGCTCTTCGGCCAGAAGGCGCCTGACAGCCGGGGAGTTGATGGAGGTGGCGTTGGCCACCGCCGTGGCTGCTGCGTCGGCCATCGCAGCCCGGGGGGCGAGGATCACCGCCGCTTCGACCACCCCCTTGGTGAGGCTCCGACCGCCGAGGCCGCTGGTGGCCACCCCCCGAAGGCCCATGGAGCCCTTTACCCTCAATCTGAACCTCACACAGTCCTCACCCACCCGTGGTCTCACCCCGACTTCGATCTGCTGGCCGTCCTGGAGGTGCAGGGCTATGTCGCCGCCGTTTTCCACTATCACCCTGTCCGCCCCCTCCGAAGCGGCCGCCTCGGCAACGCCCTCGGCTATGGCCCCAGCCACCGCACTCAGGGGGGTGAGGTCAGGGTCCCCCACCTCCTGGGCAGCACCTATCATCGCCACCACCACCCGGGGGAGATTAGGGGTGATCCTGAGCCGCCCAGCCTTAAGCCGCAGAAGGGGGAGATGTTCCGCCACCTCCCTGAAGCACTCCAAGGCGTATCGAGCGCCCCTCCGAGAGGCGCCCTCTGCGGGCTCACCGCTCCTCCAGGCCCCCACCCTCAACCTCATGGGGCCCCACTGGGCCAGAACCCACGGATCACCGAGGGGTATCACTTCCCCCTTCTCCATTTCCCCACCTCGAAGGGCTTCATCGCCTCCACATGCCCTCCCATCTCCTCGTAGTCCTCAAGGCGCATGGTGTACTCGATGGGGACCACGAGGGCCGGGGTGGGAACCCAGGTGAAGGAACCGGCCTTCACCTGCTCTACGTCCACCGCAAAGGTGATTCCGCCCCCCGGGTAGATGAAGGCCGGAGCCCCTCCCACCGTGAGGTGGGCCTTTCGGGCGTGTACCGCTCTGGTGAGCTTCACCGGGTAGCGGGTCACTCCTGCCCTGGCGCTCCCCCCTGCCCCGCCGATGTAAAGGGCCGAGACCCTCGAGGGCTCACAGGAGGAGCGGATGGCCTCCACGGCCCTCTCCGCCTCGGGGGTAAGGGGTATCTCCTCAAAACGCCCCCCCGTCCACCTGAACATCGCTGCCCGCTCGCCGGTGGTCTCGGTTACAAGCAGCGTCATCCCCTCCTGGGCTACGGCCTCATCCACACTCTCAACGACCTCCAAGGGGTGCGTAAAGGGAGTGCCGCCCCAGCCAGGGCCCGAGCCCACGAAGTACCGCCCGGGGGTGCTCCGCTGTCCCTTGAGACGCACTCCGCTCGGTCGAGCTCCCACGTAGCGCCCCGCCGGGTGCTCGGTAAGGAGCCCCGTGATGTGAGCATCGAGCACCACCACCTCATCCGCAGCCTCGAGGAACAGCGGGGCGAACAGCCCCATGGAGGCGCTGCCACAGCCAACCCGCATCTTCTCGATCCGCTCCCCGTCCACCACCGGGGCCTCCCCCACCCGGACCTCGAGGCGGCTGCCCCCTTTGACCCGCAGGGTGACCGTCCCCTCGCGGTTGGCCAACTGAGTCATCACCCTGGCCACCCAGATGCCATCTTTGCCCGTGAGGAGGTTGACCCCACCCACCGAAATCATCTTGGAGCCATACTGCTCGGTGGTCACGTGGCCCACCCTTCTGCCCTTGTAGAGCACTGGGGCCCCTTCTTCGCCTATGGGACGGTCGGTGTCGATCTTGAGCAGCAGGCTACTGTAACTCAAGGGGGCCTCCGTGACCACGGTGACCACCTCCACCCCCCCGACCTCACCCCTGACGATCCAAGGGGCGGGTTTAGGGTCTGGATAGGTGGTACCGGCCCCTATCCCGGTGATGAGGGGCCTGCGGATGGCCTCATCGTAGTCGGGACCCACGACCTCCCTCACGTCTTCGAAGGCGTGAAGAGGTATCACCCTCCGAAGGACCCCGCCTTCGCAAATGAAACGCCTACAAGCCCCTGTCCTTCCCTCCGGGATCTGGCAACCGATGGGGCAGGCGTCGCAGCGGACCCTGCCCGGTTCGAGGGGCCGCTCCTCCGGCTTCAAGGCCCCTTGGGGGCAGACTTTACTGCATGCTCCGCACTCCACACAGACCGCACTATCCACCTGCGCTTTCTTTCCCGTCTCCCCCTCGACCAAGGTGATGGCCCCCAGGGGACAGGCCTCAGCGCACAACCCACATCCGGTGCAGCTCTCAAGGTCTACGATCACTCCGCCTTACACCTCCTCACCGGTGGTGGCGTGTTGCGACTGACCCAGGCCTTCACCTCCCCATCCACAATCACCGCGGCGATGCCCGGTATGTCCCCCTCCTCGATGGCACTGAGGGCATCCCCTCCAGCCGAACCCATGGGGGCGTCCATCACCACAAAGTCGGCCTCATAGCCCTCGCGGATCAACCCCCTACGGAGCTTGTAGACCCTGGCCGTATTCCCCGTAGCCATGGCGATGGCCTCTTCGGCCTTGATCCCCCCCACCGAGGCGAGGAAGCAGATCACCCGGAGGATACCGAGGGGGATGACGCCGGTGCCGGAGGGTGCGTCGTTCCCGATGAGGATGCGGCCTAAGGCCCCCACCTCCTTGGCCACCTCGAGGATCTGCAAGGCCCTCTTGGGGTTACCGCAGTGGACGATCTCGAAGGCGTAGGAGGTCTCACGGATGATTTTTTCGGCCTCAGGCCACGGCACGGCCGTGGGACCGCCATTCAGGTGTGCCACCACATCGGGGTCCGTGGCCATCACCTGTTGGGCGGTCACGGTGGAACTTCCCGGGATGGAGGTCCCGCCGGTGTGCATCATCACCACCATCCCGTATTTTTTTGCCCAGCGGACCATGGGGGCCGCCTCGTCAGGCTGTTTGATCTTGCCGAGACCTATCTCCCCCACGTGGGTGACGCCCTCTTGGGCCATCTCCTTGAAGTCCTCTTCCGTGAGGCCTGGCTCAAGGATCAGTCCTCCGCCGAGGACCTTCACCCCCCCGGGGCGGAGGTTCTGGAAGGCCTTGGCCGCCAAGATGGCCAGGGCCTTGACCCCTGCGGCGTCCCGCGGACGGCCAGGGGTGTGGACCTCTCCGGCCGAGATCATGGTGGTGACTCCGCCGTGAAGGGAGCTCTCGATCCAGTCCAGTTGCCTCTGCCGGGGGGTGAAATCTCCCACCACCGGGTGGGCATGGGAATCTATGAGGCCGGGGGTAACCGTCATCCCCTGCACGTCGATCACCCGATCCGCCCCCGCGGCCTCAAGGTCTGAGGCCTTGCCTACTTTCTGGACAATTCCATCCTCGACCAGAATGGCATCGGCCTCAAGCACCGGCTGGGAGATGTCCCCCGAGACCAGCTTCCCTATCCCTTTTATGAGGAGCTTGGCCATCTCTACCCTCCTTAAAGGCTTTTGATCTTCTCTATGTCGAGGCGATCCATGATGACGACCCCTGCATTCTGCATCTCCTTCAGGGCCTTCTCGATGGTATCAGGGGCCACTCCGCGGCAGAGTTCTTTGACCACGATGACTCTGTAGCCAGCCCTGGCCGCATCAAGCGCCGTGGCCCTCACGCAGTAATCGGTGGCAATTCCGTAAACCACCAACTTCTTGATCTCATTCAGCTTCAGGATGGTATCCATCTCCGTCTTTTGGCCACCGTCGTCCTGAAAGCCGGAATAGCTATCGTAGCGCGGGTCTCTGCCCTTCTGGACTACGGCCCGAAAGAGGTTGTTATCCACCAGGATCCTCGCCCCCTCGGTGCCCTGCACGCAATGGGGTGGCCACAGCACCTGTTTACGTCCGTCGATTTCGATCACCTCGAAGGGCTTCTTTCCAGGATGGTTGGTGTAGAAGGATATGTGGTCTGGCGGGTGCCAGTCCTGGGTGGCGAAGATGAGGAACCCAGCGTCCTTCAGCTTCCGGGTGGCCTCCTCCACCTGATGGACATAGGCCTCATCGGTCCCCGGAACGGCCAGGGAGCCCTTCTTCCACTCGGTAAAGTCTCCCTGCACGTCCACCACGATCACCCCGAGCCCCCCCGCGGCCTGGGCCCTTGCGCCCACGATGAGGCCTAACAAGAGGGCGAAGACGGCGATCAGTCCGACCTTCATCCTCCCACCTCCTTCCCCCCTCTCTTCAAGGGATGTTGAGTTTGCGCTGCGTTATCCGGAGGACCCGCTCGAGGTTGGCCGGGAGTTCGTAGATCCTCTCCCCGAGGGCGTCGGCGATGGCGTTGAGCACCGCTGGCGCCGTGGGAATTAGGGCCGGCTCCCCAACCCCCTTGGCTCCGAAGGGACCTGTGGGCTCCGGGTCCTCCACGATGATAGGCACCACCTCCGGCATATCCATGGAGGTGGGGATTAGGTAGTCCTTCATGGAACGGGTCTTTCCCGGGTGAAACTCCTCCATCAAGGCGAAACCCACCCCCATGGCCACGCCGCTCATTATCTGCCCCTCTACCTGCCGCGGGTTTATGGCCCGACCCACATCGTGGGCCGCCACCACCCGCCTGACCTGGACCTGACCTGTGGTCCCGTCTATCAGGACCTCGGCCATCTGGCAGGCGAAGGCGTAGGTGGCGTAGGGGATCCCCTGGCCTGTCTCCGGGTCCAGAGGGGTGGTGTAGGGGTCAAAGAAGCCCTCCGCGGCCAGGACCCTCCCCTCGCGGTAGCATCGCTCGGCCACATCCCTCAGGGAGGCAAGCACCTCACCGTCAGGGGCCTTGATCAGACCATCAGACAGGATGAGCTCCCCCGGTGTGCGGCCGAGGATCCGGGCCGCCTCCTCGAGCAGGATAGCCCTGAGCCTACCACAGGCGTCCGCCACGGCGTTGCCGGAGATGTAGGTCTGGCGGCTGGCGGAGGTCGCCCCCGCATCCAACGTCAGGGCCGTGTCGGCCCGGACCAGACGGATGTCCTCCCATGGCACACCGAGGACCGTGGCGGCGATCTGGCAGAGAACAGTGTCAGAGCCCTGGCCTATCTCGGCGGCCCCGGTGTAAAGGGTGGCCTTTCCCTCCTCATCGACCATCACCCGGGCCCGAGAGGGGTTTTTCATACCGGTATTGCCGATCCCGTACCACATGGCCCCCAGGCCCTTGCCGGCGAACTCCCAGGGGCGTTCCCCCCGAGGACGGGACTTCCGCCAGTAGGACTCGACCCTGCGGAGGCATTCACCGATGCCGACGCTCGATGAGAGGACCTGGCCTGTGGCAGTGGCGGACCCCGGCCTAAAGGCGTTCCTCATCCTGATCTCCAAGGGGTCCAGGTCCAACTCCCGGGCGAGCAGGTCCATCTGCGACTCGTGGGCGAAGGCGATCTGCGGCACCCCAAAGCCCCGCATCGCCCCGCAGAAGGGATGATTGGTGTAGTAGAGGCGAGAACGGACATCCACGTTGGGCACCTCGTAGGGGCCCGTAGCGTGGACCGCCGCCCGGGTGGCCACGGCCGGGCCATAGGATGCGTAGGCCCCCGTGTCGCCCACGATCTCCACCTCCACGGCTACCAGCCTCCCGTCCCTGCGGACGCCGCTGCGGTAGCGCATCACCAAGGGGTGCCGCTTGGCCGTGGCCAGATACGCCTCCTCCCTGGTGTAGACAAGCCTTACCGGCCTCTTCAGGTGATAGACCGCAAGGGCCAGGTGGCACTGGACGGTGATATCCAACTTGGAACCGAAGCCTCCGCCGGTTGAAGCCTGGATGACCCTCACCCGCGAGGGATCGAGGCCCAGGACCCGTGCCACCTCCCGCTGGTCGTAATGGGGGTTCTGGGTGGAGGCATAGATGGTGACCCTGCCGTCCCCATCCACCCACCCCACCCCTGCATCGGGTTCAAGGTAGGTGTGCTCGAGCATGCTCGTCCGGTAGGTGCGTTCGAGGATCAGGTCCGCCTCGCCGAAGCCTCCCTCGGGGTCCCCCTTTTGGACGCGGCGTTCGCACAGCAGATTTCCGCCCTCGTGAAGGAGGACCTCTTCCCTTTCGGCCTCCTCGATCGTGTCCACCAGGGGGAGGTCCTCATAGTCCACCCTTATGGCCTGAAGGGCCCGCTCCGCAGTCCGGAGGTCTTCGGCCACCACCAGGGCGATGGGCTCTCCGATGTAGCGGACGCGTTCTGCGGCAAGCACTGGTTGATCCTTCTTGATGATCCCAATGGAGTTCTCGCCAGGGATGTCGCGCCAGGTGAAGACCTTAACCACCCCCGGGACTTCGGCCGCCCGGGAGATATCAAGGGCGCGGATCCTGGCATGGGGCCGTGTGCTCCTCAGGACCTTCATGTGGAGCATCCCTTCGAGGCGGAGATCCGCCGCATAGCGAGCCTCCCCCAGTACCTTCTCCCAGGCGTCAGGGCGCGGTACAAACCTGCCCACCTCAGAGGCCATGGACCACCTCCTGCAGGGCCCGCCAGAGGAGACCCTCTACCGCTGGAAGCTTGTATGCCGCTGAAGGCCTGGAGCCGCTCGCTTGGGCCAAGGCCTCTCGGGCCTGACGGGCTGCCTCCTTGAAAAAGTCCTCCTCCGGGACCTTACCCCTGAGGACCTCCTCGGCGCCGGACATCCTCACGGGGACCGGGGTAGACGAACCCACCGAAATCCGGGCCTCCTGGATGAGGCCATCCTCAAGCCTGAGGGCAAGGGCGAGGTTGATCCTCGACTGGACGAAGGCCCTGCGTCTGCCCACCTTCCAGAAGCCCCCCTTCCAACCTCGGAGTCCCCGGAAGCGGACCTCCACCAGGAGCTCCCCGGGTTCGAGGACCGTCCTGTAAGGCCCGAGGAAGAACCGCGGGAAGGGGACCGTCCTCCGACCTCGGAGCCCCTCGAGCACCAGCTCCGCCTCCAGCACCATCAGGGCCGGCAGGGTATCTGCAGCGGGGGAGGCGTTACAGATGTTCCCCCCCAGGGTGCCGACGTTGCGGATCTGGGGTGAGCCCACCTGAGCCGAAGCCAAAGCCAAGGGAAGGGCTTCTTCCCTCAGGAGCCGAGAGGTGGCGATCTCGCGGTGGGTTAGCAGTGGACCCAGGCGGATCAGGCCGTCGGAGGCATCCACAAAGCGCAGTTCCTCAAGGCGGGAGATGTCCACCACCAGCTCTGGCCGGGCCTTCCCCTCCTTTAAGTCCACCACCAAATCGGTCCCCCCGGCCAGCGGTCTTCCACCTTCGGCCAGGGCCTCAAGGGCCTCTCGCAGGTCCTTCGGTCGGAAGTAACTAAACTCAGGTCTCATCGCAAGCGGCCTCCACCGCCTCGATCAGAGGCCAGTAACCGGTACAGCGACAGAGGTTGCCTGACAGGGCCTCGCGGATCTTCTGACGGCTGGGACTCGGATCCTCCTCCAGCAGGGCCTTGGCCGCCATGAGCACCCCGGGGATGCAGAAGCCGCACTGAACGGCGCCGGTCTCTACGAAGGCCCGCTGAAGGGGATGGGGTTTGTCCTCGGTGCCGAGCCCCTCTATGGTCTCGACGTGCCTGCCGTCGGCCTGCACCGCCAGGAGCAGGCAGGAGTAAACAGGCCTTCCGTCGAGCAACACCGTGCAGGCACCACACTCCCCGATGCCGCATCCCTCCTTTGTCCCGGTGAGACCCAGCTCCTCTCGCAGGACCTCAAGCAGGGTGGCCTCCGCGGGGACCTCCAACCTCCGCAGCTCCCCATTCAGACGAAACTCTATCTTTACCCTCTTCTGCCCGCGCACGGCTCACCAAGTGGGTGGGCTCACCACCCAGACCACCACCGTTTCCTGATCGGTGGGGTTGGTCCAGCTGTGTGGGATCTGAGACGAGTAGTAGAAGCTCTCCCCTTCCTTCACCCTGTGTTTCACGCCGTTGAGGTCGATCTCCAGTTCCCCCTTGAGCACCAGACCAAACTCCTCCCCTTCGTGACTGTAAAGCCCCCTGGAGCCCCCTCCGGGCTCAATGATGGTGTAGAAGGGCTGCATCTTTTTCCCCCGGGTGCCCCTCACTAGGAGGTAGATCTTAGCCTTCCAGCGCGGCATAGATATCTCTACCCGCTCGTCCTCGCGCATTACCACCGGCTCGAAGCCGTCAGGCGATAAGAAGAAATCGACGATATTGACCTTCAGCGCGCTGGCGATCTGTTTAAGCGTTGCAATGGACGGCGAGACCTTCCCTCGCTCTACCTGGGAGATGAAAGAGGGGGAACAATTGGCCAGGGCGGCGAGCTGCTTCAGCGTCAACCCCCTCTCCTTCCTCAGGGCGCGGATCTTCTGGCCGATCTCCTCCATCCTCACACCCACCTCACGGTCACCGTCTTCTGGTCCATGAAGAGGCGGAAGGAGTCGATCCTCGAATGGGCTATCCCGAAGAAGGACTCCCTCTTCGATCCCATGGGGAAGAAGGCATAGGGCTGAGGAATCCCGAGGTTCACTCCCACGTTTCCCACGTTCACCTCGCGGATGAACTTGCGGGCCGTCCGGCCATCGGAGGTGAGGATACAGGCCGAGTGTCCGAGATCGGTCTTGGTGTTGATCCACTCGATCACCTCGTCAAGGCTCGAAGCCCTGATCAGGTTGGCCACGGGGCCGAAGGCCTCCTCTTTGGCGATCTGCATATCGGGATCTACGCCCTCGAAGATCGAAGGGGCGAGGAAGAACCCATTGGGGTAGCCCTCCACCTTTACCCCTCGGCCGTCGAGGATCAACTTCGCCCCCTCCTTGAGGCCCATCTCTATCCACCCGAGGACCTTCTCGCGACCCTCCAGGGTGGTCATGGGACCGAGCTCCGTGGACTCATCGAGGCCATATCCCAGTTTCATGCTTGAGGCCGCCCGAAGGAAGCGCTCCTTGAGCTCGTCGTAGATCTCACCGACCACCACCACGTTGTCCGTGCCGAGGCACCTCTGCCCCGTCATCCCGAAACAGCCCCGAAGGAGGTATTCCACCGCCCGATCCAGGTCCGCATCGGGCATGATGACGATGTGGTTTTTGCCGTTGCCGTTAATGGAGGCACGTTTCCCCAGCTCACCAACCTCCCGGTAGATGATCTTCCCGACGCGGGTTGAACCGATGAAGCCCACCCCCTTGATCCTGGGATCGGAGAGCATGAGTCCGTTGAGCCTCACGTCCCTGCCCACGTGGACCATGTTGTGGACCCCCGGAGGGAAACCCACCTCCTGGACCACCTCCGCTATCTTGTTCGCCGCCACCGGGCACTGCCAGCTCGGGCTCCACACCACCGTGCAGCCACAGGCCAAGGCATAAGGGACGAAGGAACTCCAGGAGTGCATGGGGATGTTGCCGGGGGTGATGATGAGGAAGGCCCCCACCGGCTCCCAGACCAGGTACTCGTCTATTCCCCTTGCGAGCTGGTCTATGTGTTCCCCCTTGGAGAGGAGGTAGAGGGTGGAGCAGGCCGACTCGATGTTCTCGATGCACCGTCTGACCGATCCCCGGGCCTCCTCTATGGTCCGGCCGTGATCCTGGGTGAGGACCCGGGCCAGCTCCTCGAAGTGCTCCTCGAACTTCGCCCTCAGGCCGAAGAGCAGCCGTCCCCTGTCCCTAAGGGGGAGGTCCCTCCAGGAGGGAAAGGCCTCTGCGGCCGCCTCCACCGCCTGCCTGACCTCCT
>CAZGDM010000051.1:0-12368 GCA_964525275.1 uncultured Thermodesulfobacteriota bacterium | reverse complement strand
CCACGTTTTCTTGACAGGCCTGCTCGATCTTCCGGGAGGAGCGGATCCCGGTGCAGTAGGCGTAAAGCAATAGCGCCACCGTCACCTTGGGCGGGTAGACCGCTCTCCCCCAGCCGTCAGAGCGGTAGCGGCGGAAGGAGGAAAAGCTGATCCTGACCGCAATCGATGAAGTTGTAAGCCATCTTGCCCCCTCATCATTTTTCCTGAGCAAGTCCGAGGGGCTAGTCGGGTTTGTGCAACAGGCTCTTTAGGGGAGAGGGCGTCCTTCCCTCCCTGGGAGCCATTCTAGGGCCATTTCCGTGGATCTGAGACGGGGAATTGACCCCGAGCACCCCCTCTTCAAACCCTCTGGATCTCCTCCCGCCAAATGATCACCGCCCCATGGATCGCGCGGTGGGGTTTTTGTGCCTTCAGTATCGGAAGATCCTTGTGCCAAGGGAACATACAGATCCGTCGCATGACGGCACGGATCCGTTCCTCCGCCCTGGGGATCAAGTGTTCGGCCGTCTCGCCCATGTAGGCAATCACCTCGATCCTGCTGATTCTGTTCAAAACGTTGGCCCACGCCCTCCCAACCCCTTCCGCCCATTCCTCAAGGAGCGAGACCGCCCACCGATCACCGGTCTCGAGTGCCTTATAGAAGTAGTCCCAAACCTTCAGGCTCGAGGGGGAAAGGGCCCCTTCCTCACGAAGGCGGTGGAGGATCCGCCGCTCCATGGCCGAGCCGGAATACAGGGCCTCCAAACAGCCGTGGTTGCCGCATCCACAGACATAAGGGAGATCGAAGCCGAGGTTGACGTGTCCCGGCTCCCCTGGGACGACCTCGCCGTTGAGCACCAATACCCCGCCCCAGCCGGTCGAGATCGTGTCGAAGATGGCCCACCTGACCCCGTCCAATACACCCCCGGCCATCTCGCCCTTGGCCGCGGCTTCCAGGTCGTTCGAGACGACAACCTTGAGATTCAACTCTTCCCCAAGTTTTTCGGCGACATCGCGGCCGTCCAACCAGGGCATGGCCGGTGATTTGATTACTTTCGCATGGTTTTCGATCACACCAGCGATCGCAATGCCCAGCCCATCGATCTCGATCCCTCCTTCCTCCCGTTCCTCTCTGTAAGCTTGCAGGATCTTCACGAGCCCTTCCCAACATGGTGGAGTACCCTGCTCCTGCCAACTTTGGACCTCCCCTAGGCGACCCTCATCGTCCACCTCCACCACCCCGGTCCGTAACTTTGTGCCGCCGAGATCGACCCCGATAATGTTCATGGCCTCCCTCCGATTTCCTTCAGCGTTCCCGCCAGGATCTCTAACAGCGAGGGATCCAGACTGGGGAGGACCATATCGGCGCCGGATCCGATGAAATCTTGCCCCTTTGTGAGCTCGGTCGGAACAGCTATCACCAATCCCATCCCGGCCTTTCTGGCGCTCTTCACCCCTTCGGCAGTGTCCTCAACGGCTATCCCCTCGTTCGGGGCAATCCCTAAGTCTTCACAAGCGAACCTGTAGAAGTCAGCCTTTTCCTTCTTCCTCAGCCGATTGGAACCCCTCTCCAGAAGATCGTCAGGGACATCATCCTCACAAATAATCGTCCCGAACCATGCCCTGGGGATCCCCAATCTTCGAAGATGCCCCAGCGTCGTCTCCCTTTTCGTCCGTGTCACAAGCCCTGCTTTTAAAGAGCCCATTTCGATGAGATTTTCGAGAAACCACCTGGAGGGTTCGATCAGGGGCACCTGATCCACTAACTCCCCTTCATATATAATCCCCCTATCGAAGGCTATCGCCTTCCACGGGGGGAACTCTCCGCGTGGCTCATAGTTGGCCAAGAGGTCCTCATAGATACGCTGGGCAAGCGCATCCCTCTCTTCTTCCTGGATCTTCTCCGCTCGCTCCCTTGCGGTTTCTTCCAGAGCAAATTTCCGCAAAATTTCTTCGCAGACCTCTTTCCTCGATTTCCCCGTGCAATTCTCAATATGCCAGTCGAAGTATTCTTTCCGAGGGAGTTTTACTCCGTAGGGCTCTTTGGACAAAGCTCTCCAATACGACCCTATTTTCAGCGGCTCGGCATCGATGATCACGCCGTCGAGGTCAAGGATCACCGCCTTCCACATTCTTCCTCCTTTCGAGATAGGCAAGCTTTCAGTTTGACTATCTCCTCGGTGGGTGTCGGGGGCACCCCTTGCATCTCGGCCAAGAACAGACTCACCCAATCCCCTAGATACGAGAGCCACAGCATCTGCGGGAGCTTTCCTCGGGCCTCCGCTTCGATAACTTCATGGGGGATTCCGTAATCTCCAAGCAGTTCGGCCACACAGCCGTAAAGTGAGCGGACCCGGGGATGGAGAAGCGAAGAGTAGAGCATGACCACGAAGATCCTCCCCCCGAGTCCCCTCTGGCGGAGCCCCACCACGGAATTGTGGCAAAGCTCGGGGAGGGACTCGGAGAACGCACATGTCTTTGAGTTCTCATTGAGCTGCGTCTTCCATCGCCTCGCCACCCCCTCGAGGAACCCGGCCCCCCAGATCAAGGGGATCCTTTCTCGAAGTTCTTCCGCCAACCGCCGAGCTCGGTCCGTTGCTTCCTTGAACTTATCCAGTGCTTCGAAGGTCTCCTCAATTTCAGCCTTCGCGACGGAGGAAAGGCCGAGCTTAGAGAGGATGGCCAGCAGGGGGAAGAAACTCCAGGGGAAGGCCGCCCGCGGCGGTGCTGTGTAATTTATCTTAAAGAACGGTACACCTTCCTTTTTAGCGCGCCCCTCAAGCGTTCCACCGCTCCCGATCGCGAGTTTCTTCGCCCGGGTCCTGAGGGCCTGCTCAAAGCAGGAAAGCATCTCCTGGGTCTCGCCGCTGTAGCTTGAAGCGATGAACAGGGTTCGCTCATCCAGCTCGAAGGGGATACCGAACTCCCTCA
Source organism: uncultured Thermodesulfobacteriota bacterium (assembly GCA_964525275.1). Taxonomy (GTDB): domain Bacteria; phylum Desulfobacterota; class B13-G15; order B13-G15; family B13-G15; genus CAZGDM01. Next base: position 9,458 of record CAZGDM010000051.1, on the reverse strand, counting down.
CCACGATGAAGGGCTTTTCGGCGAGGGCAGCCAGGAAGTCCCCCGCGATGACCGAACCCCCCATCCCCGCCAAGACGATCCTATCCAGGTCCCATTCGGGCAATCTAGAGGCGAAGGAATGCCCTTTCTCCCAGGCTTTCCTCGCTTCTCGGGGGAATTCCCCTAACTTCTCCCACATTGGGTCGTCCATCCTCACCATCATCCTGCCCTCCCGCTCCTCCTGAAGGGGATCGGTCCATGGAGGACGAAAGCCAAACAAGAGATCGTGGGAGGCCGCCATCCAGGCGCTACGCTCAGGAATCCCCAACGCTCAGGAGAAAGAGTTCCGTAAATGAAGCAACTCCCGGCATTATCCAAGATGATGGCCTCTCTGGCTCCCTCACCGACCAAAAGTTGGCCCACTTCCTCGAGCCTTCCTGCTGCTTGCACAATCAGTATCCCGTCTTCAGCAAGACCCAAGCAGGTATGGAGGTAGAAGGACCGACACCTTCGGCCAAAGAGCTGTGCCGCTTTTCGCCCAAGGCTATCGGGATCTTCGAGAAAATCTTCGAAAAGACCGTAGAGAGCTTGTTCCTCGGCAGGATCGGTGAGGTCAAAGAAGAAGACGTGACGGATATCATAGAAGTAGCGAAGAATTTTAGGTTGTTCAATATCCACGACCTTCCCCCCTTCAACCAAAGGGCAGCCGCTTATCGCCCAGTCGACCTCGGCGGTGATCTCTTCACCTTTCCGGCCATCGGGCCCCTCTACCCGATACACCCGCTCCCCTTCGAACCGGAGCCAGGCGATCTCGAAGCCCCCCTTGACCCCCACGAGGAAGCACTTGTAAGCCCACCTATCCACTGGCTCACCCCAGAGATGGAAAAGTTTCGGGGATTTAAGACGATCGTAGGCCACATACCCTAAGTTGTTACCGAGATTGCGATTTGAGACCACCACCGCCCGGTAGATCGGCTTCCCCTCCTGGTCGACGAGCCCCAAGATCTTGAGATGCTCCTCCAAGGGCGGCTTGTAGCGGGCCATTTTCCTCTCGGTGAGTCGGAACTCGAGAGGGGTCGCGTATCGTACCATCCCCCGTTCCCTTCGGTTGAGGACATCCCAGCAAGGGAAGGAGTAAGCGATCCTTGCGACCTCGTCCCTCGCGAGCCTCAAAACCACCTTCCTGGGCATTCCATCGGTCCCTTCGGTTATGACACACTGCACGGGTTGATCACCTCTCCCCACAGGGGGAGGGGCTCGAGCCCCTCCCCCCTCCTTTTACGGATCCCGCACCCTGAGTTCTCGCTGGCCTTGCTCCTCCAGGGCCGGGACCACCGGGTCGGAAGCCTCCAGTCGGCGGCCATCGACCCAGACGGACCCGGGGACCCCGAGGCGCAGCAGCAGGTCTTGAGCGGTGACTTGGCTGCTAAGCCGGAGCCTCTCGCGCCTCAGTTCCCGCCCGGCGAGGTCCTCCACCCGCACGGTCACGATCATCCTCTCACCCCCTTCCTTCCTGGCCTTTAACCAGCCCCAACGCCCGCACGATCTGTTCCCCGATGCGGGCCCCGGCGACGCCGGTGAAGGTATCGCCTAACCCCACAGGGTAACCCTTGGTGTCCAGAATCGGATCCCACTTTACCGGGGCCAACACGGGCACCCAGGGGCCGTGCGGGGTCGCGGTGTACCCCTTTTCAACAAGATCTCTACGGGTCTCTTCCTTCTCCCAATTCGCTGAAGCCGCGAGGTCAGCGTATCGATCGGCAAAGCTCCGGATCGCGGACCCCGCGCCCTTAACGAGCTGGAGGTTCAATTTGGATACATCTCCCAGGCGTGCAGATCGTTCAGCTGCGGCTTCCGAGCCCTCCAGCAAAGCTTCCCTAACCACTCCCAAGGGGCACGCAGGAGGGGCTTTAACCAGGGCCATTTCGATCGCGTGGCCGTGTATTAAGATTGCATACAAATTCTCTCCCTGGAATAGGGAAGCCGCGCCGAGGAAGCAAAGGAAAGGGTCACGATGGCCTTTGAGCCCCACAGCCTCCAGGAGGTCCTCATCGGAGACCCCGACGATTAGTGGTAGGGGCGATGACTTCTGTGCCGCCATCCGAACCCGTGAAGCATAGGCCTTCGGATTGCCGCTAAGTTCATACACAAGAACTGCCCTTAGGCTGCGGATCTCTTCCGGTTCCAGCTGCTCTAGGTCGGGGTTGAAGACCACCCCCCATCCCCGTTCCTTGCGGAGCTCCCGGATCCGAGACGCTTCAAGCCGTGGAAGAGACAAGGCTTACCTCCTTTCCGCGAGCGCGCTCCACCGGACGGTACTTCTGGTCCACGATGAGAACTCTGGTCGAGCCATTGGCACGAAGGGGTTCGTCCAGGTGGACCACGATCCCGGGCGAGATCCGAAGGAGGATGCTCAGGCGCTCGCGTTCGGGAGCTTCAGGCTCCCCGATTGAACCGTCTGGGAGGATGAAGGTGACCTCCTTAAGGCCTGGCCTGCGTTCCGGGTAGGGCACGAGCAGGTCCACTTTGCTGCCCCTCCTGGAGAGCTCGGAGGCTACGATGGCTGAGTGACCCCCTACGGAAACTCTATCCGGACCCACCTCACCTAGAAGATCGAGAAGGTCCGCCCGCAGAGCTTCGGTTTCTATGTACAGCTTGGGGCCATACTTTTCCCCGGTGTCGAATGCTTTGACCAGGGCTGTTATGACATCCGACAACGAGCGGATTTCCCGTTCGGGGGGGCTGTGTCCACGGAGTTCTTCAAGAGGAGGCCTTCCGAGTCTCTTCCAGATGAGCTCGAAGAAGCTGACAACCTTCTGGGGCTCGAGGAGGGCCACGTCCCGCGTGAAGGACCGCCCCGAGCAAAGTATTTTCATCTTCACCTCCTACCTTCAACCGATTATAAAGCAAACAGAGGGGCAATCAAGCAGCGACGAATTAGATGTTTTACCGTATTGGTGTAAGTTATAAGGTTAATCCACGGGGGTACCGCCTGGTCAAGCTGGGCCTGCCAGCGAATTTACGGGTAAAAGTCTCCCGGTGGGAGCTACGGGAGTGGCTCACCGATTATGTCTCGCCCTTGCCCGATGGAGCATCATTATTTCTGGGACTCGCGATAAGCAAAATTTCGCGCACAAGTTCTTTGAATCCCATAAGCAGATGGAGTTTCTCAAATTCGGGATCGCTGGGGGAGCGTGCAATACAAACGCTGAATGCTTGCAGCACCCCTCGTCTCGGTCCCTTGAGCCTGAATTTCACCTCCCAGTGGTACAAATCGTGCTTTTCTGTGGTGTAGTCGTATTTGTCCTCGACCTGTGCGAGGAAATCCTCTAAGGGACAGTTATCCTTGGGAGTGATCGTCTCAAGGACGGCGAACACCCGCTGGATCCAATCCCCTAGTCCGTGGACCGGGAGCTCCACCGAAAGCCGGAAGGAGGGGCCCTCTCCGAGAGCGACATGTGTGCCTTTGGGGAGGACCTCTGCCAGCTCCCGTTTTTGGCGTACGAGGCCTGGCAGATCTGGATGCTCCCACAACTCGGCTCGGGTGATCTCCTTGATGTCGTCGGGGCTGAGATTTAGCTCCTCCACAAGTTCCAAGGCCCGTAGTGGGTCCCGACAACGCAGGAGGTCGCGCGCATGTTTCAGAGCGAGCTCGCCATATTCGACTTTCTTACGAAGTGGTTCCAGCTCGAGTATACGACAGATGTCACTCACGTAACCATGCGAGATTCCAAGGAATTCGGCTATATCCCCCTGCGGCATGCCCATGCGTGAGAGGGCCTCTATGCTCTTCATCTTCGCAATGGGGTCGAACGTACGGGCATTTATGTTCCTGACGATCGCCAGCTTCAGCAGCTCATCCTCGTCCCCCTCCAACACCTCGACCGGGACAGACTTGAAGCGTGGGTCCTCCGAGGCAAGGCGGTTGAGGACTGTGTAGCGGCGGTGACCGTCGATCACGACGTACTTACCGTCGATCACCCTTTCCAGAACCCACAGGGGCTCCTTCAGACCTTCGGTTTTGATAGAGGTGTATAAGCTCTGGAGACGGTTGTCTTCAAGCTCTCTATCGGGACGCAAGCGGAATCGAGACTCGATGACAATGAGTTCGATGGGCACCTCGATCTGTTCTTTTACCCGTAAACCCGGCATCTCGGCGGGGCGGCAGAGCTATCGGCCCCTCAGCTCACCTCCTTCAACTTTGGTTGAAGTTATTATACACCGTGTTTAGCCGAGGTTAAGCCGTACTGCTTGGCACAAGTCCATGGCATAGGTACAATATACTTGTCATCTATTGTAAGGAGGTGAATCACATGGGCGCTTGGAAGAAGCTCCTCGAGGTCTTGGAGGAAGAAGAGGAGCAGAAAAAGAAGACCAACGCCAAGGAGTCCTCCATACCTCAACCCCGCCGGCGCCCCGTCATCTCCCAGGATTGATGCTCACCGAGATCTCCATCCCCCGCTGGCTCTTGGGCCGCCTCCTTCGGAGGCGGCCCATTTTCGTCTCATACCGAACAATACAAGGGCGGACCCGCCGGCGGCTCATCCTGCTCGATCTCTCGGAAACCCGAAGGGAAGGCTATGAGCACCTGGCCTCCGCCGAGCTCCTCCTCAGGAGGGCTGACATCATCAAAGTCTATGCTCCCAACATGATCGAGTGTTTCTTCCCGAAACACCCACGGCCCACACAACAAGAGCTCGGGACCCTGGCGCTCACCTATCCGGAGGCAATCCCTCGGGAGTATGTGATCGTGATCGTCGGCTGTGGGAGGGCCGGAAGCGCCGTCGCCGCGGCCCTGAGGAAGGAGGGTTTTTGGGGGCGGCTGGTGTTGGTCGATCCCGATGAGGTCACCGACAGGATCCTCCCACCCTACTGGGACGCCCGCCCAGGGGAGCCCAAAACGAGGGCATTGGCCCGCTACCTCCAGAGGGGGACAGAGCCGAAGCCCGAGGTAATTCCCATCCCGAGATCCATAGCGGAGCTAAGGAAAGAGGATCTCGAGTTGGTTGCCGATGCGGACTGGATCTTCATCGCGGTCGACGACTGGGCCGCCAGGTTCGAGGCCAACAGGCTCGCCATGGGATTCGGGATCCCGGCCACTATGCTGGGGGTGGCCGTTATCCCGGGCAGGCCCCCGGGCTTTTACGGTCAAATCGAGATCTACATACCCGGGGAACATTGCCTCGAGTGTCTCCAGCGCGCCGCCCCGGAGGCCGGAGCCCTCCTGGACGGGCTGCGCCGGGCCTTCTGGGGGGAGCCTCCACCCGGGCGGCAGCCCACGGAACCCGTGCTTTCCGAGCTCCTCGCGGCCGAGGCCGTGCTCCTTTGGCGCCAGGCGCTGGCGCGGGGACGGGTGCTCCCGCGTTACGAGATCGCCCTCTATGAGGGGCACTTCCGGGTGGAAGGGGTCGATCCCCCAGTGGCGCCGGAATGTCCGGTTTGTCGCTCCCGAAGCGGCGGTGAACCGCCTGTGATACCCAGGCTCCGGGAAGGGGCCCGGGAACGCAGGCGGTTGGACCTCATGAGGAGAATTGCGACGTGGACCGGCGCCGTCCTGGCGGGCATTACAGCCGAGCTTTTGGGGCTCGGGATCGCCCTTGGCATCTCGCTCTTTATTGCGCTTTTGGCCGGTTATCGAGGCTGGCGTGCCGAATACTACACCCCGCTTGAGTACTGGCTTCGTTTCAATACGCGGGGGGCCGAGACCACCTTGGGTACCCACTTCGGGCTCCTGATTGGGGCAGTCCTTTCCGTGGTGATCCCTTACCTCCTTCTGCCCTGGCCGCTTTATGCAGCCCGCAGGGCCTTCACCTGGATCGATTCGGTTTTCGTGTCCCGCCTTTTACGCCGCGAAATCCTCACCGCCCCGGTGCCCCGCCTGGATATCCCCCAGCGCCGCCTTCACGTGGGTCCGAGGGCGCGGAGGAACCTGGAGCGGGTGGGGCAGGGCCTCATGTCCCTGGCCTTGGCGCTGGCTTTCTTCCTTTTGCTCCCATCGTTCAGGGCGATGGGCATATTTTGGGCCTATTCCCTCAGTTTCATGTTCCCCTTCTTCGTGGGAGCAGCGCTTTTTTATTGGGCCCGCTTCCAGTTACGCACCATCACGCACTTAATCCGAGCCACTGCCCCTTGAAGCTGATTTAACAAACTGCTAAAGTTATTAAGTCAGGAGGTGGATATGAGGCAATTTACCAAGAGGTTCGAGTGGCTTGAAAAGACTGAAACGTTCTTGAGGAAGGCGAATTTCCTAGCAGCCTCCTCCTTCGAAGCATCGGATAGGCTAAGCAAGCAGTCTAAGAGAATGTATCCACTCGGGTATACCGAGACGCCAGAAGACAGGAGCTTCTCACAAGTCATTAGAGATTACCGACAGAGAAAGGGCCTTACCCAACGAGAGCTTGCCGCAAAGGTAGAGGTGACAAGTTCTTACATTTGCGCCCTCGAGAAAGGTGACAAACCCCCACCTCCCTACTGGACTGTAGAGGCACTGGCCAAGGCCTTGGACCTTGATCCAGAATGGTTATGGGACATCGCGCGTAGAGAACGAGAGGAGAGGGCACGGAAGCTCGCTTATAGGACCGCTCTAAGGAAAAGCTCCAAGGTGCTGGAAAAGGATGGAATTCAAGAGATAAAGGATGGACTACAGGAGATAAAGACCCTCCTTCAACGTCTTCTCCATGAAATCAGAGCGCTCTCTTATCCTCCGAAGGATAAGGAGGGCAGAGATGGGCCCAGCAGTTGTTGAGGTAAAGGGTAAACTGGCCGGCAACGGGGTGCTCATCGAAACCAAGAGGGGCCCCATAGTCTTGACGGTCGCCCACCTCTTCTCCCTTTCTGAAGAAGAGGACATTCAGGTTTCCGTCGAGGGCCACCCTGCAAGACTGATCGCCTGCGATGAAGTACGGGACCTCGCCCTCCTGGAAGTCCCCAAGGGCCTTTCGGGGAGGCGGAAGGTAAGAAGGCTTGGGAAGCCTACGCTTGGGTTCATAAAGTGCGTTTACGCCTTCCGAGGGCCGGGGGAGGTGGAGGGCCGAATCACACGGATCGATAGGGACAAAAATTGCGTTTGGGTCTCTCTACCCTCATTGCAACCCCCACCTGGTGGCCTAAGCGGCGCACCGCTCTTTGACCGGAAGGGAGCGCTTGTGGGACTCGTCACCTCCGCGGATGACAGGAACGAATGCCTTGGAGCAATAGCTGAGGAGATCGGAGCATTCCTCGAAGAAAACGGCTTTTCAATGGCGATGGGAGATTCTCGGGTTCCCCCTTTGGTTAGGCTCTTGCTTCTTCTAGGCGGTGCCGGCATTCTCTTCCTTTTCCTTTTCATCTATCCTGGTCCCTTTTACCACATTATCTGGCCTATACGCCCTCCACCGGCCGACATCTTTCTGGAAATTGTCGAACCTGTCTCCGGCAGCGCAGTGGATTGCCCGCACGGAAAACCTTGCCCGATAACGGTCAGGGGGAGGACCAACCTCGCTCCCGGTGGGGACTACCGTATTTATGTGGCAGTGTGCCCTTACAAGCCCTATGGAGGTGGGTGGTGGCCTCAAAAAGATCCGGCAATCTTAAACCCCGATGGCGCCTGGGAGGCCTCCTCCGTATGGCTGGGATGTCCCGAGAACCCTCCCCAGGAAGGGGACGTTTTTAAGGTTGTTGCCTTCATCATCCATGAACATTGGCGTTGGAGGAAAAGGATAAGTAATTTGGGTGACTTACCACGACATGTTGCCTCTCCGCTAGTTGAGATCATTGTGCAGTGACTATATAGTCTGTGGACGGAAGTGAGTTCTGATGAGGCGGCTATTTTTGATCCTCTGGATAACCCAAGCCTTTGTACTCGCAAGCATTGCTGAAAATGCCGAGAATATATGGCAACTCACCTTCATCTCTGATCGTGACGGTCGACCTGGCATCTGGTTGATAGATGTGAATAGGACTGGCCTTAAGAAGTTATATGGAGGAAGTTACGAAGCTTGCGAAGGGCCATCCTGGTCACCTGATGGGAGAAAATTGACCTTCTCAAGGAAACTTGACAGTTTTTGGGGAGAAAACGACCTTATGCTTTTGGAAAGACAAATCATCAAGGGTGAGGTCTTCTACCTCGGGCCGGTAGAACTGGGGAAAGGACAGGATCCCTCCTGGTCACCTGACGGTCAATGGATAGCGTATGTATTCTGTCCGTCCTGCATGCCCGGGATAGAAATTCCCTGTGGTCTTTGGATAATGAGTGCTGATGGAAGCAAGCGAAAGCTGTTGCTAAAAGGGGAACCCATACGTGGGCCTACATGGTGTCAAGCGTTTATCCCCCATAATTTGTCTTGGTCACCAAATGGCGAAATGATTGCCTTTAGTTACGAAACTTACGAATTTACGGGTTTTGGAATAATCAAAGTGAACTTTAATTTTGCTTCTCCTCCTTTGAGCCCTCGAAACCCAACGGATGAACTTCTAATCGCCGGGATACTGGGACAATGTTTGGGATTTACATGGACTCCAAAAAACGAGGTGTGCCTTCTGACATATGAAGGAATGTATATAATAGAACCTTTTTTAAAGCCAGGCCTGCTATACCGAATGCGCGCGTTGGTAGAAGAGACTCCGAAAGGTTTCATTGGTGCTCCAGATTTACTAAAGCTAATACAAGGAGCCAAGGGGACGTTTTCTTCCGTAGCCTGCTCGCCAGTCGATGATAGAATAGCCTTTGTCTGGAATAATAGAATTTATTTAACCGATAATTACGGCTCGTTTTTGACCACATTGGTCAATGAAGATTTGGGTACCCTTACTGACCTAATATGGTCCCCAGATGGAGAGAAACTTGCTTTTACAAGTAAAACTCCCAACGCTAAGGACATTTGGGTAGTAAATGCTGATGGTAGTGGGTTGTCCAATTTAACAAAAGGAGAAGGGAAGAACTGGTCACCGGTTTGGGTACCTAAGCTGAAGGAAGCTCCATAAGGGGTGTGTCCCGTTAAGTGTGTCTCAGGGGCATGGTCACTTCCCATCTGTATTTCCGTAAACCCACGCGGTCTTCTTCTAAGCAACCTCTCGTTCTCCTGGACCAGCACCAAGCATACGAGCTTCTGGAGCGCCTCGGGACCACAGAACACCTCCACTGTCCGCCGCTTCAGTTCCTTGATCAATCGTTCCAGCTAGTTGGTGGTGTAAAGGTAGGTCCGAATAGCTTTGGGATGGTTCAGGGACTCCAACAAGGCGTAGCTTTTGTCCAACCACGGACCCCATCGACCGCAGGATCCTGGAGGTGAATGCCGCTATCGGCCGCTCGCGGCTCGCGCGGATAACTACTGGACGCGCGACAAAAACGGATTGGTTTTGGTTCGGCATGGGTTTCGGGCGGGGACGCTACGCTTTGGGCAGGCTTATCCTGAACTTCAGACATGAGCAACTGTATTGTGAGTCAAGAGCCTGTTGCTCAAAGTCGTGCTAATTAGGGTGGATGCGGGGATCGCTTTCCA
>CAZGDM010000050.1:0-12839 GCA_964525275.1 uncultured Thermodesulfobacteriota bacterium | reverse complement strand
AGGAACTTCGCTTTTTCAGGGGAGAGGTGTTAAATTTAGCCCCATGAAGCCGGTAGTCGCCATCGTGGGCAGACCCAACGTGGGCAAATCAACCCTCTTCAACCGCCTCATCGGGTATCGAAAGGCGGTAGTAGAGGACATCCCTGGGGTGACCCGTGATTTGAACTTCGCCCAGGTGGAGGTCGAGGGAAAGACCTTCACTTTGGTGGATACGGGGGGGTTCGAACCCTTTTCAGAAGAAGGGGTCACGGCGCAGGTGGCCAGGCAATGTGAGCTGGCCATAGAGGAGGCGGACGTGATCCTCTTCATGCTCGACGCCAACGACGGACCAACCCCCGTAGACAAGGAAATAGCTGATCTCTTGCGGCGCAGGGGGAAGAAGGTGTTCTACGTGGTCAACAAGGTGGACGGCCCCCGCCAAAGACAGGCCCTCTACGATTTCTACGAGCTCGGGGTCGAAAAGCTCTACCCCATCTCCGCACTGCACAAAAGAGGACTCGATGAGTTGTTGGAGGACGTGGTTAAGGCCCTGCCCGAATCCACCCCTCCCCCTCAGGAAGGGGAAGGAGGGACGAAGGTCGCCATCGTGGGGAGACCCAACGTGGGCAAGTCCTCCCTTATGAACAGGATCCTGGGCTATGAGCGGGCTATCGTCCACGAGGCCCCGGGCACCACCAGGGATGCGGTGGACACCGCCTTCAGTGTGAACGGGAAGGACTATGTCCTCATCGACACCGCCGGCATGAGGCGTAAAAGCCGTATCGGCCTCAGGCTGGAGCGGTACTGTGTGTGGAAGGCCATTAGGAGCATCGAGCGCTCGGATGTCGCCCTTTTGGTGATGGATGCAGTGGAGGGCCCCACCGACCAGGACGCCAAAATCGGGGGGCTGATCGAAAGGCGAGGCAAAGGTTGCATACTGGTGGTGAACAAATGGGATCTCGCCGAGGGAAAGGTCTCGACCAAGGAATACGAAGAGGCCCTGAAGCGCAAACTCCACTTCTTGGACTACGCTCCGGTGCTCTTCACCTCCGCCAAGACTGGCAAAGGCGTCGATGGGATCCTCAGGGCGGTGGACCACGTGGCTTTCGAGGCGAAAAAGAGGATCTCCACCGGGAGGCTCAACCGGTGGTTCCGTCAGCTCATGACCTCCCACCAGCCACCGCTGTGGAGGGGAAGACCCGTGAAACTCTACTACATAACCCAAGTAGCCACATCCCCTCCAACCTTCGTGATCTTCGCCAATTATCCCGAGGGGGTGAACCAGAACTTCCAGCGTTTCCTCATCAAAAGGCTGAGGGAATCCTTCGGCTTCCAAGGGACGCCTATAAGGCTCATCTTCCGCAAGCGGGAGTGATCAAGGCAGGGACAAGATCTGCGGTCCGCCCTCAGTGATGGCCACCGTGTGCTCGAAGTGGGCCGAGAGTCCTCCATCCTCCGTGACAACAGTCCAGCCATTCCCCAGCACCTTCACCCTCCATGTACCGGTGTTGACCATGGGCTCTATGGCCAGGACCATCCCCGCAACGAGCCTCGGCCCTTGATTGGGGGGACCGAAATTGGGCACCTGGGGCTCCTCGTGCAGATGCCTCCCTATGCCGTGGCCGACAAAGTCCCTCACCACCGAAAACCCCGCCGCCTCCACCCAGGTCTGGATGGCATGGGAGATGTCGAAGAGTCTGTTCCCCACCCGTGCCTTCTCTATCCCTTTGTACAGGGCCTCCTCTGTAACCCTGAGAAGCCTCTCGGCCAACTTCGAGATCTTGCCCACGGGAACGGTTATCGCGGCGTCGCCATAATAGCCATCCATCAGCACCCCCAGGTCAAGGCTGACGATATCCCCCTCTTTGAGCTTCCTCTTTCCCGGTATGCCATGGACCACCTCGTCGTTGACAGATACACAGAGGCTGGCAGGAAACCCTCTGTAGCCTTTGAAAGCAGGCCTTCCGCCGCCCTTCCTGATGGTCTCCTCGGCGATGCGATCGAGCTCTTCCGTGGTCACCCCGGGCCTTACCGCCCTTTTCACCTCTTGAAGGGCCCGAGCCACCAGTCGGCTAGAACGCCTTATCTTCTCTATCTCCTCTTGAGTGCGGATATTTATCATGCGCGAAAAGCCTTATCAGATTTAGAGAACGATATCAACTTCCCTTGACCTCCAAAGGGGAGGATGCTAAAAGGCAGTGGGAGGTGGACTATGAAAAAGGCGATTCTTCTGCTTTGCATTGTGGCCCTTATAGGCGTTGGTTGTAGTACCCTCAAAGGAGGGAGGACGTCTAAGGCCAAGGGAACGGCCATCTACACGGACTTCGAAGATGTCCAGATCCCCAAGGGGTTGAAGTTGAAGAAGGGGAAGTCCCTCTTTTACGAAAGCGGCCACTACAGGGTGGGCTATTTCTACTATACGGGAAGGGTAGATCCCGCCTCGCTGAACGAATATTTCAAAAACAGTCTCACCGCCTCAGGTTGGGTGCTTTTGAATAACTTCAAGTATCGGAACTACCTCCTCAACTTCGTAAAAGGCGATCGAAGCTGCACCGTCCTGATAGAGGACGGGACCTTCTCGACCAAAGTTCACCTGTGGATCGGCCCCCTCGAGCGACAGGTGGAGGTGAAGTAGTGCAGTGGGTGTCGCCAGTCTGAGGGTCGAACTGCTTGAGGTTTGCGAGGACCCCCTTCGCCTCCTCTACCTCGCTTATAGACAGTGCTACTCCAAGGAATTCGTAGGGGATATGGGAGAGGTTCAGGGGGTGGAGGACTTTCTGCGGCGAATGATGGCTTCGGGACACACAAGTCCATTAGAACATGTGAAGTTCACCTTCGCCATCGAAGGGGTCTCACGAGCCCTGACTCATCAGCTGGTGAGGCACCGCATTGCGTCTTACAGCCAACAGAGCCAGCGATACGTCGATATGGCCGACTTCGACTATGTGATACCGCCCTCCATCGCCTCTGATCCCGTAGCCTTACAGGAGTTCGAGAGGGTAATCGCCGAGATAAGGAGGGGGTATCGGCGGATCATGGCGCGGTTTGCCGAACGAGGCATCAGCGGGGAAGAGGCCAAACAAGATGCAAGGTTCCTCCTGCCCCAAGCCGCCGAGACGAAGATCGTGGTGACCATGAACTGCCGCGAGTTGCTTCACTTCTTCAGTCAGCGTTGCTGCCAGCGGGCGCAATGGGAGATAAGAGAACTCGCGTGGCGGATGCTCGAAATATGCCGTCAACGGCTCCCAGTGGTCTTCGAGAAGGCCGGCCCCAAATGCGAGGCCCTCGGCTATTGCCCTGAAGGTGAGTTCAGCTGTGGACGCTATCCCCCCAAGGAAGAGGTTCTCAAAGGATGATGACACCTCACTCCCTCATATGTGACCTTGCAGCAAAGGTGGTCCGCTTCGAGGGTCGTAAATTCCTTTCTCTCAAGCCGGGGGTGGACGAGGACCTCCTTCGCCCCCGCAAAGGGGCTCCAGAGGCCGCCCTCTACATTCATATCCCCTTCTGCAAACGCCTCTGCCCTTACTGCTCCTTCAACCGTTATCTTTTCCAGGAAGAACGGGCTCGTCGTTACTTCCGCCAACTGCGCCAAGAGCTCGATTTTTACCTCGAGCGGGGCTTCACCTTCCGGAGCTTCTACTTCGGAGGGGGCACTCCCACGGTGCTTATGGACGAGCTCGTTGCCTTCCTCGAATACCTCCACAGGCGCCTTCCCGTAAAGGAGATCTCCCTGGAGACCAATCCGAGCGACGTCACCCCTGAGACCGTGAGGATCCTGAAGGACCTCGGGGTAAAACGCCTCTCCATGGGTGTTCAGAGCTTCGACGACGGTATGCTCAAGGCCATGGGTCGGTTCTCCCACACCGGGGCCGAAGCCGTCGAGAAGGTCAAGATAGCCCAGGGGCAGTTTGAGACCTTCAACATAGACCTGCTCTACAACTTCCCCACCCAGACGCTGGAGCTCTTCCGGCAGGACATCGAGATGGTCAAGGAGCTGGAGATAGACCAGGTGACCTTTTATCCCCTTATGCCGGCCCCAAGGAAACGCCACGCCGTGGAACGCCGCTTCTGCAAGATAGACACCCGCAGAGAGCGCCGTTTTTACGACCTGGTGCTCGAGGAGATCTACCACGACGGCTACCACCCCTCCACCGTCTGGTGTTTCTCTCGGGGCGAACGGATGATAGACGAGTACATCATCGATTACGAAGACTATATCGCCATCGGAAGCGGCTCCGTTGGGCTGTACCAAGGGCTCTTTTACGCCAACCACTTCGACCTCGATAACTACGGCAAAAAGGTGGAAAGCGGCCAACTTCCCATCGCCATGTCGCGAGTACTGCCCCGCAGAGATCACCTCCGCTACCACCTTCTTACCCAGCTCTTCGGGATGAAACTGCTCGAAGAGGCCCACCGCAGGCGCTTCGGCCGCGGGACGAAAGAGGACCTGGGCCTGGAACTGAGGATCCTTCGACTCCTCGGGGCGGTGGAACCCTTCGAGGGGGGATGGCGGGTAACGGAGCGAGGTATGTACCTGGTAAGCGGCATGATGAGGGAGTTCTTCACGGCGCTCAACCGACTCCGGGAGTACTGCATGGTCGGGGGGATTTGACAGGTTGTCCCTTTACGTACGAGTACACGGAGAAAAGATCCCCGTGGAGCTACCCAAAGGGTGGGACCTAATCCTCGAAGGGGAAGTGACTGTCCCTTCGGAGGCATCCGATCCCAGAGAAGAGGTCCGTAGAGCCCTACAGTCCCCCGTCGGTGCACCCCCCCTGGAGAAACTGGCCAAGGGCAAAACGGAAGTAGTGGTGCTCTTCGACGACCCCCAACGCCTCACCCCTGCCTGTATTGCCTTCCCAGAGGTGCTCGATGCGCTGAACCGTGGTGGGGTGTCCGACGAGAGGATATGGGCCCTATGTGCCGTAGGGACCCATAGCGCCCCAACCCCTGAACAGATCAGGGACAAGATCGGAGAGGAGGCTTTCGAAAGACTTCGAGGTAGGGTTATCGTCCACGACCCCTATGGAGACAACGTCCCCATAGGCAGGACCCACAGGGGCGGCTTGGTGGAGGTAAACAGGCTCGTGGTATCGGCTGATCTGGTTGTGGGGATCGGCGAGTGCATGCCTCATCCCATGGCGGGTTTTGGCGGAGGACCCAAGATCTTGATGCCAGGGGTGTGCTCCTTTCGCTCAGTAGCTGAACACCATTTCACATGGATGCGCCATCCAAGGAGCCGAGTAGCCCTCCTCGACGGCAACCCCTTTTACGAGGAAATCGCCGATGCGGCCCGTCTCGCGGGGCTCGATTTTAAGGTGGATTTCATCTTAGACGAAAGGGGCAGGGTCCTCGGTGTCTTCGCCGGCGATCCCTTGACAGAACACCGAACCGCTGCTCAAAAGGTGGCCGATCTGTTCGCCCTCCGAGTGCCCCAGGTCGCCGACGTCACCATCACTTCGGCCCACCCCATGGAGATGGGGGTCCAAGCTACCAAGGCTTTGGTCATGGCGAGTTTCTGCACTCGAAAGGGAGGGGCGATCATATGGATCCTCCCGGCCTCCGAGGCCCGAAGGCTCAAAGGGCTGCTGGAGGAGGTCACCTCCGGAGAAAGGGCCGATCCCCTTCACCGGCGGCTGCTCGAAGGCAATATCTCAGAGGAAGAGAGACAGAAGGGGGTCTCTCACCTGATGCTCAGCGTCTTCCTCAAAGAGCTCTTTGAGCGGTTTTCCGTATTCGTAGTTGCCATAGGTGACTGGCGAGGGCGGTCTCCTTCGGGGGTAGTTCTCCTCTCCGATATGGAAGAAGCCATTAAGCGCTCAGAAGCCATCTTCCCCCAAGCCAAAGTCCTGCTCTTCCCCTCAGGGGGGAGCGTATTGCCCCTGCTCGCGAGATGACTCCTTGACCTCGAGGCGCTGACTGGTGTTTCAACGATAAAGCCCGCGCTTGCGGATGTACTCCTCCACCACCCGGGGGACCAGGCCCTCTATGGGTTGCCCCTGTCTTACCCTCTTTCGCACCTCGGTGGAGGATAAGAAGCGCAGGTCCTCTGGTACTTCAAAGACGGTTATCCGCCCCGCGAAGGGCCGCACTTCGCCCCGTTTAAGGAACTGCTCCACGTCCTCCATGCACACTTCGCCTCGAAGCGCTGCCATTACCCGAACTTCTGCAAAAAGCTCCCGCAGGGCGGCGTCAGGGTCCGTGTAGTATCGGGGGTCGAAAAGCCTGAGGAGGGTATCCCAACCCATGAGGAAGACCACCTCCGCCCCCGGACGTTCCCTCCTTAAGGCCCTTAGTTTAGCGAGGAAGAGACCCTCCTTGGCCAGTGCAAGGGAGAGGGCATCGTCGCCTTCGAAGAGTTTCAACAACATCAGCAACCTGTCCAGGGTCGTGGTGGCGATGTCCTTGTCCATGGGATGATGATCGAGCACAACCGCCGTCTCCTGAGGCCTCACTAAACCTCTACTTTTTTCCAAAAGATAAAGATGGGCCTTGGTGGGTGGGTTGAAGCTTGCCGGAAAGACGAGGATGGTCTCCCCCCTTCCGGCAGCTCTCCTTGCCTCCTTCACCCACCTCATCCCCTGAGGCCCGGAGGAGAGCCTCTCCAGCAGCCCTTTGAGCCAACGGGCAGTCTCCCGCTTACACGGATCCATTCCAAAGCCTCCTCGCGGCCCTTTTGAGGCCCTCAAAATCGGTTACAACCTCCACGGGGGGCAGACTGCGGAGAAAGGTCTTCCCATAAGCCCTTTTGAGGACCCTGTTATCCAACAACACCAGCACCCCGCGGTCAGAGCGGCTGCGGATAAGTCGACCCATCCCCTGCCTTAAGGTCAGCACGGCCATTGGAAGCTGGTACTCGAGAAAAGGGTTCCCCCCCTCCCTCGCTATACGTTCGCAACGGGCTTCGAGGATGGGATCGGTCGGAGGATCGAAGGGCAACCGGTCTATGATCAGACAGCTCAAGGCCTCCCCCTTCACGTCGATCCCCTCCCAGAAGCTCGCCGTGGCGAGGAGGACAGAAGAGGTATCCCTTCTGAACTCTTCGAGGAGCTTCGTCTTGGGCCCCTCCCCTTGGAGGAACACCTTAAAGGGTATCCTTCCCCTGAGGGCCTTTGCCATTCCCTCCATGTTCCTGTAGCTGGTGAAAAGCAGCAGGGCCCTTCCCTTGGTGATACCGAGGATCTTCTCCACCTCCCTTGTGGCCAGGGGAAGGAACTCCGGAGAATTGACGTCGGGGAGATCACGGGGTATGTAAAGCACCGCCTGCTGTCCCCAATCAAAGGGCGAGGGTAGGATCAATTCCTCTGTCTCCCCGATCCCCAGCCGCGACTTAAACCACGAGAAGGACCCCATTATGGTGAGGGTGGCAGAGGTGAAGACCGCGGATCGCAACCTGGGGTAAAGCCTCAGCCTGAGCTCCTTTGAGGCATCGAGGGGAGAGGCGTGCAGAAATACCCCCTTTCCCCGTACTTCGCACCAGCGGACGTATTCGGGATCGGAGCTCAAGAGGATGAACTCAAGCTCCCCCTCTATTTCCATTGAACGTCTCTTTATCGCCTCGGCCTCCCCTGCGGGGTCAGCACCGCTCAACTCTTCCCTTAAGACTCCGAGCACCCGCCTTAGCTCCTTGAAGGCCCTCGAGACCTCCAACGGTACGGACCGCAGCCGATATGTCCCCTCTGCCCGGCGGAAGGGGGCAAAGACCCCCTCCGTAGCCTCCGCCAAGGCCCTGAGCACCCCCTGCCCTTTATTCCCCAGGAGGTCCCTTGCGTCTCGTCTCAGTTCCTCCAGGCGATAGTTGCTCACCCGGAGGCCGAAGTACTCGGTGGCCACCTCCTCAAGACGGTGAGCTTCATCGAATACCACCGCCCTAAGACGGGGGATGAGCTCCACTCCCAGATCCCGCACCGCCAGATCCGCCATCAGAAGATGGTGGTTGACCACTACGATGGAGGCCGCAGCTGCCCTCTGGCGCATCTTGGTAATGAAACACTCTCGCTGATAGGGACAATCCCCTCCAAGGCAACCATCCCTCGTCGCGCTCACCCAACGCCAGAGTGGAAAGTCCTCGGGTAAATCGAGCTCCGAACGATCGCCAGTCTTGGTCATCCCCGCCCATTGGACTATCTCCCTGAGCTCCCCCTCCATCCCCTCCAAGGGAGGTTGTCTCAGGGCCCTCTGCAGGCGCCTGAGGCAGAGGTAGTTCTCACGGCCCTTCATGTAAGCAGCGTTAAATTTAAGCGAGGGCACTTTGGCCAAAAGCGGCAGATCCCTGTAGTAGATCTGCTCTTGAAGGGTCTTCGTCGCTGTGGAGATGACCACCCGCTTGCCGAGCAGGATCGCCGGCACAAGATAGGCGAAGGTCTTGCCCGTCCCGGGCCCCGCCTCAACCAAAAGCATCCCCCCTTCAGCGAGGATTCGCCCCACAGCGGAGGCCATCTCCCGCTGCTCCGGCCTGTCCTCATATCCGGGCACAACCTGGGCGAGGGATCCCCCTGGGGCCAGTAAATCCTCCGGTTCCATCTCCCAAAGCTCTACCACAACGCACGCCATGGAAAAAGGCTTGGCATTGACGAAAGAAGACGATAATTTAAGGGCATCGTGAGCAGACCCCTCAAAAAGCTCTGGCGGGAGTTTCGTTACCTCGTTGCCCCTGCAGGCCTCAAAGCCATGGTGGCCCTCTCGCGTATCGTGCCGCGGGAGGTGGCGCATATTTTGTTGGTGGAAGTCGTAGGGAAAGTTGCCTGGTGGTTCGCCGGCCACTGGAGGCAGAGGATGAGGGAGAACATCACTATCTCCCTGGGCAACAGGAAGTCACCCGAGGAACGTGACCAGATAGCCAAGGCCGCATTGAGGAATATGTTCCTGGGCTTTGTCGAACTGCTTTACTCCATTCACTCCGTCGAAGAGGTCCTCGACGGCATCCCCTGGGAAGGCAAGGAAATCCTCGAGGAATCCCTCAAAGCTGCAAGAGGGGTCATCGCCGTTACCGCCCACATCGGCAACTTCACCCTTATCGCCGCGGCCATGAACCTCCAGGGATATCCCTTCAGGATGATAGTCAAGGACCCCAAACATCCCAGGATGGCCAAGACCTTCCAGCAACTGAGGGAACGACAGGGCACGCGATGGATACCCGCCCTCCCCCCCATGAGATGCCAGAGGGAGATCCTGAGGTCGCTGAAACGGGGGGAGATAGTGGGTTTTGTCGCCGATGAGGGTAGGCGGCGGGGGGGGATAGTCATGGAGTTCCTCGGCCGCCGGATGGCCATGCCGCCAGGGCCCGCCTTCTACCACCTCGCTACCCACGCCCCCATTCTGCCCGTTTACCTATTGAGAGATGGAAAGGAAAGGTTGAGGATGGTGGTTAAACCGCCCCTCGAATTATCCTTGTCCGGAAATCGAGAGAGAGATCTATACCTCATTACCCGCGCTGTAACGAGAGAACTCGAGGGGACAATCCGCTCCTATCCCCACCAATGGCATTGGGTGAGCCGGGTCCACCCCAAAATTCGGACCCGGCGTCGCGCTCCCGAGGAGATGTCCTTCGCAGAGGGTTAACCTTCTAAGGCCTTGAGGCGTTCTTGGAGTTTTTTGGTGAACTCCTGCTCTACCTTTTTGGCCTTGGCCCTCATTATGCGGTCGCCGAAGGTGGCCAGCTTCCCCACCACGTTGACCTCGGTCTTGTAGGAAACCTCCACTTGACCATCAGGGGTCTCCCGCAGATCTACTGCGCTCTTCTGGGTAAAACGGCCCGCCTTGGCTATTTCGTCTCCTTCCCCCTCCATTTCGAAGTGGTGAGGGGGTTCCACCTTGGTGAGGACCGTTTTGAATTTGAACCTCACTGAGATGGGACCGACTTTCTGTTTGATGACGCAGTCGTAGGTATTGTCGTCTAATTTTTCGATTTTCTCGGCCCCTGGGACACAGGCCCGTAAGGTCTCGGGCTCAAGGAGCGAGTCCCACACCTTCTGGATAGGGGCCTTCAGCGTGAACTTTCCCTCGAGGATCATCCCTCCCTCCTTACTCTTCGACCTTCTCCGCCTCCCTCTCAAGGAGCTCGGCCAGGGTCTTATAACCCTTATTGCCGGGCTCCATAGTCTGCATCAACAGCAGATCGGCGAAGGAAAGCCCCTTGGAGTTGATCCAGTCCTTGTGTTCCTTGTCCCCCGTCCCCAACATGTGCCTGGCCAGCTCCATGGAGCTGGGCCAGATCTTCTTACAGGCCGGGCAACGGTAGCCCATTCCCTATTTCCCCTCCTCCTTGTTCTTCTTTTCCTTCAAGGCCTTGAGGACCTTCTCCGAGGTTATGGGGAGGTCCTTTATCCTCACCCCTGCGGCCTTGGCCACGGCGTTGGCCAACGCGCCGGCGGTGGGGTTGGTAAGGCCTTCGCCCGCCTCCTTGGCACCGAAGGGTCCTTCTGGCTCATAAGTCTCCACCTCGAAGACCTCCGTCTCCGGCATGTCACCAGCCCGGAGGATCTTGTAATCGACCAGGTTAGGGTTGAGGATCTTCCCCTCCTCCATGGGAAGGTCCTCGGTGAAGCCGTAGCCGGCGGCCATGGCTATGGCCCCCTCGAGCTGCCCGTGCACCCCCAAGGGGTTTATTACCTGGCCACAGTCGTGGGCCGTCACCACGTTCACCAGGCGGATCTTGCCGGTCTCCGGATCCACCTCCGCCTCCACTGCTTGCACACCGAAGCTGTAGGCCGGAGAGACCATCCCCTTGCGGTGAGGGGTGTAATAGCCCCGGCCGATGATGGGCTGACCGTCTTTGGCGCGGATGGCTTGCTTCACCACGTCGAAATAAGAGATGCGCCGCTCGGGTCTGGCCACGTTGAAGACCCAGCGATCCTTGATGTCGAGGTCGTAAACGATATTGGGCATCATCTGGGCAGCGGCGAACTCCAGCAACTGACGCTTGGCCTCTGCAGCGGCCATACGTACGGCGTTTCCCGCCATAAGGGTTTCGCGGCTACCCCAGGCACCGAGGTCTACAGGGGCGATGTCGGTGTCGGCGGTGTGGACCCTTATGTCCTCGAGCTTTACCCCCAGCTCTTCCGCACAGATCATGGCCAGGGTGGTGTTGGACCCCTGGCCTACGTCCTGGGCTCCGATATAGAGGTCCACCTTACCGTCGATGTTGATCTTCACCATGGCAGCGGAAAAGGCATAAGGGGTGTTGAACCAGTTGAAGATCCCGCCGGACATGAAGCCATAGGCCGCAATCCCTATCCCGCGGTTGGGCGGAAGCTCCCCACGAGACTTGATCCATTCCTCGATCCTGTCCAGACATTCAAGCAAGCCGCAGCTACGGATCGTGGCCTGACCGGGTATTTCGTAGTCTGGCGTCATGGCGTTTATGCGGCGGATCTCTATGGGATCGATGCCCAACTCCTCAGCGATCATGTCGATCTGGGATTCGCTCACGAAGATGGCCTGAGGCGCCCCGAAGCCCCTCATGGCCGAGGATGGCATGGTGTTGGTGTAAACGCGGTACCCATCGTAGCGGTAGTTGGGCCACTTGTAGGGGAAGGAGTGGAAGAACCCGGTCAGGTAGAGGGCCGTGGCCCCCATAGAGGTATAAGCCCCTCCGTCGGTGAAGACCCTCACCTCCCTGGCCACGAAACGGCCGTCCTTTTTGACCCCCGTCCTCACATGGTAGTACATCGGGGTACGGCGCTTCGTGGCGGTGAACTCCTCTTCGCGCGTAAGTACGATCTTAACCGGCCGGCAGAGCTTCATCGACAGAAGCGCCGAGCAGAACTGAGCCGAATCGAGCTCGAACTTGCTCCCGAAGCCACCGCCTACGTAGCGGGAGATCACCCTTACATCGTTCTCCCTCAGCCCCAAGGTCCAGGCCAATAGCACCTGGATGTAATAGGGGGACTGAGTGGAGGTCCACACGGTGAGCTTTCCGTCAGGGGTGTAACTGGACACCGCGCAGTGGGTCTCCATACAGACGTGGGCTTGCCCTGAACACTTGAACCAGTCCTCACGGATGTACTCCGCCTCCTTGAAGGCCTCGTCGACGTTCCCCCATTCGATGTGCCGGGTCACGTTGATGTTACGCTCCACTCCTTCGTGGATCTGAGGAGCACCCTCTTTTATCGCCTCCATGGGATCGAAGACCGCAGGAAGGGGTTCGTACTCCACCTCGATCAGATCGAGGGCCTCCTCGGCGGTGTCCTCGTCCACCGCTGCCACCGCGGCCACTGGCTCGCCGATGTAGCGGACCTTCTCCCTAGCGAGGATCTCCTCGTCACAGAGCTCGGGATAGCGCCTCCAGATCCCCTGTTTCACCCCGAGGGTGTCCTTGCCGGTGACAACGGCCTTCACCCCCGGTAGGCGCTCGGCCTTGCTCGTGTCGATGTGCAGTATCCGCGCGTGGGGGTAGGGGCTGCGGAGGATCTTCCCATAGAGCATCCCGGGCAACTTCACGTCGAAGGTATAGGTAGCCCGCCCGGTGACCTTGGCCACGCCGTCGATGTTGTGAAGGGGGTGGTTGATGACAGTGTACTTCATCGCTCAGCCTCCTCGTACTTGCCTTCGGCAACCGCCGCTATGGCGCGGATAATGCTGTTGTAGCCGGTGCAGCGGCATAGGTTCCCGTGGATCCCCTCCTTGATTTCCTCTTTGGTGGGCTTGGGGTTCTCATCGAGAAGGGCCTTGGCCGACATGAGCATCCCCGGGGTGCAGAAACCACATTGATAGGCCCCGTGGTCGAGGAAGGACCTCTGCAACGGGTGTAGCTCTGCTCCCTTCGCCAATCCCTCCACCGTCAGCACCTCGCCACCATCGGCCTGAAGGGCCAGCACCGAACAGCTCTTGACCGCCATCCCGTTGAGGATCACCGT
>CAZGDM010000049.1:13015-13142 GCA_964525275.1 uncultured Thermodesulfobacteriota bacterium | reverse complement strand
ACGAGCAGGAGGCTGAGGCGGCCCTACTCTCTAAGGGTGGGCCAAAACTTGTCCAGTTTTTGGGGTCCACTACAGGATCCTGCGGTCAACAAACAGGTCCGGGAAGCGGGGGCGTGAGCGCGGCCGA
>CAZGDM010000049.1:0-13005 GCA_964525275.1 uncultured Thermodesulfobacteriota bacterium | reverse complement strand
GGAGGTGTACCAGAAAAAGCGGATACATTCTGCGCTTGGTTACTTGACGCCGGCAGAGTTCGAGGCCAAGTGGTACGAGCAGGAGGCTGAGGCGGCCCTACTCTCTAAGAGTGAGCCAAAACTTGTCCAGTTTTTGGGGCCCACTACACCTCCACTCTCAGCACTCCAGGTGGTTTCTTTCTAAGGGGTGCACTTCAGTCTTTCTTTATGCCCCTTTTTGCACTTATATGGCCTTTATTTGAAGCTAGGTAGTTTTGAGTATATAATCAACAACGCTTTTAGATGCTAAAGATGGCAAGGGAAGCGGTTGGCCCCAGAACATGTATAGGGAATTCGAGCTATGCGACTTCTCTTCGAGGAGAAATGTAAGGGAGACAAGAGCTGCAAGCTTGCTGCAGATTTCGAGCGTTTCCTTCGGAGCTCGCTGGGTAGCAGGTTGTAAGAACTTCAGGAGCGGCAGTGAAACGGTGTTGTTTCCGCTTGCAGGTAGTGACGCCTCTGTTCCTGGCGGGAGCGGATCAGAGGTTAGCTGAGCTGCGTCCCCCATCGGTTCGAGGTGTTCTACGGTTTTGGTTCCGTGCCCTCACCGGCCCCTTGCTCGGCTATGAGCCACGCGCGTTGCAACGGGCCGAGGCCATGCTTTTCGGTGACACGAAACAGGCCTCGCCCTGGATCCTGAGGATATATCCTCTTTCCATGAAACCCGAATCCGCAGGCAGGTTCCCCCGTTCGGTCGCCTACCTAGGTTACGGCCCCATCATCAATGACAGAGCACAACGGGAGTTCTTCCCGCCCGGTTCATCTTGCTTGTTGTCTGTCATGTGGTCCAAGAAGGACCCGCACTTGGCACGCCTCCTGGAGGCTACTCTCTGGCTCTGGGGGCAACTTGGGGGGTTGGGAGCGCGGGTGCGCCGGGGATTCGGGTCCGTGTACCTAGAGCCGGAGGAAGGCGACATCCTCCCCATATGGTTTGGGAGGGCGGAAAGCCCTAAAAAACTGGCTGGTTCCCTTGAAAATGGCCTAAGGGAATGCCGTAAGGTTTTCGCCACGGCCTTGGAGGGCATCCCCCGTTCTCAGGGTACACCCACGAGCCCGGAATTCTTTGTCCTGGACAACCGCTTTGCGGAGCTCTACATAGGCACGAAGGTCTTCGATGATTGGTCCGGGGCCTTGGAAGCCGTGGGCGAAGTGCTGATCACCTTCAGGCGGCTCCATCGTTCCCTGGACCGAGAGATCGTTCGTCAGTTCATCCCCTCTTCTGGAACGCCCCCAGAGGGAACGCTGGAGCGGGCGGGCTTTGGACTCCCTTTGAATTTTTATTTCAGGGACCTCGGCGCCAGGGCACAAACCACTGCCGTACGTGGAAAAACGGAATACGAACGGCGCGCCTCCCCGCTTTTGGTCAAAGTCATGCCACTTCACAAGGGCTTTTGCATCCTCCTGCTTCATTCACGGGCCGATTTCCTTCCTGAAGGGGCTCGGCTTCTTCTTCGGGCTGGAAAGGAACGAAGGGAACTTGGACTTCCGCGCGAGGATTTGGTTGGGAAGTTCCTGAAAGATTTGTTCGAGGAGGAGGGTTCCAGGATTTACGGGAGGCTCGGGGAAGGGCTCCGGATCGCCCTCCCTTGGCCCTTTGAGGAAGCGAAGTGATCCATGTTGAGAGATTGTTTAAGGGCGGATTTCAAGATCAAGGCAGAGGTCATCACGCCCCTGATCATCGCCGGGGCCGACAACCGCAAACCCGATCTGGGAGTCGAAGGCCTGCGTCCTCCCTCGCTTCGCGGGGCGATGCGGTGGTGGTTCCGGGCGATGATGGGCGGGATCGTGGGAGACCTTAAGGCGCTGAAGGCCCTGGAAAGCGAGGTTTTCGGATCCACCGAAGGGGCCTCATCGGCGAGGATCAGGACCTACCTGCGGGCGAGTAAGCCCGGTGAAGCCCACCTATGCATGAACGACAAGGGAAACCGCAGGGCAAACATCCGGAGGCCGGCTTTCCTTGAGGGGAGTGAGTTCGAGCTGTGTATCCGATGCGAATTTGGGTCTTCGTCGATCGTTCTGGGTTCCCTTTGGTTACTGGCCATGCTGGGCGGGGTGGGGGCGCGGGTACGTCGCGGGTTCGGCTCGTTGGCCATGTCACCGGAGGACGAGGCCACCGAAAAGGTGCTGGAAGATTTTGGGCTTTCCTTCTCTTATCCGAATACCGCTTCTCTTGAGGAGCTCGCCGAGTATCTGGAGGAATCGCTTAAGGAAATCAAGAAGCGTTTCCGGGATCTCGCATCCCGTCGCTCCGCCCTTGGGACTTCCTCCACAGTCCGCTTCCCGGTGCTTTCGGCGTGGCGGGCCAGGCTTTGGCTGATCAAGCCTCAACACGGTTTCTGGGCCGGATGGAAGGAGGCCATGGAGGATCTAAGGGAAAAAGTCTATCGGGCTTACAAGACAAACCAACAGTTAAATGAAATCGGAAGCGCCAGCCCTCGTCTGGCCTCGCCCTTGATCATCCAGATAAAGCGTACCGAAGGAGGAAAATACTTCGGGGTCCTTTTGGCCTTCGACGAAGGGATCAACCCTCCGAAATACCGGAGATATCTAGGAAAAAACTGCGGCGATTTCGCCAATTTCCTCGGCGGGATCAAGGGATTTGAGTGTCAGGAGGTCGTGTTGCCATGAGTGTGGACTGGGAACTGAAACTCAAAACTTTCCTGTACAGAGCCCCTTGGGGAGCGCTGTGCGATAGGTCCCCTGAAGGGGGGAAGCTCGTTCGGGAATTTTGGGGAAACGATGATCTCAAGGTGGTGAAGGAGGCCCATGCTCTGGCCACCGCCCTGAGCGGTTCCCGCTTCCTGGACGAGGGTGATTGGGGGGTATGGAAACAAAACCCGACCTTGATCCATCCCCTTGCCGGAAAGGATTTCCCGGTCAAGGAGATCGTCCGGTCCGTGGAGAGCAGGGAGATCGAGGAAGAGGTGAAAAAAGCCCTGGATCAACTGTGGTCGCTCATGCCGGGCAATCCCTCAAGTGAGGATTTCAAAAAGCTCTTCCTCGCCATCTGGCGCCTCCTCCCGGATCCCGGGTGGAATGGTCTGAAAGGGCTCCCTCCTGGAATCAGGGAAATTTGGGGGCTCCTTCCCGCCGATCCCAGGGTCCCGGACCACTCGATCTGGGACCTCGCCTCCGCCGCCTCGGCCCTGGCGGGGACATACGACCCGGGTGATGGGAAGTTCAAGCCGGCGCTGTTGCTTTTCACCGTCGCCTCGGCCCAGGGGTTCCTGGCCGAGGCCCGCCGCACCCAGGACCTATGGATGGGGAGCTACCTCCTTTCTTACCTGATCTGGCAAGCGATGAGGCCGATCGTCGATAAAGTGGGCCCCGACGCGGTCCTCTCGCCTGACCTCCACGGCCAGCCCCTGGTAGACCGTTGGCTCCTGTACGATATCGGGCTGGAGCACGCCCTCATCGAGCAACGGGCCAAGGATCACGACCGGATAAGGATCGCCAACCTCCCCAGCTTCTTCACTGCCATTGTCCCCCGGGACCGCGCGGAAGGGTTGGCCAAGAAAGCCGTCGAGTCCGTGCGAAACGCGAAAAGGGGGATAGCCGACGCAGTGCAAGAGCACGTCGCTGATGCCCTCAAAAAGGAGGAGAAGTTGAATTCCCTCGTCGGAGATGCCCTGAGGGAAATCGGCCCTAAGGACTACCGCGAGAAAATTGCGAAAAAGTTCAATGAATCGCTTCGGGATCTGGATCGGGATGGAGATTGGAAGGATATCTGGAAACGCCAGATCGAGGATTTCCTGGAGCCCCGGATCTTCTGGGTGGTCCTTCCCTGGGACGCCTTGGGAGGGGACCTCGACGAGATAAAGGAGAAGTTCGGGGAATTGGGCGATATCCCGGAGAACCTCTCCCGGCTTTACGAAGTCCTCAAGGAAAAGGGCTGTATGCCCGGTGAAAACGCGATCTCGATCGCATATCCCTTGCTTTCGTCGCTTGCCGGGAGGCTCATCACCACCCGCAAGAACTTGAGGCACTTCGCCCAAGTAAAGGAGCCCGGACACAAATGCACCCAATGCGGGGTGCGAGAGGCCCTCCACATAGGGATCGTCCGCGAGGTGTTCGTCGAGGAGGTGGTTGAGAAAGGTGACAAGAAGATCCCCGACATGGACCCCTACCCCGAGGTGCGGGCATTCTGGGAGGTGTTGCGGCGGGTGGGCGAAGGGGGAGGAGACAAGCCCAAGCTCGCCGGGAGGATCCGCCGCGGGGACAGGCTCTGCGCCGTCTGCCTCACCAAACGCCTCGCCTGGGAGGCCTTCTTCCTGAAGAAGGGACCCAAGGAAGGCGGCTTCTCCGAGGTGATGGAGGAGCTAAAAGAGAGACTTCCCGCCCACCTCCTCTTCCCCTCCACCGCCAGCATCGCCACCGCCGGGTTCAAGGAACGCGTGCTGGAGAAGCTCAAAAAAGAAGGCTCAGAGGATCTTTGGAAAAAACTGAAGACCTATGTGGAGAAGATGAGGGAACTCGCGGAGCTCATCTATCCCTCCGCTGAGCTTCCCAAGCTGGAGCGGCTGGCGGAGACAACGGCGGAGAGCCTGGAAGGAGATACGGAGGAGATCAGGAAAATCCTTTTAGGAGGGCGCGAAGTCGAGGAGACCGGCTTCCTCCGGTTGGACGGGGACTGGCTCTTCCCCGAGAGCTTCGACGAGAAGGCGGTGGAGCGGGAGTACGGCATCGAAGTCTCAGAAGAGCTGAAAGAGAAGCTGAAGCAAGCGCGAGAAGCCCTTCGGGAGCTGTTGGAAGCCGCCAAGGCCAAGGGCATCCTGGCTCCCCGCCGTTACCTCGCTATTCTCGCCATGGACGGAGACAGGATGGGCAAATGGCTCACCGGCCAGCTCGGCCCGACGTGGGAGAAGCTCTTCCATTCACAGCTACGGAATAAAGTTCCCGAAAAGCTCCGGGGAAAAATCAGGCCCCTGTGTCCCGTCCGCCAGCGGGCTCTGAGCCATGCGCTCAAGGACTTCGCCCTGGAAGTGGTCCGTCCTGTGGTGGAGGAGGCCCACTGTGGGCGTTTGATCTATGCCGGAGGGGATGATGTCCTGGCGCTCCTTCCCCCCGAAGAGCTCGCCGGGGTCTTGCATGACCTCCAGGCCCTCTTCGGCGGCATCCCATTGGACGGGAATGAGGAAGAGTGCCCCTCGGTGTTCGATCTGGGAGAGGGAAGAGAGGTGGAGCTCGGCGTCTTCGCGAAGCTGACCGAGAAGGACGGGGAACGGCTGCTCCTGCTTCCCGGGTGCAGGACCCTCGAGGGGCCCGAAGGACTCACCCTCAGTGCAGGGGTGGCGATGGTGCACTGCACCCATCCCCTTTGGCATGCTGTCGAGGAGGCATTTAAAGCCATGAAGAGGGCCAAGAGGGAGCCTCAAGAGGACGCCGAGGAGGACGATGTCGAGAAGGGCTGGGGCCGCGACGCTTGGACCGTGACGGTACTCAAGCGCTCCGGCGAGCCCAGGACGAGCGGGGGGAAGTGGTTCTACGGGGACCTCGATGTGTGGTGCAACATCAAGAAGCTGATAGGGCTGTTCACCGAAGGTCTGTCTCCCCGCTTCATCTACCAGATGCAATCGATCGCCACCGGCATGGCCGCCTTCAAGGCCCAAGAGGAGGCGTTGGAGCGGACCTTAAGGCTGCTCCTTGAGCGGCGGGAGGGCCTCACAAAAGAAGATGACGTAAAGACACTTCTGAGGATCCCCTCTTGGTTCAGGAATGTGCGCCCCGAAAAAGCAGTCGGCGATCCCTGGGCACAACTGCTCGAGTGGTTCCGGCTGGTCCGTTTCCTGGCCAAGGAGGAAAGGGGGTAACGGTGTGGCTTTGGATCAAGCCGCTTGACGTATTGCTTTTCCGGGACAGCCGCCCCTTCACTGGGGGAGAGTCCCACAGGGCCCGCTCCCTGTTCCCCCCGAGCCCCCTCACCTTCCAAGGGGCCATCCGGGCCGTCCTGCTGGGGGAGGCCCTTAGGAAGGCGGGCTCGGATTTCCCTTCCTACCGGCACCACCTGAAACAAAGGGCTTTGCAGGGAAGTGTGGAAGGAGAAAAGAAGTTCGACGGGATTGTGGACACCTATGGGGACGAGGCGGGCTTCGGGAGGCTGCAGTTGCATGGCCCCTTCCTCGCCCGGCGCGACGGCGATCGGCCGGAACCCTTCTTCCCCGTACCCTACGACCTGTTCCTCCTGTCCGAAAGGGAGGGAATGGGAGAGGCCAAAGGGGAAAAGTCCGTGAAAGCTCTCTCCTTAACTCCCCTCCGCTTCGAGTGGAGAACGCCGCCGATCTGCGACGAGAACTGGCCGGATTCCTTCCTCTTCCTGTGGAGTAGGGAGGCGGTGGAAGAGGCCGCGGGGTATTGGCTGAGCACGGAGGGCCTGAAGAGGTATCTGCGCGATGAAGAAACCGATCGGTTGGAGCCCTCGAGGTCCTTCTACAAATCCGAACCTCGTTTCGGAATCAGGCTCCAGCGGGAAAGGCGCACCGTGGAGATCGGGATGCTCTACATGGCCGACTTCATCAGGCTCCGGAACAAGGTCGGGTTCCTGTTGGAGATCGACGCGGAGGAGGAGGGCGCCCTGGAGCCGCTAAAGGGAGCCGGGCTCCTCGCCTTGGGGGGCGAGAGGCGGGCGGCCCGTTACGAGGAGATCTCCGACGATCCCCTAGGGGAACTTAAGGAAATGGAGTTGGAGGGTAACACGGGAAAGGTGTTCAAGCTCTACTTGGCCTCGCCGGCGATCTTTACCAGGGGATGGGTGCCTGACTTCCTCGATCTCGGTAGGGACCTTAAGGGGACGGTGGAGGGGGTGGAAGTGAGGCTCATCGCTGCTGCGGTGGGAAAGCCCCTCCACATCGGCGGCTGGGATCTTGCCTTGGGGAAGCCCAAGGACCTGAGGCGGGCCGTGCCTCCGGGAAGCGTCTATTACTTCAAGATCTTGAAGGGCGACTTCGAAAAGATCTTTAGGAAATTCCATCTTACATGCGAGCTGCAAGGTTTGGCAGGGGAGGAGGGTTTAAAGGAGTTGAGAAAGGTCGGCTTCGGACTCGCCCTGGTAGGGGTGGTCCGGGAAGGAGGAGGATGATGTTCAAGAAGGCCGGTGTAGTGTTCTTCTATACGCTTACCCCACTCCATCCGGGAAGCGGGGTGAGCGTGGGGGCGGTGGACCTCCCGATCCAGCGGGAGCGCCACACCAATTTCCCCATCGTCCAGGCCTCAGGGGTCAAAGGTGCCCTACGGGACCTGGCCGAGAAGCTCAACGATGAGGGGAGGTTGGGCTCCGACAAAAACGAGATCAAAAAGAAGATCGAGGCCGTTTTCGGGCCGGAGACCAGCAAGGCATCGGAGCACGGGGGAGCACTGGCCCTGACCGACGCCCGTGTGTTGCTCTTCCCGGTGCGGTCGGTGCGGGGCGTGTTCGCTTGGATTACCTGCCCGGAGGTGATCGCCCACTTAAAGCGCGACCTGGAGATCCTCTCAAGCACCAACGGTTCTAAACTCTCCCTGGAGGCCCTTGAAAACGTGGCCGAGATAGGGGTTAGGCCCCAACAGGCCTATGTGCCTCCCGAAAACAACCTCGAACTCAAGGACAAAAAATGCGTCATCCTCGAGGAGTTCCGCTTCGAGGTGGTAGACGGAAATCAAAACAAGATTCAAAAGCTCGCCGAATGGCTCGCGAAAGAGACCCTGCCATCTGGGTTGGATCACTGGAGGAAAAAGCTCAAGAAGGACCTCGTCCTTCTGAATAACGAGGATTTCAGCCATTTCGTGGAGACCGCCACCGAGGTGATAACCAGGGTGAAACTGGGGGAGAAAGGCACGGTGGAGGCTGGCCCCTGGGACGAGGAACACCTCCCGGCGGAGACGCTGCTTTATTCCCTGGCCCTGGCCACGGAACCCAAGGCTCCGGACAAGGGGATCGCCGACGCCAGGAGGGTTCTCAGCTTCCTGAGCTGTGTTTTGGGGAAAGTGTCGGTGATGCAGTTCGGGGGCGACGAGACGGTGGGCAAGGGCCTGGTCAAGGTGAGATATCTCGGCGATGAGTCCCTTAAGGAGGTCGAAAAGGAGGGGCCATGTCAAGGGGAACCGAGAAAAGTTCCTTGAGGACGCTGGAGCAGAAGCGGGCTAAGAAGGCATGGGACCAAGTGAAAGCGGTCCCGAAGCGTTTCCACAAGGAATACAGATCCCTTGTGCGCAAAGTCCCGGCGATGATCAAGATGTGTGGGTTGGGCCAGACCCTGGCCTTTCTTTTGGCCAAAGAGGAAAAGGAAGCCCAGAAGATACGGGATACCTCTGACCCTGGGAAACTTGAAAGGGCCGAGGGTTGTCTCTACAAGCATCTGGAGGAGTGGCTGCTCGATGAAGAAGCCCCTATCGCCTGGCCGGATTCCCCCGAAGATCAGCCCCTGATGAACCGGATCATGGGGGTCGAAAGCGCGGTGTACCGACAGGCAACTCGGGAAGCTCTCGCATACCTCGGCTGGCTAAAGCGCTTCGCCGAGGCCTGCCTTGAGAAGGGGGGAGGCTGAGATGTCCCCGCGGAAGCGCGGATCCGAGCCCAAAGGGATTGCGATCTGGCGCTGGCCCCTCCCCAAAGACGTTCGTAGGGCGCTGGTGGAGTTTGGGTTGAAGCCCGAAGAACTACTTAAGGAATCGCCTGATAATCCCGCCTTGCTCCTCCAACGCTATATCCCCTTCCCCGCTTATAGGCAGAAAGAGGAAGGGGATACGCGGGCGGATGGGAAACTCGCTGAGGATGAACTGAAGGGAACCTTCGGGGAATGGGGATGGCCGAAGGAAAGGGAGCTCAGAAGTGCCAAGGCTGACCTTTGGCGAGCCATCGTGGAAAGGGTGGGCTCCGGTTATCAGGACGGACTAGGGGACCTATTCCGGAACTTAAAGGAGCGTCAGAAAGGGCTACTAAAAGATCTCGAGCTCCTTGGTTATAAAGTGAGATGCCTTCCCCCAGGAGACGATCAGCGCCTCATGGTCGAGTGGCGCCTCATAGTGGGCCTCGGGCTCCCGAGCTCCCTGGAAACGGGGATCACCCTCCATCACCTTTATGGTTTCCCCTATCTCCCCGGGAGCGCGATAAAAGGCGTCACCCGGGGGTGGAAATTGCAGCAAACGGCCGATAAGCTGGGGATTCCCCGTTTCAATGCTGAAGAGTACGAAAGGTGGAAGAAGGAGAAGGAACACAACCCTACCCCCTGGGAACTCCTGGAGCAGCTCCTCATGAGCCCCTTGCCGAAGGAACGGGATCCTGAAGATGCCAAAAGGCGATTGTGGCACCAGATTTCTCAGAGGCTCGGGGAACTCCAGAAAGCCTTGAAAAAGGCCCGGGAAAGCGGTTTCCTTCCTCCCGATTCGAATCCAAAGGTTCTTTCCTTCGACCCGAAAGATGTGGAAGGATTCGCTGAAGAATACATCGAGAAATTCTCTCGGGCCTTTGGGAGCACCGAGGCCAAGGGTGAGGTCATCTTCCTCGATGCCTATCCCGAGGGGTTGGTGGTCGATGGGAAACCCATCCTGGAGCTAGATGTAATGACCCCCCACTACGGCAACTACTATACCGGTGACGAGCCTCCCGCGGATTGGCTGAGTCCTAAGCCGGTCCAATTCCTCGTCGTGAGGAGGAAGACCGCCTTCAAGGTGTGCCTGGCCTGCCGGGACGGAAGCTTCCTTGAGGAAGTGGCCCAGTGGACCGAGAAGGCGCTTGAAGATCTGGGGATCGGGGCCAAGACCCGGGCCGGTTACGGGGAGCTCAAAGTGAACAAAACTGGAGCGCCCACCCCCGGGGCCGGGGTCCCTTCTTCCCTTGCTTTGGCCGTGGAGCGCTGGAGCGCCCGTGGGATGGGGACGCTTCCGCAGCTCGTCGAGCAGATCGCATCCCTGCCCGATCCCGAGGAGAGGCGTTCCTTAGGGGAAAAGTTGAAACGCAAGCTTCAGGAGGTCGGCCGCTGGGGCGGTAAGTATAGTGAGAAGTCGTGGTATCAGAAGCTTAAGGAGATGACGGGAGGCTGAGCGTCGTGGGGAGAGGGAATAGGGTCTTTTGAGGCTCTGGGCTCCAAAAAACCCTTACTGGGACATGTTTATCAACCTTTGAAGAAAGCCTGATGCTCCAAAGCATTGTGTTTATTCTGCGACCAAGGGGACAAAAAGTCGTGCCCCTTAACTTGGGCAGGGCACTTCACGCCTGTTTCTTCAACCTAATGGCCACGCTGGATCCCACATACGCCGCCCAACTGCACGATTCCAGCGAAAAACCCTTTTCGATCTCGTTGATATGCGAAAGGAAGGCCTGCCTAAAGGGACCCTTGGCAACTTACAGCCTGCGCATCGCGAGCCTGGAGGAGAAACTCTCTTCCCTCTTGCTCCGTCTGGACCCAAATAGAATCCGGTCCCTGCGCCTGGCCCGGGTGGAGTTCGAGGTGGTAGGGATCGCCCGGGAGAAAAGGGAGCACCCGTGGGCCGGCCACAGCACCTACCAGGAGCTCTACAACAACGGCATAGCCAGGGCAGGGAAGCCGGGCTCCCGCACAATCGGGCTCAGGTTCGCCTCCCCCACCGCCTTTCGGCTGGAAGGGTCCCGGCTGAACATGCCCCTCCCCTGGCCGCGCCTGGTCTTCCAGTCTTTGGCCCAGAGATGGAACGCCTTCTCCCCCATCTCCATCTGGGTGAACTGGCCGGAATTCGACCACTCCGTCACCGTGGGCCGCTGCCGGGGCCTGGACACGGCGATGCTCGATTTCGGGCGTTACAAACAGGTGGGGTTCGTGGGCGACTGCTGGTTCCATATAGACAAGGACGCCCGTATAAGCACAGTCCAGGCCCTCAATACCCTGGCCGATTTCGCCTTCTTCTCAGGTGTGGGGCGTAAGACGGCCATGGGCATGGGGCTTGTACGTAGGATCGAGGGAAGGATGGGCCATGACAGTACGGACGTTGGTGAGCTACGTGGGGTATAACGACCCCTACGGGAAGCCGGGCCCTTCAGGGGAACCCACCACCGGCCCGGTACTCTCCGTCCTCGAGCACCTCGAGGCCCAGGGGAAGCTCCCCGAGAGGGTGATCCTTCTTGTGACCAAGACCCACCGCCACAGGCTCGGGTATGAACAGGAGGGTATGGAGGCCCGGGCCGAGGAGGTAAATAGGGCCATTGTGGAGCGTTACGGGGAGCGGATTCGAGTCGAGGTGGTACTGCTCGAGGTTAACCCGGCCGACTTGGACGAGGTGATCGAGGCCACCCTGGCCGGGCTCCACGGGAAGCTGACACCCGAGGAGGAGGTCCACATCAACGTGAGCTCCGGCACCCAGGCCATGAGTGCCGCCATCGTCTTCCTGGCCGACTCAGGGCATATCCCCCACCACTGCGTCTGGCAGTCCCTGGACCCTACCAAGCTCCCCCCTGGTGTCGGGCGGGTCAAACGGGTGAACCTGGCCTACCTCTCTGAGGGGAGGCGCTTGGACAGAGCGCTGGACTTCCTGAGCTCTATGTCCTTTTCCTATGCCCAGAGGGCGTTCGAAGAGATGGCCACCAACTCCCTGATCCCCGAGCGCCGCCCCAAGGCCGCCGCCGCGGCGACGCTGATGCAAGCCTACGCCTTCTGGGACCGGGCGGACTTCGCCGGGGCCCTCCGGGCCTTCGAGAACGCTAAAGGTCACCTGCAAAAGCTCAAGGGATGGGAGAGGATCCCGCACCTTGACGAACAGGAAGAGGTCCTCAAACGGCTCGTGGAGGACCACCGGATTGGCCGTGAGACCCAGGCTTTCCTCGAGGACATGTACGCCGCCGTAGAGCGGAGGATGCGGTCGGGCCAGTTCCTCAACGTCCCTACACGGGCACGGCGCCTCTACGAGGGCATCCTCAACTTCCTTTTGTACGAGGAGGGGCTGGAGGCGGGCGATTGGGAAGAGTTAGGGGAGAAGATGCAAGCCCTCCGTGGCCTCGCCGAGGACGGGGTCCTGTTCCGCCTGGGGGCCGATAAAGAAACACAGGAAAGGAACCTTAAGAAGATGAGGGACTGTTACAGGAAATTCGCCGAGGCGCGCAACTCCTCATATGAGGTGCACGGGCTCGGGAACGTGGGAGAAGGTCCCGCAAGGTCCACATTGGATGCCGTGGGGGAGATGATGAGGATCCTCTTCCCTGAGTTCGATCCCAAGGGATATCCCTTTGGGGCGGTGGCGCTGGAGGAGGTGGCACAGGGCCTCCGGGAATGGTTCGCGATCTCCCCTTAGGCGAGGTGAATCCATGGCGGAAGACCGCGATGCTGGACAACGTGGTAAATTCGGTGCACAGGCGGGATCGCGGACTCGGATTTCTCAATTTTCCCAGGTCTTCCCAAGGTTCGGCATTTTCCTCGGCTTACAGTCCTTTTGGGAACGGGGATTTCTTGATCCCCCTGCGTTCATCGTTTTCGCAAAAGGAGGGTTTCCGGGGTGGAGGAGGGATTGTTTCGCTACGTATCTGGGTTTACCCCCTCCCGAGCTTCCGGGGGATGAACGCGCCTATTGGGGACTTGGTTTCCGTGGGATCCGGGGGTAGAATGGTCTTTGGTGGAGGCCCGGTGAGGGGGGATGAACGGGATCGGGCCGTGAAAGCCGGATCCCAATTGGTCCGAGAACCGGGCTGTTGAAAAGGGTGAGAATCCTCTTCGGGGTTGGAAACAAGTAATCTTTACCTCAGGTTTGATCTTCACTTCTCCTCCTTGTTGAAAAGGGTGAGAATCCTCTTCGGGGTTGGAAACCCGTACATCGGAACCCAGCTGTCCTGTCTCTGCATCATGTTGAAAAGGGTGAGAATCCTCTTCGGGGTTGGAAACAAGCACACAGCCGACATATCTGTAGCCATAATATGCAGCCAGTTGAAAAGGGTGAGAATCCTCTTCGGGGTTGGAAACTCTATTATTTCTTTTGCACAATTTCTTACTTTATATCGAGAGTTGAAAAGGGTGAGAATCCTCTTCGGGGTTG
>CAZGDM010000048.1:0-13385 GCA_964525275.1 uncultured Thermodesulfobacteriota bacterium | reverse complement strand
GGGCTACTTCAGGCTATTTGAGTAATTCTACGATGTGCATGACCCTTTGACGCATCCCCCTTTGGCGGGTTTGGTCAATAAGTTGGATCATGCAACCGGGACAGGCGGTGACCACCACGTCGGCCCCCGTTTGGGCGATGGAGTCCATCTTCTTCTGAGCGATCCTTTTTGAGAGTTCGTAGTGCTCGATGTTGAAGGCCCCACCCATACCGCAACAACGATCCGCTTCCGCCATCTCCACGAACTCCACTCCGGGCAGTGACTGTATGATCTTCCTCGGCTGAGCGGTGATCTTCTGATACCTGCAGAGGTGGCAGGGGTCGTGATAGGTCACCTTTGTGCCCGGAGGCAGTTCTGTGGCGAAGGCCTCGGGAGGCAAGGCGAGGATATCTACGACGAACTCGTTGAAGTCCTTGACCTTTTGGGCGAAGCGCTCGTACCGTTGTCGTCTTTCCTCTGTGTCGGCCAAGAAGGTGAGGTATCCTTCCTTCATGGCCGAACCACAGGTGGCACAGGCGGTGACTATGTAATCCACATCGAGCGCTTCGAAGACCTCCACGTTCCTGTCCGCGAGCTCCCTTGCAGTAGCGAAATCTCCACTTCCCATTACCGGCATACCACAACAACCTTGGGCCTTAGGGAACACCACCTCCACCCCTTGACGGGTTAAGAAATCGACCACCTTCTTGCCCACCTCGGGGAAGACGTAATCGGTCGCGCAGCCTGCAAAATAGGCGACCCTCATGCGTCTTTGGACTCCCTCTGGAGGGGAGCTCACCTCGGGTAGCTCCTCCCGCAGGAACTTCCCCGCTATCTCCGGTATCTGACGCCCCTTCCCCAATCCAGACAGGAAAGTGGGCAAGTGGCGGATCTTGCCCTCCGTTCTGGGCAATAGGAACTGGAACTTCGAAGCGATCTTCAACACCGCGCCGAAGAGGTTGCGTCTGGTGATCAGACCGCGGTAGACCACCTTCTTCCACCATGGGAGACCCTTCTCTTGGACTATGTCCCCTCGTGCTGCCAAGGTGATGATGCCGACGTTGACCCGGGCGGGACAAAATTGGGCACATCTGTTACAGGTGAGGCACATGCTGTAGCGTTCCTCGAGGTGGCGCCAATCAAAGGTCCTGCCTTCGAGGAGCTCCATGGCCAGGACATTTCTACCCCTGGCCACATATGGTTCTTGGTAGACCTCGCGATATACGGGACAGAAATACATGCAAAAACCGCATTTCATACAGCGAAATACTTCCTCTTCCACTCTGCGGAGGTTGCTCAAACGCTCCATCGTTCCCCCCTCAACGAAGTCGTTACGCTCTTATTAGCAGATCGGGCCCCCTTTGGCAATGTTCGCGACAAAAATTAGCCCCGTTGTGCCCCTTTTTGACGCTGTGAAACCCGGTTTCATTCTGCCCTTTCGGCCCTTTTGAGTGGCACGGCCTTTGCTGGAAGATAGACTCGAGGAGAGGTTCCATCTGGAGGGGGAGGAAATGAGACCTATCTATATTAGTGTCGGGGGAGGGGAAGTCCGTAATCTTACGGTAAAGAGCATTCTCAAAGAAGTCCATCGACTGGTGGAGCGCTTCAACGGCAGTGCCCTGAGTTCCTTGGTATATGTCATGGAATCCACTTCCCCTTGGACCTTGGGTCACTCGGATCGGACCACCCGTTTGGCCTTGGAGATCGGGCGTGTTTTGGGGTTGGGGCAGGAGGAACTGCAGGGGCTGCGCATGGGTGGGTTGTTGCATGACATCGGTAAGCTCGCCCTTCCCCCTGAGATCCTCAACAAAAGGGGACCCCTGTCGCCGGAGGAGATGGAATTCGTTAGGCAACATGTCTCCGTTGGAGCGGAGATCCTCGCCCCCTTTCCCTCCTACCGGTCGGCCTTGCCGATAGTACTTCAACACCATGAGCGCTTTGACGGTAGCGGTTACCCCTTCGGCCTCAAGGGGTCATCAATAGCCCTGGGAGCGAGGATCCTGGCGGTTGCCGATGTTTACGATGCCCTTACAGCGGAACGGCCCTATCGTGGCTCTTTTGAACACCCTGAGGCCCTGCGCTTTATAAAGGAAAGGGCCGGCAGTTGGTTTGACCCTCAGGTAGTAGAGGCCTTCTTGGAAGTGGTCGGGTATTGACGCCTGAATGTTCCTTCTTTACCCTGTCTCCGTAATTCTTTGCGAGGAGGGTCGAGCGATGTATCTCGAGAAGGTACAGGAGTGTCCTTTGTGTTATACTAAGGCGGAGATCGTGAAAGAGGAAGAGGCCAGTGGGCTGGTACGTTACTACTTCCGGTGCCCTAAATGCAACCACCGCTACGCCAGCTCGTGGAGGAAACCTAAGAGGAAAAAGGCGAAAGCCTAAACCCCGAGGGCTTCTACCCTGATGAGCTTGGTGGAGTCCTTTATTACGTCGAGGGCATCGATTTCCTCGATGGCCCGACGGATGTTTCGTTCCACCGCCTCGTGGGTCATCATGACGATGGGCACAGCCCCTCTCTTCGTGCGCCCCTTTTGGATCACTGAAGCGATGCTGATATCGTTCTCGCCCAGGATGCCCGATATTTTGGAGAGGACCCCCGGCCGGTCCACAGCGGTGAAGCGCAGATAATAAGGGCATCTAAGGTCCTCGATGTCCTTAAGGGGGCGGCCCTCAGCGAAGGAGGGCAAACGGAGGAGGCGTCCTCGTCTGACGATGTCCACTAAATCGCTGACCACAGCGCTTCCCGTCGGGGCAGAACCTGCTCCTTGGCCGTAAAGGAGGGTAGGGCCTACGGAATCACCCACTATGTATATGGCGTTGTAAACCCCTTGTACCTGGGAGAGGAGGTGACCCTCCGGGATCATGGTGGGGTGGACCCGCAGTTCGATCTTCCCCCCGACCCTTTTGGCTATGGCCAGTAGCTTTATCCTGTAGCCGAACTCCCTGCTGAACTCTATATCCAGAGGGCTGATGTCCCTTATGCCTTCTACGTAGACGCACTTGAAGTCTATCCAGGTTCCGAAGGCGAAGGAGGCGAGAATGGTCAACTTATGGGCTGCGTCAACCCCGTCCACGTCCAAGCTGGGTTCGGCCTCTGCGTAGCCGAGCCTTTGGGCTTGGGAGAGGGCCCTTTTAAAGTCGAGCCCCTCCTCTGTCATCCTGGTGAGGATGTAGTTTGACGTACCGTTGAGGATCCCGAGGATGGCCTCAATGTTGTCGGCCACAAGCCCCTCCCGCAGGGCTTTCAACACCGGGATCCCCCCTCCGACGCTCGCCTCAAAGCCCAGGGGGATGCCCTTCTCCGCGGCCTTGCCGAAGATCTCAGCGCCGTGTTGGGCGAGGAGGGCCTTATTGGCCGTGACCACGGGTTTGCCGAGCTCCAACGCCCTGAGGATGAAGCTTTTCGCCGGCTCTATCCCCCCTATCAGTTCCACTACGATGTCCACCGTGGGGTCGTCGATCACCTCATA
Organism: uncultured Thermodesulfobacteriota bacterium; assembly: GCA_964525275.1. Taxonomy (GTDB): domain Bacteria; phylum Desulfobacterota; class B13-G15; order B13-G15; family B13-G15; genus CAZGDM01. The sequence continues at coordinate 9,936 of CAZGDM010000048.1, read as the reverse complement.
GGCATCGGTGGTGAGCATATCCTTTTGGATCGGGATCCCCCGGTCCCTCTTTATATCGAGATCCGCTATCTTGCGAAGGACGAGACGCTGACCGAGGCGTCCCTCGATGAGGTCGGCGTTGTTCTGCAGGATGCGCACAACCCCCGTACCGACCGTCCCGAAGCCGATGAGGCCGATCCCTATTTCCATTCTCGGAGAAACCTCCTTATCCCCCTTATGGCCTGTTTGATCCTATGTTCGTTTTCCACAAGGGCAAACCTGACGTATCCCTCTCCGCACTCCCCGAAGCCTATCCCCGGGGAAACGGCCACTTTGGCCTCTCTGAGCAGCAATTTGGAGAACTCCAGAGATCCCATCTCGCGAAAAGGTTCTGGGATGCGGGCCCAGACGAACATGGTGGCCTTGGGTTTCTTCACAGGCCAACCGATCCTGTTGAGGCCCTCTACCAGAGTATCCCTCCTGGAGCGATAGGTCTGGACGATCTGCTCAACATAGCTACGATCGGACCTGAGGGCGATGATGGCGGCAATCTGGATCGGCTGAAAGATCCCGTAGTCAAAGTAGCTCTTCAGGCGGGCGAGGGCGTGGATCATACGGCTGTTGCCCACGGCGAATCCCACCCGCCAGCCGGGCATGCTGTAGCTCTTGGAGAGGGTGTAGAACTCCACCGCCACATCCTTGGCCCCCGGTACCTGGAGGATGCTCGGGGCCTTGTAGCCGTCGAAGACCAGGTCCGCGTAGGCCAGGTCGTGGATCACAAGGATGTCGTTTTCCCTTGCGAACTCCACAACCTTTTCGAAGAAGGAAAGCTCCACCGTCGCCGTGGTGGGGTTGTGGGGAAAGTTCAGGATGAGCATCTTGGGCTTTGGCCAGATCAGGCGGATGGCGGCTTCGAGGCGTTCGAAGAAGTCCTCCCCTTCCTCCTCGAGCTCCAAGGGGATGCTCCTCAGGTCCCCCCCGGCGATGACCACACAATAGGTGTGGATGGGATAGGCTGGATTGGGGACGAGGACCACATCCCCTGGTCCGATGGTGGCCAGGGCGAGATGGGCTATGCCATCCTTGGAGCCGATGGTCACGATGGCTTCAGCCTCGGGGTCGAGGTCCACGTCATAGCGGTCCCTGTACCAGTCGGTGATGGCAAGCCGTAGTTTGTAAATGCCCCGAGAGGCTGAGTAGCGGTGGTTTCTGGGGTTCTGGGCTGCTTCTATAAGCTTGTCCACGATGTGCCTGGGTGTAGGGATGTCAGGATTGCCCATTCCCAGGTCGATAATGTCCTCCCCTCGCCTCCTCGCCTCGAGCTTTAGCTGGTCGACTTGGGCGAAGACATAAGGGGGAAGCCGTTTTATCCTCGGGAACTCCTCTTGCATAGCCTCCCGATTATCGGAAAAAAGGACACTTGCGGTCAAGTATCCTTTAGAGTTGACAAAGGGCTTCGTTTCTTTAATCATGGGCTTTGGTGTTCAACCTCCGTATGTCGGAGGCCGATAAGTATTCTGGAGGTGGAAATGATGAAGGGGGCCATGGCCGTAGTGGTGGCAATCCTTTTGGGCCTTGTGACGATTTTATCCCCGTCAGTGGGGACGGCTGGGGAGGCCGAACGGGTTTACACGGTGGTGAAGGGCGACACCCTGTGGGACATCTCCGATACGTTTTACGGGGACCCCTTCCTCTGGCCGCTCCTATGGCAACAGAACCAACATATAACAAACCCCCACCTGATATACCCAGGTGATAAGATCCGCCTCTACCCTTACGAGGTACTCCTCGAAGAGGAGGAAGCGAAGATCAGCGCCGAAAGGGCAAGGAAGGAGCAGAAGCCGTCCATTAAGCTTTACCGCTATCCAGAGGTCCTCTTCGCGGGGTTTGTGGATCCGTCCCCTCCTAAAGGGGTTGGAGAGGTGATAAAGGGCGAGGGGGACAAGGAGCACTTCCTTCAGGGGGATTTGGTGTATCTCTCCTTTGGCGAGGGGGTGGAGCCAGTCGAAGGGGAGGATTTCACCCTCTTCCGCATCGGGGAGGAAGTGAGGCACCCCGAAACGGGAAAAGTGGTGGGGAGAAAGGTGTACATCGTGGGGAGGGTGGTTTTGGTGGACCGTCAGGGGGAGGTATATCGAGGGCGGATCCTCCTCTCTTATGAGGGGGTGAGAAAGGGCGACAGGCTCCTGCCTTACCTACCTCCCCTTCAGGAGCTACCCCTTCTCAAGGGAGACACCCCCGTGGCGGCTTGTCTTGTGGCCTCGAGACGCCCCGGGACGATGTTGGGCGAAGGGGACGTGGTCTACTTGGACAAGGGGGAAGAGGACGGCTTGAAGCCGGGGTTGGTGATGGAGGTGGTGCGCTCCGGCGGCCAAAGTCGTTCCTCCGAGGGCGAGATCATCTCCCTGCCCAAGCGGGGGGTGGGGAAGTTGGCCGTCATATCGACGCGGAAGGGCACCGCTACAGCCTTGATCCTCTGCAGCCGGGAGCCCATTGAGGTGGGGGATCGGGCAGAGGTGCTGATCCGCTAAGGTCCTGTCCGTTTTTCCAGACATTTCTGCTAAGGGAAGGGCGGTGGAGGCATATTATTGGCTCGCCCTTAACATGATCCCCGGTGTCGGTCCGGTGCTTCGCCGAAGGCTACTCGATCGCTTCGGATCACCCCAAGCGGTCTTCGAAGCGTCTTTGGAGGACTTGCGACGGGTGGAGGGGGTGGGGGAGCGGACGGCGAAGGCCATAAAGGCGATTGACCCGATCCCCCTGGGACGGCGGGAAGGGGAAAGGGCACGGGCCATGGGGATAGGGGTCATCCCCCTTGGGGACGACAGGTATCCTGAAAACCTTCGGCAGATCTACGATCCGCCCGTAGTGCTGTACTTGAAGGGGGACCTATGCCCGGAGGACTCCCTGGCCGTGGCGGTGGTTGGATCCAGGCGTTCAAGCCCCTATGGCAGGCAATTCGCCAGGCGGCTCGCCCGGGCCCTCGCTTCGGAAGGGGTTACGGTGGTAAGCGGCATGGCCCGAGGCATAGATACCGAGGCCCACCTGGGGGCCTTGGAAGCAGAGGGGAGGACCATAGCCGTGTTGGGTTCAGGGATGGACCGTATCTATCCGCCGGAGAACCGCCAATTGGCCTCGCGGATCGCCCATCATGGTGCAGTCCTGACCGAGTTTCCCTTGGGGACCCCACCCGAGAGGTGGAACTTTCCTGTGAGGAACAGGATCATCAGCGGTCTATCCCTGGGGGTAGTGGTGGTCGAGGCCTCCTCTCGGAGTGGGGCCCTGATAACCGCCTCCTTGGCGCTGGAACAGGGGCGTAGTGTCTTCGCCGTGCCAGGTTACGCAGGGGCGGTCACAAGTCGGGGCACTCACTCCCTGATCCGGCAAGGGGCCAAGCTGGTGGAGGATCCGGAGGACGTCTTGGAGGAAATCCTGCCTCAGTACGAGGGGAAGGGGGAAACGGAGAAGGCGGGTGCCCCCGAGGTCTCCAAGGAGGAGAGGATGCTGGTGGAGTTGCTCGAGACCGGCCCCATGCACATAGACGAGCTTTCCCGCAGGGTGTCCCTTGATGCGGCCAAGGTGAGCGCCCTGCTCACGCAGATGGAGATCAAGGGGATAGTCCTGCAGATGCCCGGGAAGGTCTTCACTCTGGTGCGATGAAGGAAAAAGGGAAACCGCTCATCATCGTGGAAAGCCCTGCTAAGGCCAGGACCATCGGCAGGATAGTGGGGAAGGACTTCCTCGTGGAGGCCTCGGTGGGGCACATCAAGGACCTCCCTGAGAGGGAGTTAGGGGTGGACATTGAAGGGGGGTTCGTGCCCCGCTACGTCCTGATAAAGGGCAAGGAAAAGGTGGTCCGCAAGCTGAAGAAGCTCTCGGAGGCCTCCCCCAGGATCTACCTTGCTTCGGACCCCGACCGTGAAGGGGAGGCTATCGCTTGGCACATCGCAGAGGAGATAGCGGACGGCAAGGAGGTCCACCGAGTGCTCATCCACGAGATCACCCCTCGGGGGGTTAAGGAGGCCTTGGATAACCCGCGGGGACTTCAGGAGAGCCTCTACCGTGCTCAACAGGCCAGGAGGATCCTCGACCGGCTGGTGGGCTATAAGATCAGTCCCCTGCTCTGGAAGAAGGTGAAGAGGGGGCTTTCCGCCGGAAGGGTCCAGTCCGTAGCCCTGAGGCTCATATGCGAAAGGGAGCGCGAGATAGAGGAGTTCGTCCCTGAGGAATACTGGACCATCACCGCGGAGTTAGAGCACCCAAGTAAACCCCCTCCCTTCAAGGCCAAGCTGTCCAAAAAGGGAGGTCAGAAGGTCGAGATCCGCACTGAGGACGAGGCCAGGGCCATCCTCGAGGAGCTTCAGGCCTTGAAGTTTGTGGTCCACGGGGTCAAAAGGAAGGAGCGGCGGCGTACCCCTGCCCCTCCCTTCATCACCAGCACCCTGCAACAGGAGGCCTCCAAGCGGCTGCGCTTTTCGGTGAAGAGAACCATGGTCCTGGCCCAGCAGCTCTACGAGGGGGTAGAGCTGGGGAAGCTCGGCCACCGGGGCCTTATCACCTACATGCGGACCGACTCCGTGCGGGTGGCTCCTGAGGCCATCGAGGCAGCGAGGAATCTGATCCGGGAGCTCTTCGGCCCCGAATACCTCCCTTCCAAGCCTCACCCCTTCAAGAGCCGCAAGGGAGCCCAGGAGGCCCATGAGGCCATAAGGCCTGCCTCCCTCGACCTACCTCCCGATAAGGTGAGACCCTATCTCACCCAGGACCAGTACGCCCTTTACAAACTGATCTGGGACAGGTTCCTCGCCTCCCAGATGGCCCAGGCACGGCTCGAGCAGATGACCGTGGAGGTGAAGGCGGGGGAATTCCTCTTCAACGCCACTGGAACGGTGGTGAAGTTCCCGGGGTTTTTGGTCCTTTGGCGAGAGGAGGAAGAGGAGGACGGCTTCGGGCTGCCAGAGCTGCAGGTCGGAGAGGAGTTGAAGGTGAGGGAGATCGCCCCCAAACAGCACTTCACTCAGCCCCCTGCTCGGTATACGGAGAGCTCCCTCGTCAAGGAGCTGGAGGAAAAGGGAATAGGACGCCCCTCCACTTACGCCACCATCATCACTACGCTACAGGAGCGAGGCTATGTAGTCCTCAAAGACCGCAAGTTCCATCCTACGGAGCTGGGCCGTTTGGTCTCGGAGCTCTTGGTGGCCAACTTCCCGGGGATCATGGATGTGGGATTCACCGCCCAGATGGAGGAGAAGCTCGACCAGATCGAGGAGGGGAAGATCCTCTGGCGGGAGGTGCTCGAGGAGTTCTACAGATCCTTTTCGGAGGAGCTCGAACGGGCCTCGCGGGAGATGAGGGATGTAAAGAGGGAGAGGCGCCTCACGGACATCGTCTGCGACCGGTGTGGAAGCCCCATGGAGATCCGTTGGGGCCGCTACGGGGAATTCCTTTCATGTTCTGCCTTCCCCAGGTGCAAGAATGCCAAGATGTTCGTCCGAGATGAAGAGGGGAGGATCAGGGTGGTAGAAGAGGAGCGGGCGGGGGAGGATTGTCCGGTGTGCTCGAGCCCCATGGTAATCAAGCGGGGGCGCTACGGGCGGTTTCTGGCCTGCAGCCGCTGGCCGGAGTGCGACTTCACCAAGCCCCTGACCACGGGGGTCAAATGTCCCATGGAGGGCTGCGATGGGGAGTTGGTGGAGAGGCGGACGAAACGGGGGAGGATCTTTTACAGCTGCAGCCGCTACCCCGAATGCAGGTACACCCTGTCCTACAGGCCGCTCAACGAACCTTGTCCGTCCTGCGGTCACCCCTTCCTGGTCGAGGGGCGAAAGGGCGTCTTCTGCCCTAAGGATGGCTGTGATTACCGCCGTGAACTCGAAGAAAAATGAAAGGAGGTGACGAGATGCCCCAGTTCCCGAAGTTCGGCGCCAAAGTCATAGCCAAGGTGCTGGAGGCCAAGGATTGCACCATTGGACTCAAGGAGGGAGAGGAGTACGAGGTAAGCGTTCACCACTGTGGGGAATTCTGCGGTGCCTTCTACCATAGCGCCTACAACCTCATCACGCTGCTACAGTTCGGCGGCGCCTTCCCCCTCAGCCGGGACCCCGATCGGATTGTGTGGGAGTGTCCGAACTTTCAGCGGAGGGTCAAGGTGGAGTTCCGCCGGGTTAAGGACTGAGGATGAAGGTCCCCTTTCTAGACCTGAGAGCCCAATATCGACGATTGTCGACGGAAATTGAGAAGGCCCTACGGGAGGTCCTTGAAAGCGGGCACTTCATCCTCGGGCCGAAGGTCCGCACTTTGGAGGAAACCCTGGCCCGCTACCTCGGTGTAAAGCACACCGTAGGGGTCGCCTCCGGCAGCGACGCCCTGGTCCTGGCCCTTATGGCCCTGGGGGTGGGTGAAGGTGACGAGGTGATCACCACCCCCTTCACCTTTTTCGCCACCGTGGGGGCGATACTCCGGGTGGGGGCCAAGCCTGTCTTCGCCGACATAGACCCCGAGACCTTCAACATCGACCCCGCCACCGTAAAGGACCGCGTGACGGAGAGGACCAGAGCTATCCTTCCGGTACACCTCTTCGGCCAGTGCGCTGATATGACCCCCCTGCTCGAGGTGGCCTCCCGCTGGGGCCTGCGAGTGGTGGAGGACGCCGCTCAGGCCATAGGGGCGGTGTACGCCCCCGAGGGCTCGCCCCCCAAAAGGGCGGGAGGAATGGGGGACCTGGGATGTTTTTCCTTCTATCCCACCAAAAACCTCGGAGGGGCGGGAGATGGAGGTTTGGTGAGCACAGATGATGACGTTCTAGCTGAGCGGGTCAGGATCCTGCGCGTCCATGGGGCGAAGGAGAAATACCTGCACGAGCTGGTGGGGGTCAACAGTCGCTTGGATGAGCTGCAGGCAGCGGTGCTGCTGGTGAAGTTTTCCTACCTCGAGGAGTGGACCCGGAAGCGCCGTGAGAACGCCCACCGCTACGACGAGCTCCTCCAGGAGATCGGGGCGGATGAGATGGGGATCAAACCACCTAAGGTCAAATATCGTAACCACCACGTCTTTCACCAATACGTCATCAGGACGCCGCGGAGAGATGACCTGAGGGCCTTCCTCTGGCAGAGGGGGATAGGAACGGAGGTCTATTACCCGATACCGCTCCATCTCCAACCCTGCCTAAGACACCTGGGCTACAGGGAGGGAGAGCTACCGGAGGCGGAGCGGGCTGCCGGTGAGGTCTTGGCCCTTCCCATCTATCCCGAGCTCACCCCGGAGCAACAGGAATACGTGGTGGAGCAGATCGCCCAGTTTTTCCGCGGCATGGCATGAGATGATCTGGGCACTCCTCAGCGGCCTGCTCTACGGTCTTGCCCAGCCTGGCTGGGAGATCTGGCCCTTAGGGTGGGTTTGTCTGGTGCCCCTTCTGCATACCCTAAAGGGTAAAGGGCCAACGGAGTCCTTTCTCCTCGGCCTTTCAGCTGGGACGGTTGCCTTTCTATCCTCGGTTTACTGGATTGTGGTGGCCGTGAATCGTTATGGGGCCATTCCCCTCCCCATAGCCCTGCCCATCCTGCTCCTCCTCTCCCTTTATCTCGGGAGCTACTGGGGGCTTTACGGCATAGGTACCTCCTGGATGATGGAGACGGGGCCTATCAGGGGGACGGTGGGGTCAGCGGCCCTCTGGGTGCTGCTCGAATACCTCAGGGGACATCTCTTCGGAGGCTTCCCTTGGGCCCTTCTGGCCCACTCCCACTGGAAGGTCCTGCCTTTCATCCAAATTTGTGACGTCACGGGGGCTTACGGCCTCTCCTTCCTCCTGGCGGCGGGAAGTGCTGCTTTTGCCCTGGTCTTGGAGAGGCACAAAGGGGCGTTCAGGGCCGTGGCCTTGGTGACGATTTCCTCCCTCGGCGTCCTCCTGTATGGGTGGGCGAAGCTGAAGGAGCCCCTTCCGGAGCCGTCCCTAAGGGTGGGGATCGTCCAGGGGAACGTCGAGCAAAACCTAAAATGGGATGAGGCCTACAGCAGACAGATCCTTACCATCCACAAAGTGTTGACCCTTAGGCTCATTCCCGAGGCCCCGACGATGGTCATCTGGCCCGAGACGGCCTTCCCGGATTACTTCCCCGAAGGGGAGCTCTCCGAGGCCATGAGGCAGGTGGCTAAGGAGGCGAAGGGGTACCTACTCTTTGGGAGCTTGAGGCGTTCCCGAGGGCGGGTATACAACAGCGCCTTCCTGCTATCGCCCGAAGGGGAGGTAATGGGGTGGTACGACAAATTGCACCTCGTCCCCTTCGGGGAGTTCATCCCCATGAGGAGGTATCTGGAGCCCATCTTCGGCCAGCTGGCCAGTCTAGGGGATATCACCCCCGGTCAGGAGATGACGCTCTTTCACCTGCCGCGAGGGAACTTCTCCGTCCTCATCTGTTTCGAGGTTATCTTCCCGGAACTCTCAAGATTGGCCCTCCGGCAGGGTGCGGACTTCCTAGTCACCATCACCAACGACGCCTGGTTCGGCCGCACCGCTGCCCCTTACCAGCACATGGCCCAGGTGGTATTCCGGGCGGTGGAGGGAAGGGTATGGATCGCCCGGGCGGCCAATACCGGGATAAGCGGCGTGGTGGATCCGAAAGGGAGGATCGTGAGGGCTACAGAGCTCTTCATCACGGAGGCCTTCACCGCCCTCGTGGGGAAGACCTCCGGTCTGACCCTTTACTGCCGCCTGGGGGACTGGTTCGTACTGCTCGCGGGGGCCATCTTCATCGCTTCAGCCACCCTTCGAAGACCCAATCGGGACCGATCCTCTTCACTCGTAGTTCCTGGATGCCGAAGGCGTCCTTGATACTCCTCAGGCCGAGGTCCCCTATGGCCTCGATCCCCGTGCCAAGGATCTTTGGGGCCACTACGACCACCACCCGATCGACCAGCCCCTCCCTTAGAAAGGAGGTCAACACCTCCCTCCCCCCTTCCACCAGGATGGACAGTACCTGTCTCTGGACCAATTCCTCGAGCAGACCCTTCAGGTCCACCCGATCCTCCCCTTTTTCGACCACCTCTACGCCCCGATCCCTCAAGGCCTTCGCCTTCCCCTGATCGGCCTTGGAGGTGGTGACGATGAGGGTGGGAGCTTCAGCCCCTAAGACCTTGGCTTCAAGGGGGGTCTGCAGCTGGGAGTCGAGCACCACCCTAAGGGGATTACGTCCTCGAACGAGCCTTACGGTGAGCTGCGGGTCGTCGGCCAGGACCGTCCCTATACCCACCAGCACTGCATCGTGAAGCGCCCGCAGTCTATGGGCATAACGCCTGGCTCCTTCGGAGCTTATCCAGTGAGAGTCCCCAGTAGAGGTGGCTATGCGGCCATCGATGCTTTGAGCCCATTTCGCTGTGATCAGGGGCATCCCTTCCTCGTGGTACTTGAAATAGGCCCTGTTGAGGGTCCTTCCTTCGGCTTCGAGCACCCCCGTGCGCACCTTTACTCCGTGTTCCTCGAGGAACTTCACGCCCTTTCCCGCCACCAGGGGGTTGGGGTCGAGGTTGGCGATGACTACCTCTCGGATCCCTGCCCTGACGATCGCCTCCACACACGGGGGGGTCTTCCCCCAGTGGCAACAAGGCTCCAGGTTGACGTACATGGTGGCCCCTTGAAGGGGCTCTTGGGCCCGCTTCATGGCGTCCACTTCTGCGTGGTCGCCCCCAAAACGCCGGTGGTAGCCCTCGGCGAGGATGCGATCCCCCTTGACAATGACCGCCCCTACCATGGGGTTGGGGCTTACCCACCCTGCGCCCCTCTGGGCGAGGCGGATGGCCCTTCGCATGAACAACTCATCCCGGGAAGCCATACCCTAGCTACTTTACCACCCTCCCATACCAGGGCAAAGCTTGACATGCCCCTTTCTGAGGATGAGAATTAAAAGGTAGCCTGGATGGCGGAATTGGCAGACGCAAGGGACTTAAAATCCCTTGGGGCATCGC
>CAZGDM010000047.1:12955-14077 GCA_964525275.1 uncultured Thermodesulfobacteriota bacterium | reverse complement strand
CCTCGTTGACAGGCGCTAAGGCAGGTGATAATTAGGGAAAAAGTTACCGATTGCCCATGCAGACGGATACCGAAAGGAAGGTCCTCGCCATCCTCAGGGTATTGGAGGAGGCCAGAAGGCCCCTCGGGGCTCGTGTCATTGCCCGCCGTCTCAAGGAGCTCGGGATATCGCTGACGGAGCGGGCCGTGCGGTACCACCTCCAGCTCATGGACGAAAGGGGTTTTACCCGCTGTGTGGGCCGCAGGCAGGGCAGAGAGATCACCGAGAGGGGCTTGGAGGAACTGAAGGAGGCGAGGGTCGGAGACAAGGTGGGCTTCGCTATCAGCCGCATTGAGATCCTCGCCTTCAAGACCACCTTCGATCCGAGACGCAGAAGGGGTGTCATCCCTATAAACGTCTCCCTCTTCCCTAAGGAGATATTCCCGGAGGCCCTTGAGGCCATGAGGCCGGCCTTCGAGGCCGGTATCTGCGTGAGCTCCTTAGTGGCCGTGAGGGAGGGGGGTGAAACCCTCGGGGAGATCTACGTGCCCGAAGACCGCGTGGGCTTCGCCACCGTCTGCAGCGTGGTGCTGAACGGGGTCTTGCTCAAGGCTGGGGTTCCCATGTCGGCCAAATTCGGGGGGATCCTCCAGGTAAAGGATGGGCTGCCCGTGAGGTTCGTGGAGTTGATCCATTACGCAGGCTCCTCCCTCGATCCCTCCGAGGCCTTCATCAGGGCCAAAATGACCTCCGTGAGAGAGGTCGCTGAAGGTGGCGAGGGGAAGATCCTCGCCAACTTTCGGGAGGTCCCCGCCCCCTGCAAACCCCTGCTGGAGGAGGTAGTCAAACGTCTCAAGGGTGCGCGGATAGGGGGCGTGCTCGAGATCGGCGAGGTCGGAAGGCCCGTCTGCGAGATCCCCGTGGACGAAAACAAAGTAGGAGTTATCCTTATGGGCGGACTTAACCCCGTGGCCTGTGCCCAAGAAGAGGGGATAGAGGCCGAGAACTTCGCTATGAGCACCACCCTCGATTTCCGGGAACTCACCGATTTCTGGGAGGTCTACCGCCGCAGCAGGGGTTGACGAGGTCTTTCCTTTGGATAAGGAAAAAAGCTGCCGTTTGCCAGAAGAAGGGTTTCCACGA
>CAZGDM010000047.1:0-12855 GCA_964525275.1 uncultured Thermodesulfobacteriota bacterium | reverse complement strand
CTTTCCTTTGGATAAGGAAAAAAGCTGCCGTTTGCCAGAAGAAGGGTTTCCACGAGAAGGACATCAGCGGCTGTGGCATCACAGGGATCATGAACGAGGCCGGAGACCCCCTTCAGCGGGGAGCAGATCGTGGCCTTGATATGGAGGAGATCTTCAAAGTGCCCTTCACCAAGATTTAGCCATACAGCCACAGGCCTTATGGAACGGCTTACGCTTACTGAGGGCTTTGCGCCGACATTGAAGATCTTCTTTCCCCTAACAGTTTTTGGACTGTTCTTTCTCCTTGACTACGGGATCTCCTGGGCAGAAGCTCCTCGGCTCTTCGTTCTTTACGACAACTTCCCCTATGATCGCCGCCTCACCCCGGGATGGGGGTTTTCCTGTCTTGTGAAAGGGTTCGGGCAGAGGGTGCTTTTTGACACGGGAGCAGACGGCGAGAAATTGCTCCGCCATATGGCGGAGCTGGAGATCGACCCGGGTGAAGTGGACTTAGTGGTCATATCCCACCTTCACGGCGATCACACAGGGGGGCTCGGAGCCTTCCTCAGGGCGAACCCCCGGGTGAAGGTCTTTCTTCCGGGAAGCTCCCCAGAGGGGTTCAGGCAGGAGATCGAGCGGCTCGGTGCTAGGGTCCTCGCCCCTGAAGGCCCCGTGGAGGTCTGCCAAGGGGTGTGGACCACCGGTGAGCTGGGCGGATGGATAAGGGAGCAGGGGCTGATCCTCGAGGTCCCGAAGGGATTCGTCCTCATCACGGGATGCGCCCATCCCGGGGTGCTGCATATGGCTAAAAGGGTGAAGGAGTTAAAGGGGAGGGTGCCCTTTTTCGTCCTCGGAGGGTTTCACCTCTTTGCGGCAGATGCTGAAGAGATTAAGGCCCTGGCCTCCGCCCTCAAGGCCTTAGGGGTCGAGTTCGTGGGGCCATGTCACTGTTCGGGGGAGGAGGCCAGGAGGATATTTCGGCGGGTTTTCGGTGAGGGCTACGTGGAGATGGGCGTGGGGAGGGTGTTGGATCTGGACGAATTGGGAGGACGATGAGCGGATAAGGCCTCGAGGATACATCCCCGTCCTCCTCAACAGTCTTCACGGAACCTATACCCCACCCCCCTCACGGTTTCGATGAAGGTCCGCCCCCCGACTTCTATCTTGGCCCTCAACCTCCTGATGTGCACATCCACGGTGCGTTCCCCACCGTAGTAGTCATATCCCCAGATCTTGTTGAGCAGGGCCTCCCGGCTGAAGACCCTCCCTCGGTTGGCAGCCAAGAATTTCAGGAGCTCGTACTCCCTGAAGGTCAGGGTCAAGGGCTGTCCATCCAAGGTCACCTCTCTACGGCTGAGGTCTATGACGAGGTCGCCGCAGCAGATGCGGCCTTGGCTCTCCACCGAATAGGTCCGCTTCAGTATTCGCTGGAGCCTGACCTTCATCTCTTGGGGATTCACCGGCTCTATGAGGAAGTCCTCCACCTGGGTCAGGATCTCTTCCGCCCTCAGAAGGTCAGGCCCGCCCACGAGCATGATGGGTACGGCCCTTTCATGACGGTAGCCCTTAAGGGCCTTCACAAGATGGGCGGTTTCCTCGAGCCCCTGAACCTCCAAAAGGACCATGTCCGGCCCCTCGTCGGCAAAGCGCTCCTCCACTTCTTCGTCCCAGGGGATTTCCTTCCAGAGGAAATCCCCTCCTGGTGGACGACTAAATCCCCTTTTTCCCTTTATAAAGAGGACCTTAAACAACCTTTCGTGCCCTTCCTTCTCCGTGATCGGTCCTCTTATTCTAACTGTACGGTGATTTCAAGGCGAGGGGAAAAGGGAAGGGGGAGGGAAGTCCCTCCCCCCTAGACATCTCCTAGAGGATGGGAAGGTACTTTTTGAGCTCGTATTCGCTTACCTGGGCCCTGTACTCGTCCCACTCGGCCTTCTTGTTCCTGATGAAGCTCCAGAAGACGTGTTCCCCGAGGGCTTCCTTTACCAGCTCGCTTCCCTCCATGATCTCCAGGGCCTCGCCCAGGCTCCCAGGTAGGGTCCCGATGCCGCGTTCCTTCCTCTCCTCCTCGCTCAAGTGGTAGACATCGACCTCCACCGGCGGTGGCAGTTCCGCCTCTTCCTCGATCCCTTTGAGTCCTGCGGCCAACATAACGGCGAAGGTGAGATAGGGGTTGCAAGCGGGGTCCGGTGCGCGGTACTCGGCCCTGGTGGCCTTCTCCTTGCCGGGCTTGTATTCGGGTACACGCACAAGAGCAGAGCGATTCCTGGTCCCCCAGGAGATGTAAGCGGGGGCCTCGTAGCCGGGGACAAGGCGCTTGTAGGAGTTGACCCACTGGCAGGTCACCGCCGTTATCTCGGGGGCGTATTTCAGCAGTCCCGCGATGAAGCAGCGGCCGACCTGGGAGAGGTGGTAGGGATCATCAGGGCTGAAGAAGGCGTTCTTGTCGCCTTGAAAGAGCGATTGATGGGTGTGCATGCCGCTTCCGTTGATCCCGAAGACCGGTTTGGGCATGAAGGTGGCGTAGACCCCGTTCTGCAGCGCCACCTGCTTGACCACCACTTTGTAGGTCATGACGTTATCGGCCATGGTGAGGGCGTCGGCGTACTTCATGTCCACTTCGTGCTGGCTGTAAGCCACCTCGTGGTGGCTGTACTCGACGCCGATCCCCATCTCTTCAAGAAAGAGGACCGTCTGACGCCTGAGGTCAACGGCCATGTCCAAGGGGGTCATGTCGAAGTATCCCCCCCGATCGAGGAACTCCGTCCCCTCGTGGTTTTTGAAATAGAAGTATTCGAGTTCGGGCCCCACGTAATAGGTAAAGCCCTTCTCCGCCGCCTTCTGCAGGTTCCTCTTCAGCACATAGCGGGGATCGCCCTCGAAGGGGGAACCATCGGGGCGGTAGATGTCGCAGAACATCCTGGCCACTCCGTATTCTTTGGGCCTCCAAGGTAGAATGCAAAAGGTGTTGGGATCGGGCATGGCGACCATGTCGCTTTCCTCGATACGGACGAACCCCTCGATGGAGGAACCGTCAAAGCCCACGCCGCCTTCTAAGGCATCGGGCAGTTCGTCGGCTGTAATGGTGAAACTTTTCAGAAATCCCAGGATGTCTGTGAACCAGAGTTTGATGAACTTGATATTCCTTTCCTTGACCTGGTTCAGGACGTATTCCTTAGCTTCCTTCGATAACCCCATGGTCCTCCTCCTTGGTTTTTCGGCAATTAAAAGGGGGGTTTGTTACGGGAACGTTACAGAACAGCGTCATCCCCTGTAGCGGTTGGTTATGGGGAGACGCCGATCTTTGCCGAAGGCCCGATGCGTGATCTTCACCCCCGGGGGAGCTTGGCGACGCTTGTACTCGTTGCGATCCACCATGGAGATCACGCGACGCACCAAGCCCTCGTCAAAACCCAAGGAGAGGATCCCCTCCAAACTCACGTCTTCCTCGACGTACTTCTCCAATATGGGGTCGAGGACCTCGTAGGGGGGCAGGGTATCGGTGTCCTTTTGGTCGGGGCGCAGTTCAGCGGAAGGGGGTTTCTGAAGGACGCTCTCCGGAATGAGGTCATAGCCCGCCCGGCTGTTCCTCCAGCGGGCAAGCTCGTAGACCAGGGTCTTGGGGACGTCTTTGATCACCGCAAAGCCCCCCGCCATGTCTCCATAAAGGGTTGCATACCCGCAGGCCAATTCGCTTTTATTCCCGGTGGTCAGGACGAGCCAACCGAATTTGTTGGAAAGCGCCATGAGGATGTTGCCGCGGATCCTCGCTTGGATGTTCTCCTCCGCCACTCCGGGTTCTGTTCCTCGGAAATGGGGTTCTAACATCTCGAGATAGGCCTTGAAGGCGGGCTCTATAGGGATGACCGTGAGCTCTATCCCCAAGTTTTTTGCGAGCTTTTCGGCGTCCGTGCGGCTCCCCTCCGATGAATATCGGGAGGGCATGAAGACCCCGATGACGTTTTCCCTCCCTATGGCGTCGACTGCCACCGTGGCCACCAAGCTCGAGTCTATCCCCCCTGACAGACCGATGACCACCTTTTGGAAGCCGTTTTTGCGAACGTAATCCCGGGTGCCCAGAACCAGAGCGGAGTAGATCTCCTCGAGCAGGGGCATGGGCTCCGTGAAAGTGGGACTGTGGAAAGGCCTCGGAGGGGCCGCTTCCTCGCTCACCACGATAACGGAAGGGCTGTCCCCCTTTGCCATGGCGAGAAATCGCTCCTTCCTCAGGCGGGGATCGTGGAGCCTTGTCCTGAACACGTCCTCCAGGACCAGATCGGCTACGACGAGCTCCTCCTCGAAGCCCTTTCCCCGGGCGAGGAGCTCGCCCTCCTGATTGAAGATGACGCTGTAACCGTCGAAGACCAATCCGTCCTGTCCGCCGACCATGTTGACGTATGCCATGAAGGCCACTCCGTCGGAAGCGCGTACGGCGATCATGCGCTCGCGAAATTCCCGCTTTCCGGCGTGGTAGGGAGAGGCGTTGATGTTTACGATGAGTTCGGCCCCCCCCAAGACCTCCACCGTGGCGGGCCCCGCAGGGTACCATATATCCTCACAGATGGTGATCCCTACTTTAACCCCTTTGATGAGGAAGACCGGACAGCTATCCCCCGCCTTGAAATAGCGCTCCTCATCGAAGGCCCCGTAATTTGGCAAATAGACCTTGTGATATACGCCCCTGCGTTGGCCGCGATAGATCACGGCTGCGGCGTTGTAAAGGTCTTCCTCTACGTCCACGAAGCCGACCACCAAGACGATGTCCTTGTCCTTTGTAAAGGCGATGACCTCCTCAAGGGCGGCGAGGTTGTCCTTCACAAAACTCGGCTTGAGGAGCAGGTCCTCAGGGGGATAGCCAGTTATCGCCAATTCAGGAAAACACAGTAAATCCACGCCCTTTTCCTCTGCCTCCTTCGCGAAGGCGAGGATCTTTTTCACGTTGCCCTCCAGATCTCCCACAACGGGGTTGATCTGGGCGAGGGCCACCCTCAGGACACGGGTCATCTCACTCCTCCTGCAGGATCGCCGAGGGGGATTCCTCGCTGAAACGCCGAGGCTCAGTCCCTTGGCGGAAACATTCGAAGATCCCCGGCTCCCCGGGACGGGCCAAAAGGCCTGTCTTGGGGTCTATGCGTACGAACACCACTCCCTCTGGAACCTGGAAGTCCTCCGGAGGGGTGTCCTTCAAGGCCTCTTTCATAAAGGCCACCCAGATGGGACAAGCCGCCCGCGAGCCGGTTTCGTGTTCCCCTAAAGGTCGTGGTTCGTCAAAGCCCACCCATACCCCGGTGATGAGGTGAGGCGTGTAACCGATGAACCACGCATCGGTATAGTCGTCTGTGGTGCCGGTCTTGCCGGCACAGGGCCTCCCCAAGGCCTTGGCGCGCCATCCCGTCCCTTCCTTCACCACCGACTGGAGCATGCTGGTCATGAGGTAGGCGGTATCCTCGTCGAGGACCTGGGGATAACACTTTCCCCTTTGTGGCTCTATTCCCTCCCTTCTGAGCTCGGCCTCAAGCGGCAAAGGCTTGTGTTCCTCCAAGACCTCCCCCCTTCTGTCGAATACCTTGGTGATGAAGATGGGATCCACGAGATGTCCCCCTGTGGCGAAGACGGCGTAGGCCCTGACCACCTCCAGCAAACTGAGAGCGGATGACCCCAGGGCCATGGAGAGGTCCGGGTTGAGGGGAGAGGTTATCCCGAGCTTCCTGGCGAAACGGATGATGTAGGGGACCCCTATATCCCTAGCGAGTTTCACCGTAGCGAGGTTCTGACTCCTGGCTAAGGCCATCCTCAGACGGGTGGGACCATAGAAACGCTCCCTGTAATTTTTGGGCTTCCAGCTTTCCCCTCTCTCCAGGTCCTCGTAGATGACCGGGGCATCCAAGATGATACTGGCAGGAGTATAGCCCTTGGTCAGAGCGGCGGCGTAAACGATGGGTTTGAAGGCCGATCCCACTTGGCGTCTCGCCTGCAGGGCCCTGTTGAACTGGCTACGGAGGAAATCCCATCCCCCTACCAGGGCCCTGACATAGCCCGTCGGGAGCTCCATGGCCAAAAGGGCCCCTTCCACCTGAGGTTCTTGATAGAGTTCAAGGCGCGCCTCTCCTTCTTTCAGCTCCACTACCTTCACCCTGATGACGAACCCCTCCTTGAGGGACTCCTCGGGGTGCTCACGATCCACCCAACGAAGGGTGTCCGCGGAGATGAACCCCTTGAAGTTCCCGATCCTCACCCACACCCTTTCCCTTTCGGCTTTTGTTACCACGCCCAGGTAGGTTTCGCCGGGCTTCAGTTCCTTGATCCTGTCCGCCACCTCTTTGCAAAAATCCTCGACCTCCGACGGTTCGAGCACCTTCTCCGGTCCCCTGAAGCCCTGACGGCGATCCAAGGCCAGCAACCCCTTGCGAACCGCCTCCTGAGCTGCCCTTTGCATCCTAGTGTCGAGGCTGGTGTAAACCTGGAGCCCCCCGGTGTAGACCTCGTCCTCCCCATACCGCTCGATGAGGTATTGCCGCACGTATTCGACAAAATAAGGAGCTACCTCCAAAAAGCGGTTCCCCCTGCCTTTGATGTGGAGAGGGGTGGCGTAAGCATCCCGTGCCTCTTTCTCCGTGATGTACCCTTCCTCTACCATCCGCTTCAGAACATAGGCCTGCCTCCTCTTGGCCCTGTCGAAATTACGCAATGGGGAGTACAACTCCGGGGCTTTGGGGAGACCTGCCAACATGGCCATCTCGGCCAAGTTCAGTTCCTCCACGGATTTGCCAAAGTAGTCCTCAGCAGCTGCCCCTACCCCGTAGTTCCCGTGCCCCAAGTAAATCTGGTTCAGGTAGATGTAAAGGATTTCGTCCTTGGAAAGTCGTTGTTCGATCCGATGGGCGAGAATCAGCTCTTTTATCTTCCGGCTCAAGGTCCTCTGGCGGTTGAGCAACAATGACCGTACCACCTGCTGGGTAATGGTGCTACCGCCCTGAACGATCCTGCCGGCCTGGAGGTTCCTTATTAAGGCCCTGAAGATGCCCAGCCACGATATCCCTCGATGCCGGTAAAAGTCCGCGTCTTCAGCCGCTACGAAGGCCTGCCGCAACAGGCGGGGGATCTTATCGTTGGGGACGAGGATCCTCCTCTCTTGATAGAACTCGCCGATTATCTGGCCATCTGCAGAGTAGACCCTGGTCATCAGGGGAGGGTTGTAATCCGAAATGTCTTTCATCGGGGGCAAGGTGTAGTAAAAGTAGAGGAAAAGGCCTACGGTGCCGGTGACGACGACCAGGGCCGCAAAGAGGATACCCAAAAGGGCCCTCTTGAGGTATCGCCTCCATTTCTTATCCGTCCGTCTCCCCTCCCTCTCGCCCATGGTCAAATCTTATCACATATGGGTGGCTGGGACGACCACGTTCCTTTACAACACCATCGTCTATAAAGTAAGTTGCTAAATCGTGGAAGTCATCATCACCCATATCAACGCCGACTTTGATTCCCTTGGGTCCATGATCGCTGCCCGTAAACTCTATCCCGAGGCGAAATTGGTCTTTCCGGGGGCCCAGGAGAAGAGCCTGAGGGATTTTCTTGTGCGCTCTACGCTCTATGTCCTGGAAAGCGAGCGCCTACGGGATGTCCCCTTAGAAGAGATAAGGAGGCTTATCGTCGTCGACACCCGACAACGCTCCCGCATCGGACGCTTCGCCAAATTGCTCGACCGCAAAGAAGTGGAGGTGCACGTGTACGATCACCACCCCCCTTCTCCGGAGGACTTCCGCGGTGACTTTGAGGTGATAGAGGAGAGGGGCGCCAATACCACCATTATGACCAGGCTGTTGAGGCAGCGGGGAATTTCCCTCACTCCTGAGGAGGCCACCGTCATGCTCATCGGGATCTACGAAGACACAGGTTCTTTCACCTACCCCTCCACCACGGCCGAAGACCTGGAGGCTGCCTCTTATCTCCTGTCCCAAGGGGCGGATCTGCGAGTGGTGGCGGAGATGATGGCGAAGGAGATGACCGCCGAACAGGTCCTGCTGCTGAACCAGATGATCGAGAACGCCGAGCGCTACAGCATCCACGGGGTGGACATATTGATCACCACTGCTTCGGCCGAACGATATGTTCCAGAGGCGGCCCTTTTGGTCCACAAATTACGGGCCATGGAGAACCCCGAGGCTCTGTTTGCCCTGTTGAGGATGGACGATAAAGTCTACCTCATCGCCCGTTCCAAGGTGGAACAGGTTGACGTGGGAAAGGTAGCCTTGGAGTTCGGCGGGGGAGGACACCCCACGGCGGCTTCGGCCAGCATAAAGGATATGACCCTCCCCGAGGCCAAGGAGAGGCTCACAAGGGTCCTGTCCAAGCTGGTGAAGCCCAAGGTGTGTGCCAAGGACATCATGACCGCTCCCCTCAAGACGATAGAGGCCGCTAAGCCGTTGAAGGAGGCCCGTACCGTTATGCAGCGCTTTGGACTGGGGGTCCTGCCCGTGGTGGAGGGGGCGAGGGTTATCGGCCTCATCACCAGGGAGGTGGCCGAACGGGGGGTGCTCCACGGCCTTGGAGAGAGGCCGGTGGTGGAGTACATGACCTCCGAGATCGCTACAGTGCCGCCTGAAGCTTCCCTGTGGGATGTGTACGAACACATCGTGGGGAGGGACCAACGCCTGCTGCCGGTCGTGGAGGGAGAAAAGTTAGTGGGAGGTATAACCAAGACCGACCTCCTCAGGGCCCTTTACGATTTCTTCCCCTTTCCCCAGCCCGGCGCCGTCAGGCCCAAGAGGCGCAACGTGGGGCGGTTGCTCAACGAACGCCTCCCGAAGGAGATCCTGGAACTCCTCCAGGAGATGGGGAGGGTGGGTCAAGAGCTGGGCTTCAGGATCTACGTAGTGGGTGGCTTTGTAAGGGATCTCCTGTTGGGGAGGGATAACCTCGATCTGGACGTGGTGGTGGAGGGCGATGGGATATCCTTCGCCAAGGTCTTCGGTGAGAGGACAGGGGTAAGGGTCAGGGTTCACAAACGGATGGGCACCGCCACCATTACTTTTCCTGACGGTTACCGTATCGATGTGGCCACAGCGCGCATGGAGTATTACCCCCAGCCCGCTGCCCCTCCCGCAGTGGAACACAGCTCCCTCAAGATGGACCTGTTCCGTCGTGACTTCACCATCAACACCCTTGCCATTGACCTCGACCCGTCGTCCTTCGGCGAGTTGATAGATTTCTTCGGAGGACAACGCGATCTGAAGGAAGGGGTCATCCGGGTGCTGCACAGCCTGAGTTTCGTGGAGGACCCCTCGCGAATCTTTCGGGCCTTGAGATTTGAGGCCCGCTTCGGTTTCCAGATGGGGCGTCAAACCGAAAGCCTCATGCGGGATGCCATTGCCTCGGGGTTCGTCGGGAGATTGAGCGGAGCCCGCCTCTTTTTGGAGCTCAAGTTGATCCTCGAGGAGGAAGACCCCTTGCCCATTTTGCGTAGGATGGAGGAACTTGGATTGCTGAAGGTCATCCATCCCCATCTCTCCCTCTCACCGAAGGTCAGGGGGCTTCTGGAGAGGACCCGCGAGGTCCTTAATTGGTACGGGCTCCTCTTCCTCGAGGGGAGCTGCGACAGGGCCATGGTCTACTTGCTTTCCTTGACCGAGGGGCTCAAGGAAAGGGAGAGGATGGAGTTGGCCGATAGGTTTCACCTTCAAGGACGGCGAAGGCGCAAATTCCTCGAGGAGAGAAGACGTGCCCGCAGGGCCCTGGTCCATTTGAAGGAGGAAATGGATCCCCCGCAGGTCTATTGGACTTTTGAGCCCTTCAGCACTGAGGTGTTGCTATACCTTATGGCCTTGACTCAGGAAAAGGGGAAGAGGCGACTGTTGGGACAGTTCATCTCCCAATGGCGCCATACGAAGATCTCCCTCACCGGTAGAGACCTACAGGAACTGGGAATCGCTCCCGGCCCGATCTATCAGCAGATCTTCAGGAGACTTCTTGAGGCGAGACTCAAAGGGGAGGTAAAGTCCAAGGAGGGAGAGGTGGAGTTGGTGAAAAGGGAGTTCCTCGCGAAGAGGGCAGAAGGGTAAAATGCCGAAGGGAGGGCAAGGGATGAAGATCGCCATCGCGGGCAAAGGGGGGGTCGGGAAAACCACCCTTGCCGGGACCATGGCCCGTCACCTGGCCGAGGAGGGTTTCAAGGTCTTGGCCATCGATGCAGACCCCGATGCCAATCTCGCCTCTGCTTTGGGGTTTCGAACGGAGGATCTGGAAGGGATCGTCCCGTTGGCCCAGATGAAGTCCCTTGTGGAGGAGAGGACCGGAGCGCGACAGGGGACCTTTGGAGGGGTCTTCAAACTCAACCCCAAGGTTGACGACCTCCCCGATGCCTACAGCCGCACCCGATATGGGGTGAAGCTCCTCATTTTGGGCACCGCCCCAAAGGCGGGGAGCGGATGTTTTTGCCCGGAGAGCGCCTTGCTCAAGGCCCTAATCCATCACATCCTCGTCCGCAGGCAGGAGGTGGTTATCGTGGACATGGAAGCAGGGCTGGAGCATCTGAGTCGTGGCAGCACCCGCTGGGTCGATGCCTTCCTGGTGGTGGTAGAGCCGGGGCAAAGGAGCATCGCTACAGCTATGCAGATAAAGAGGATGGCTATGGAGTTGGGCATCGAGCGGATCTACGGTGTGGGCAACAAGGTGGCCACCGAAGAGGACAGGAGGTTGATCGAAGAGGGCCTTGGGGAAATGGAGGTCCTCGGTCATCTGTCCTTCAGTCCCCTCGTAATCGAGGCGGACAAAAGAGGCGTTTCCCCTTACGACCTCGACCCCAAGCTGAGGGAGGAGGTGAAGGGAATAGTGACCAAACTCAGGGAGATTTCCCCTGAGGGGGAGGAGAGGCTATGAAAGGGTTTTTCGGCAAGATCCTCCGGGTGGACCTCAGCAGGAGGGACTTCAGGGAAGAGGAGATCCCAGAGGAGATCTACCGTTGCCACCTTGGGGGAAAGGGGTTGGGGACCCACTTGCTCTTGGAGCTCAACCCCAGGGGAGTTGATCCCCTTTCCCCGGGAAACCGCTTGATCTTCGCCTTGGGGCCGGTGACCGATACCCCCGTGTGGGGATCGTGCCGTTATGGGGTATATACGAAATCCCCCCTTACTGGTTTTTACTCCGAATCCTACGCTGGGGGGCGAGCCCCTGAAGCGATGAGTAGGACGGGTTACGATGCTATCGTCCTCGAGGGAAGCTCTGAAGCCCCGGTAGTGTTGGAGGTCACCGAGGGCAAGGTGCGTTTTCACGACGCCCGAGACCTTTGGGGCCTTGACGCCTATGAGGCAGAAGAGAGGGCCTTGGAGCGGGTGGAGGCTGAGGGGAGAAAAGCGGCGCTTGTGATAGGTCCAGCCGGAGAGAGACTGGTGGCCTTTTCCGTCATCGCAAACGATCGGGGCAGACAAGCAGGCCGCACTGGTGTCGGAGCGGTCATGGGCTCGAAGGGGGTTAAGGCGGTGGTCTTTCACGGTTCGAGGCGAAGGGAGGTGGCCGATCCGGACGCCCTCGAGGCCTTCGTAAAGGAGATCAAGGAGCGGGGAAAGACCGACCGCGGCGCCGAAGCCTACAGACGGTATGGCACCCCCCAGCTCGTCGCCGTGATGAACCAGGTGAAGGGCTTCCCCTCCAAATACTGGTCCCAAGGACATGTCCAGGGGTGGGAGGGGATAAGCGCTCAAGGCCTCCTTGAGCGTTGTCGTGTGCGAGCCAAGGCATGCCCTCGGTGCTTTATGGCCTGCGCCAAGGTCTCCGAGGTCATAGACGGGAGGCATCAGGGCTTGAAAATCGAGGGGCCGGAGTACGAAACCATCTACGCCTTTGGCGGCCTGTGTTTGGTGAAGGACATACGGGATATAGTCTATTTGAACGACATCTGTGACCGTCTGGGCCTTGACACCATAACCGCTGGAAACCTCGTGGCCTTTACCATCGAGGCCTCAAGGAGGGGACGGGCCCCGGAGAGGATAGATTATGGAGATGTCGACGCCATTGCGGTGCTCCTGCACCGCATCGCCTTTAGAGAGGGTATAGGAGATCTGCTGGCCAAGGGCATTCGGCAGGCTGCCAAGGAGTGGGGCCTTGAAGAATTGGCCGTTCACGTCAAAGGTCTTGAGCCCGCAGGTTACGATCCCCGGGTGCTCAAGGGGATGGCCCTCGCCTACGCCACCTCCGCCCGTGGTGCCTGTCACCTGAGGACCACCTTTTACAAGCCGGAGCTGACGGGACTCATAGATCCAGACCAGATAGAGGGCAAAGCGGCCCTCCTGATCGAATACGAGGACAGGTTGGCGATCTTCGACTCCTTGATCGTATGCCGCTTTTACCGCGATATGTATCAATGGGAGGAGCTGTTGAGGATCGTCGAGGCCGTGACCGGGATGAAGTTGCGTCTCGAAGACCTGCGGAAGACGGCCTCCCATATCGTCAACAGTACACGCCTCTTCAATTTGAGAGAGGGGTTGAAGCGTGAAGATGATGCCCTTCCCGTGAGGTTCCACCGTGAACCCCTCCCAGAGTCGGGAAAGGTCGTCACCGAGGAGGAGTTCGCCAAGTTGCTAAGCGATTATTACGCCCTGAGGGGTTGGAGCGCTGAGGGAGTGCCCTCTAACTTTGTTCCTCCTTGTTGAAGGGCCTTTGCTTGAAGCCGTCTGCAGGCCTCGACTATAATTCTTTATAAATGGAGACTGCAAGGGCTTCCCTCCCTCCCCAGCAAGGGGAGGAACTCCTTTCCCCGGGGAAAGGGCTTCTTTTCCGGACCATTTTCGTATGGGTCATCCTCCTGTTGAGTACCATCGGCCTCGGCTTGTTGGCCCTTATCACCTGTCCCTTTGATCGAGGTGGACGGGTGGTTCACCTCTA
>CAZGDM010000046.1:0-15396 GCA_964525275.1 uncultured Thermodesulfobacteriota bacterium | reverse complement strand
GGGGTGGCCCCCTATTTTACCCCCTCCCTCACTGTCCCACATCTCTCTGAACCAGACAGGTTTTTTTAAAACCCTTTTTGTCGTCTGCTGTTATTGCCCCTCGAAAGGAGAGGTGATAATATTTGGGCGAAATTTTCCTTATGAACATAGGAGGACGTAAGAATGGACTTTCTCCCTATCACGAAAGAAGGGTATCAAGCCTTGCGTAAGGAGCTTGAGCGTCTCAAGAGGGAGGAAAGGCCTCGAATCATCGCGGAGATCGAGAACGCCAGGGCCTTTGGCGATCTCTCGGAAAATGCCGAATATGAGGCAGCGAAGGAGCGTCAGGCCTTCATCGAAGCGAAGATAAAAGAACTTGAGGAGAAATTGGCCCGAGCCGTGGTCGTAGAGCAAGCACCGGAGGAGGGAAAGGTCTCCTTTGGGTGCAAGGTAAAGCTCCAAGACCTGGACAACGACCGCGTCCTCGAGTACAGGCTGGTGGGGGGTGACGAGGCCAACCTATCGGAGGGAAAGATATCCATCCACTCCCCTGTGGCCAGGGCCCTGGTGGGCAAAGAGGTGGGGGATGAGGTAGAGGTAATGGTCCCCGCTGGGAAAAGGCGCTATCTCATTCTCGAGGTGAGTTGGGGATGAAGAGATTTTTGACCATCCTTTTGATGGCCTTGTCGGTCTCACCTTTTGTCCGTCCTATATGGGCAGAAGAGGGGCGCATCCTGATGATCATCGCCCCTGAGGGTTTCAGGGATGAGGAGCTCCGGGTGCCCAAGGCCTTTTTCGAAGGAAGGGGGTTCCAGGTGACCATAGCCTCTGCGACCAAGGGAGAGGCCAGGGGCATGCTCGGCATGAGGGTGAAGCCCGACATCGAGCTTAGAGAGGTGGATGTGACCCGTTATGACGCTGTGGTCTTCGTCGGAGGGGTCGGTGCCCAAAGGTATTTCTCTAACCCTGAAGCCCTGAGGATCGCCCGCGAAGCAGCCCGGGCAGGAAAGGTCCTGGGGGCTATCTGCCTCGCACCGGGGATCTTGGCGAGGGCTGGAGTCCTCAAAGGCAAAAGGGCTACAGTTTGGACCTCCGAGGGGAAAACCCTCAAGGCCATGGGGGCGAAATACACGGGGCGGCCCGTAGAGGTAGACGGCTTAATAGTTACAGCCAACGGCCCCCAAGCGGCAGAGGCCTTTGCCAGACAGATCCTGGAGCTACTCGCCAAGTGAAGGTCGGCATAATCAGCGACACCCATGGAGGGCTCAAGGCATGGGAGGAGGCCATGAGTGGCCCTTTGGCGGGGGTGGAGTTGATTCTGCACGCAGGGGATGTGCTCTATCACGGACCGCGCAACCCCTTCCCAAAGGACTACGATCCCCAGACCCTCGCTTGGGCGATAAACCATGCACCAGCACCCCTGTTGATCGCCAAGGGCAACTGCGACGCTGAAGTAGATCAGCTTATGATCAACTTTCCCCTTGATGCCCCATATGTCTACTGCCTGATAGACGGCATCACCATCCTAATGCTACATGGGCAGGAACAGGACTTGGACGACCTGAGGGTCCTGGGGGAACGTTATCAGGTGAACCTCCTGATCTCCGGTCATACTCACCGTCCTCACCTCGTCGAAAAGGGTCCTCTGGTATTGCTCAATCCCGGTTCCCCCGCCCTGCCCAAGGATTCTCCGCCCACTGTGGCCCTTCTTGAAACAGAGCAGCGCGTGGTAAACCTCTTGGACCTCGGAGGTCAGGTCCTGGAGGAAGCCATCATAAAAACTGATTGAGGAGGGTACGAATGGAAAAGGACTTCAACCCTCAAGAGTTCGCCAACAGCTTCATCCAAGTGGCTAAGGAAGTCCTCACAAAACCGAGCGACTTCTTCGCTGAGATGTCCCGCACCGCTGGTTTCGGTCCCCCAGTGACCTTTTTGGCCATCTGTCTTGCCATTGAGGGCATCTTGGGATCCCTCATCGCCTTCAACCCTATGCCCTTCGCCATGGCCATCGTCTCCCTGATCTTCGCCTTCATAGGGGCGTGGATCCTCCAATTCGTCCTTCAACAGCTCTTCCAGGGCAAGGGAACCTATGAGGGGACTTTCAGGGTTGTGGCCTACAGCGGCGTAGTGCACCTCCTCGGCTGGATACCTTTCATAGGGTTCCTGGCGAGCCTTTACGGGCTTTGGCTCCAGATCGTTGGGCTTGAAAAGGTCCACGAGGTGAGCAAGGGCAAGGCCTTCGTGGCCGTCATCATCACAGCTATCATCTTCTTCCTCATCATGATCCCCTTCGGGGGCCTGCTTTTTGTGGCACGATGACGGAGGTCAGGACTCGCTTTGCCCCGAGCCCCACAGGGTATCTTCACGTAGGTGGGGCTCGGACGGCCCTTTTCAACTGGCTCTTCGCCCGCCACCACGGGGGGAAGTTCATCCTCCGGATAGAGGACACCGATCAGGCCCGTTCTAAAGACGAATACTTACAGGACATCCTGGAAAGCCTCCGGTGGCTTGGCCTCCACTGGGATGAGGGACCGTACTTCCAAAGTCAGAGGATGGATCTCTACCGCGAACACGCTCAACGGCTCCTCGAGGAGGGTAAGGCCTATCGTTGTTACTGTACCCCCGAGGAACTGGAGGAAATGCGGAGGCAGGCCTTAGCGGAGGGACGCAAGCCCAAGTACGACGGGCGCTGCCGTAGCCGCAAGGATCACCCCGAAGGCGTGCCCTTCGCCATCCGCTTCAAGTCCCCTCAGGAGGGGGTGACGGTGGTCGAAGACCTCCTGCGGGGAAAGGTCACCTTCAGGAATGAGGAGCTTGATGACCTCATCATCGTCCGCTCCGATGGCACCCCCACTTACAACTTCGTCGTTGTGGTGGACGACGCCCTCATGGGCATTACCCACGTCATCCGAGGCGACGACCACCTGAACAATACCCCCCGACAGATCCTGCTATACGAAGCCCTTGGCTACCCTGTACCGAAGTTTGCCCATCTTCCCCTCATCCTCGGCACAGATAGGACCCGTCTCAGTAAACGCCATGGAGCTACGGCAGTGAGCGCCTATCGCGAGATGGGTTACCTGCCAGAGGCGATGGTCAACTACTTAGCCCGCCTCGGATGGTCCCACGGCGATCAGGAGATCTTCAGCATCGAGGAGTTAATCGAAAAGTTCTCCCTGGAGGCGGTGAGCACGTCCCCTGCCGTCTTCGACCCCGAAAAACTCCTCTGGTTGAACTCCCATTACATAAAGGAGCTACCAGCCGAGGAGATAGCCCAAAGGCTCATCCCCTTCCTCGCCAAGAGGGGGATCGTGGTGGACCTCGACGAAAGGCTCGTCAAAGCGGTGAGGACCCTTCAACCCAGGGCTAAGACCTTGGAGGAGATGGCTGAACAGGCCGTCTTTTATTTCCGCCCCCCCACCACCTACGACGAGAAGGGAGTGCGGAAGTTCTTCACTCCCGGAGGCATCGCCTTCCTTGAGGGCTTCAAGGAAAGCCTCAAGAGGACCCCCTTCAACCCTGACGGACTGGAAGGAGCCTTTAGGAAACTCGCCGAGGAGCTTGGGCTGAAGACACGCGATGCCGCCCAAGCCGTGCGGCTCGCCCTGACCGGCAAAACCGTGAGCCCGGGGCTTTTCGAGGTGATGGACGTATTGGGCAAGGAGGAGACCATAAGCCGCTTGCAGAAGGCCATCACGTGGTGTAGAACCTCCGAATGCGACTCAAAGGGATAGAACTCCTCGGCTTCAAATCCTTTCTGGACCGCACCGTCCTCACCTTCCCTCACCAAGGGCTGACAGCCATAGTCGGCCCTAACGGTTGCGGCAAGTCCAATCTGGTGGATGCGGTGCTCTGGGCCTTGGGGGAGATGCGCCCCACCCACCTCCGCGGGCGGGCCATGGAGGACGTGATCTTCAACGGCACTGAGGAGGTGAAGCCCTCGGGAATGGCAGAAGTATCCCTGATCTTCGACACCAGCGAAGGGGCCCCTCCCGGATTCGAAAGGGGCGAGGAGCTGCGGGTAACCCGGCGTCTCTTCCGCTCAGGGGAGAGCCAATACCTCATAAACAGAAGGCCCTGCCGTCTCAAGGACATCCGGGATCTCTTCCTCGGAACCGGCCTCGGGATCAACGCCTACGCTGTGGTCCCCCAAGGGGAAGTGGAGGCCCTGATCACCGCCCCTCCCCAGCAGATCCGTTTCATGATCGAAGAGGCAGCGGGGGTGAGCAGATATCAGGAGAGGAAACGGGAAACCTTGAGGAAGATGGAGAATACCCGCCAAAATCTCGAGCGCTTAAAGGACCTGCTCGCTGAGGTGGAACGTCAGGCCAATTCCCTCAGGTATCAGGCCTCCAAGGCCCGGCGGTTCAAACGCATGAAGGAGGAGCTGCGTCAGCTGGAAGTCTCTGAGGCCGCCATGATGTGGGAGAAGAAGCGGAGACTGTATGAGGAGATGGGGAAAGAGGCCACTCGGCTCCGGGAGGAACTCCTTCGGGTGCAGCGGAAGCGAAGGGAACTGGAGGAAGACCTTGAAGAGCTGGAGGGGAAATTCCTCGAAGGCCAACAGGAGTTGGAGGCGACGGAGCGCCGATCCCTCGAGGTGGAGGGCGAAATAAAGGGGAAGGAAGAACGCCTCCGGGCCCTCGAAGGGGAACTCGAGGCCTTGAGAGAACGGCTCTCCGAGGCGAGGAAGGAGGTCTCCAGGCTCAGGGGACTGGTCGAGGAACTCCTCGAGCGCAGGGCCCTGGCTGAGAAGGAGGTCGATGAACTAAGGGAAGGGCTCTCCTCGAAAAGGGCGTCCTTTGAAGCGGTAAAGGCACGCATCCTCGAAGGGGAGCCCCAGAGGGCAGCCCTTATCGGAAAACGGGATCGTCTGCGGAGGGAAGTACTGGAGCTGGAGGGGGAACGGATACGTATGAACAACGCCCTAAAGGAGGCAGAGGGGCGTCTCCGGGAGATCGCCCAAAGGGGGAGTCGCCTCGAGGAGGAGCTCCACAAGGCCCTTGAGGAAGAAGGGGCCCTTCAGGGAAGGATAGAGGAGTTGAGGGGGGAAGAACAAAAACTCCAAGCCTCCCTTCAAGGGCTCGTGCATGAACTCCGCTCCATTGAGGAGAGCAGATCGGACCTCGAAGGAAGGCTGGCGGAGAAAAAGGAGGAGCTCTCCAAGCTCACGGGGCAACTTGAGGCCTTGAAGATGAGGGGGGAGATGCTCCGCAAGATGGAGACGGAACACGAAGGCTATCCGGAGGCAGTCAAGGCCCTCTTGAGGGACCCCTCTTCAGCGGGGATATCGAAGGCCGTGGTGCTTGGAGATCTAATCGAGGTGGAGCCGGGGTATGAGAAAGCCGTAGAGGCGGCCCTCGGGGAGCGGATAAAGGCCCTGGTGGTGGAGACGATGTCCGATGCCCTCAAGGTCCTCCGACGGATGCAGGGGCGAATAGCCGTCCTGCCCGCGAAGGCGGGGACCGGGAAGGACGGAGGGGACCTCGGAAGGTTCGTAAGGGCAAAGGGCTACGAAGGGCTCATCCGCAGACTCCTGGATGGAATCTCCCTCGTGGACCACCTCCCCACCGATATCAACCCCGGTGAGGGGGACTTTGTCACGAAGGACGGAGAACTCCTCGACAACAAGGGGACCCTCTGGGGCAACCTCTCCACCGGACTACTGCAGAGGAAAAACCTCCTGAAGGAAGTCGAGGCCAGGACCCGTGAAATCTCCTTGGCCGTGCAAAGGGCAGAGGGGGAGCTGGAGGGCCTTCGGAGTTCCCTGGCCAGACTCCAAGAGAAGGAGGCCGAGTTAAAGGCCCGTCAAAGCTCCCAGGAGGAGGTCCTCAGGGAACTCAGGGGGACGATTACTCAGCTTGAGGCGGGGCTGCAGGCCACCCGACGCAAAGTCTCCATCTTGCAGATGGAGGTGGAGGACCTGAAAGGGGAGGAGAGGACGTGGCAAGGGGAAAAAGAAGAGATCACCCGTCGTATAAGGGAATGGGAAGGGCGGTGGAGGACGACGAGGGAAGAGCTCGAGCAGATCGAAAGGGCACTGCAAAAGCAAGAGGCCCAGAGGAAGGACCTCCAAGAGGAGGCCACTTCCCTTAGGGAGGGGATCGCAACCCTCGAGGAGCGGCTCAGAGGGCGAGAGGCCGCCTTGAAGGAACTCAAATCGAGGATCGAACAAGCGGAGAGGGAGCAGAAAAGACATCTGGCCGAAATCTCCTCCTTGGAGAAGAGGATAAGGGAAGCAGAGGAGAGGAAAGGGCGGGAGGCCCAAGCCTTCAAGGAGTTGATGTCCCAAAGGGAGGAACTGTCCCTGCTGCTCGTCCAAAGGCGCCAGGCGATGGAGGAAGTCCTGGGGAGGCTTGAGGAGGTAAAAGGGGAACTGAAGGCGCAGAGGACGGAGGAAGATCGGCTGAGGGAGGAGGTGGCTCGGGCGGAGAAACAACTCCAAGGCCTCGCCGTCGAAGTGGAACACCTGGAGCGTTCTCTTCGGGGAACCTTTGGCGTAGAGCCGTCGGAGGCCTTAAAGGAACTTGAAGAGACCCCCCTGCCAGAGGGCTATAAGGAACGCATGGAGGAATTGAGGCAGTCCCTCCAGCGGATGGGGGACGTCTACATGGGGGCCATCGAGGAATACGCCCAGGTGCGGGACCGCTTGAAGTTCCTCGAGGCCCAAAAGGAGGATCTGGAGCAGTCCTTGGAAACCCTCCACAGGACCCTCGAACGCATCAACCGCAGGAGCAGAGAGCTCTTCCTCGAGACCCTGGAACGGACCCGGGAGACCTTCGCCAAGCTGGTGGAGCGCCTCTTCGCGGGGGGGAGGGGGGAGATGGTCCTGGACGGAGGGCCAGAACCCGGGGTGAGGCTCATGATCCAGCCTCGGGGCAAGAGGCTCAAGAGCATGGAGTTGTTGTCCCGTGGAGAGAAGACCATGGCTGCCATCGCCTTCATCCTATCCCTTTTCCTCCTGAGGCCTGCCCCTTTCTGTCTCATGGACGAGGTGGATTCCCCCTTAGATGAGGCCAACATCGAACGCTTCCTGAGGGTAATAGAGGAACTCAGGGATAGATCCCAATTCATCCTGGTCACCCATCAGAAGCGAACCATGGAGGCAGCCGAAGCCCTTTACGGCGTGACCATGGAGATACCGGGGGTCTCCAAGGTGCTCTCCCTCAAGCTCAGGTGACCCCCTTTCCATCCCTTGTTATACTCTAAGCCGTGATCATCGACCGCTACGTGGCGAAGGAGATCCTCAGGTATCTGCTCACGGGGATCGGTGTTTTCACCTTCGCCTTCATGACCGGGAAGATCTTTCGCGTGACGGAGATGGCCCTCGATCGGGGCATCCCCGTCTATTACGTCGCCAAGTTCCTCCTCTTGCTGACCCCCTCCTTCCTCGTCTTCGTCATCCCCATGGCTGTGCTGCTGGGAGTGCTGTTGGCCTTGAGCCGCATGAGTGCCGACAGGGAGGTGCTGGCCTTAAAGACCTCAGGGGTGGGGATCCATCGGTTCCTGAGGCCGGTCATCATCGTGTCCCTGGGGGCAACCCTGATCACCACCTGGCTCACCCTCTACGGAGTCCCATGGTCCATCAGGGCCTTCAGGGAGGGCCTCTTTGAGGCCGCCTCCAAGGCCATAAAGCCACGGGTGAGGGAGAAGGTCTTCCACAAACTCATCCCAGGGGTCGTGATATACGTCGATGAGATACAAGGGGGGCGCTTGAAGGGAGTGATGCTCTACGACGAGCGCGATCCAGAACAGCGGAACCTCATCCTCGCCCAAGAGGGGCGATTGATGACGGACAGGACCTCCGGGAGGATCTCCCTGGTGCTTCAAGGTGGGGAGATCCACCAGCGGGGAAAGGACATCTACAGGGTGGCCCACTTCGGCAATTACGTCCTGAACCTCTCCTGGGAGGAGATGCTCGAAGAGGCCCGGCGGAAGAGCAGGGTGAGGCTCTTGGAGAAGGAAATGTCAGTGGGGGAACTCAAGGCAAAGATCGCGCGGAAGCTGCGGGAGGGGAAGAACGTAAGGCCTCAACTGGTGGAGTTACACTTCAAGTTCGCCATCCCCTTCGCCGCCCTCGTCCTCGGCTTCCTCGGTCTCCCCCTGGGAACTTACCATACGCGCTCTGGCCGTTCCTTCGGCTTTGTACTCAGCCTGCTGGTGATTTTGCTTTACTATGTGCTTTACTGCTTTGGAAAGGCCCTGGCCACGGCCGGAGCAATCCCTCCGTGGACGGGGGCATGGCTTCCCAACTTCACCCTCGGGGCCTTCGGGTGGTACCTTTACGGCAAGGCCCTCCATGAGGCCCCCATCCTCCCCTTGGAACTGGTGGAGAGGGGATTTGAGGCCCTCAGGCGCCTGCGATGAAAAGGCTCCAACGATACCTGCTAAAGGAACTGCTGAAGGTCTTCGCCTTCGCCCTCACGGCCTTCGTGGTGACCTTTTTGGCCGTGGAGGCCCTGGAACGGATGGAAACGGTGCTCCATCGGGGAGCCCCTCTTTGGGCCCTGGGGCTTTACATGACCTACAAATTGCCAGCTTACCTGGTGGAGGCCATGCCCTTTGCGCTATTGGTGGCCACGATGGTCTCCCTTGGGCTCATGGGGCGTCACCGAGAGCTTTTGGCCGTGAAGGTCCACGGGGTGGGCAACTATTCGATTTTGCTCCCCTTCGTTATGGCCGCTCTTGTTGTGGCGGGAATGATCTTTGTTGGGCTGGAAGGGGTGGTGCCGCCCTTTCTGGCCAGGGCTGACCGCCTCTGGAGCAGCAAGGTAAAGGGGGAGGTGAAGAAGGCCTTCTTCGAGGCCGAGAAGGTCTGGTATCTGGGCGAGGGGCGGGTCTACAACATCAGGCTGGTGCGGGGGAAGGAACTGAGGGGCTTTACCATCCTCTTTCTCGGGGATGATATGAGGCTCAAAAGGCGGGTGGACGCCCGCGAGGCGCAATACTCGGGGGGGCAGTGGATGCTCAGGGATGTGACAATATGGGAATTTGACCCCAAAGGGGTGGAGGAACGCCATCTCCCCCGGATGGAAATGGCCCTCCCGGAGACCCCCGAGGACTTCCAGCGGGGGATGAAGGACCCGGAGGAGATGAGCTATTCGGAGCTTCGCCGCTACGTAGGGAAGCTCCGGAAAGAAGGATATGACCCCACCCGCTATGTGGTAGACCTCTACGCCAAGGTGGCCTATCCCTTTGCCAGCGTCATCCTGATCCTAGTGGGGGTCCCCCTGGCCATGTGGACCGCACGTCGGAGGGAGGGAGGGATCCCCTTAGGGATCGCCCTCAGCGTCGCCATAGGGGGGCTTTACTGGGTGGCCTTCGCCACAGGGGTGGCGGTGGGGCAAGGAGGACTGCTGCCGCCTTGGCTTTCAGCGTGGGGAGCGAACGTCTTCTTCGCCGCCTTGGGGCTCTACCTCCTGGAGAGCCTCCCCTACTGAAGGAGGTGAAAAGATGGCGGTCATGGAGATATCGGTGGTACCCTTGGGCACCTCCTCGCCAAGCGTTAGCGATTACGTGGCCGACTGCGTCAAGGTCCTCGAGGAGGAGGGGCTGAGATACGAGGTCACCCCCATGGGCACGCAGGTGGAAGGGGATCTGGAGGACCTCCTGAGGGCGGTCCGCAAAATGCATGAGGTCCCCTTTCGAAAGGGGGCCCTTCGGGTGGTGACTACCGTGAAGATCGACGACCGACGGGACAAGCCGCTGACCCTGGAGGGAAAACGACAGGCCGTGTTGGAAAAGCTCACCGTGAGGGACTGAGGATCACCAGGGCGTAGGCATCGAGGTCTATGTAGCGCCTGGCGACCTCGAGGACCTCGGCAGGGGTGACGGCCTCTATCCTCTGGGGGTAGAAGCGGAAGAAGTCCCCACCCAGGCCGTAGAGCTCGTTCAAGGCCATCGAGGAGGACAAATTCAGGACCCCTTGCAGGTCCAGCTCGTAATTTCCGAGGAGGTAGGCCTTGGCCTCTTGGACCTCCTCCTCCAAAAGGCCATTGCGGAGCAACTCTTGAAGGACTTCCTTTATCCCCTCAATGGCCCGTGGTACCTTTTCAGGACTCGTGGCCAAATACGCTCCCAAGTAGCCGGGATCGAGGTCGTTCCTGACGAAGAAGAAGACCTCGTAACCCAGGGCCATCTCGTCCCTCAGCCTGCGGAAGAACCTACCCCCCTGTCTGCCGAGGACCGCCCCCAGGACTTCGAGGGGGTATCGATCGGCATCCTTGAGGCTCGCCCCGAGAAACCCCATGATCACGTGGACCTGTTCGCCCTCACCATAGAGGACCTCCCTTCGCAAAGGGGCCTTCGGACGCTTTGGCTTGGGCACCTTCGGAGGGGCGACCCCTTCTCGCCTGAAATCCCTGAAGGCCCTCTCTACCTCGGCCCGCACCTCCTCCCAGGACAGATCCCCTGCTATGGCGAGGACCATTCCCCTGGGGGTGGCATAATCCCTCCAGTACTCGACCAAATCCTCCCTACTGATCGCCTTTACAGTCTCCTCTGTACCCAAGGGGTTCATCCCGTAGGGATGCCCTTTGTACAGGACCGAGCGAAGGGACGTGAAGGCCCTCCATGTAAGGTCCTCGCGTTGCCTCCTGAGGGCGGAGAGCTGCTCCTGCCGTGCCTTCTCGAGTTCCCGCTCCGGGAAGGTGGGGTTCATGATGACATCGGCCGCGATCTCCAAGAGCTTCCGAAAATCCCGGCTCAACCCCTTCAACTCCAAGCCAAAGCTGTTTCTCCCCGCGAAGGCCCTCATCTGTGCACCCAGCCCTTCCACTTCCTCGGCCAGCTTGAGGGCATCCCGGGAGGTAGTGCCGCGGGTGAGGACCCTGGATAGAAGCTGGCTCAGGCCCGCCTTCTCCGGTCTCTCGTAGCGCAGCCCCCCCAGGAAGGCAGCGGTCATGCCCACGATGGGAAGGGACGGATCCCTCAGAAAGAGCAGGGTGATCCCGTTGGGCAGGACCGTCCTTTTGAGGCCCTCTGAAGGTGCCAGCTCCGAGGTGAGGGCCAGGAGGTCCCCCACCTCGACCTCTTGTCCTCTGGGCGACATGAGCCCAAGGCTCAACGACTCCCTCCGGAAGTACCTCGCTGCCACCCCCCGTATCTCCTCAGGGGTGACCTCCCTTATACCCCTGAGGTAATCCGACACCCGGCGGGCATCCCCCAGGATCGTCTCGAAGTAGCCGAGGGTCTCGGCTTCGCCCTGGACCGTCTCGCGATCGTAGAGGAAGGCGGCCTCAAAACCCTTCTTCGCCCGCTGCAACTCCTCCACCGTCACCCCCTGGGTGGCTACCCTCCGTAACTCCTCGAGGAGCGAACCCAGCGCCTCCACGGCCCTCCCCGGCATCGGGGAGGCCCCGATGACGAACAGCCCCGGGTCTCGAGAGAGGAAGGAATAGGCGTAGACAGAGGTGACCAGGCCCTTCTGTTCCTTGAGGACCCGCTCGAGCCTGGAGGCCCTCCCCGAGGCCAGGACGTCGCCGAGGACCTCAAGGGGGTAGAAATCAGGGCTGTGGATGTCCGGGATGTGGAAGCCCAGGGCCAAATAGCATTCCTCCGACCCACCTTGGACGAAGGCCCGGGGCATCTTTTGAGGGGGTTCTTTGGGTCTGGCCCTTGTGGGCAGGAAGCCCTTCATCCCCCCGAAGAGCTGCTGCACCTCCCGAAGCGCCTCTTCGGCTTGGAAATCGCCCACTGCCACCACTGCCATATTGGGGGGGACATACCACTTCCGCCAGAACCTCAAGAGGTCATCCCTCCGGAGACGGCTCACGGTGTCTTTGTAACCGATCACAGGCCGCCCGTAGGGGTGAACCCTGAAGGCGGTCCTCCAGAGCCGTTTGTGGAAACGGCGCCGGGGCTGATCCTCCCCCATGCGGATCTCTTCAAGCACCACCTCCTTCTCCCGAGAGAGTTCTTCGGGGTCGAAGCGGGGATGGAGCACGGCATCCGCCAGGGCTCTCAAGGCTTGGAGGTGAAAGCGGCTACGAACCGCCAAGTGAAAAACGGTGTATTCGTAGGAGGTGAAGGCGTTAATCCTCCCCCCGAGGCCCTCCACCAGCCTGGCCACCCCTTGGGGATGGGCATCGGTGGGTTTGAAGATCATGTGCTCGATGAGGTGGGCTACACCGGCTTCCCCCTCTGCCTCATCGGCACTGCCCGTCCCCACCCATATCTGGTAGGCAACCACAGGCCGCGACGGGTCCCTGCACAGCACTACCCGCAGGCCGTTCTCCAGGACCACTCGTTCAACGGCCGCCCGGGACGAAAAGGGGAGAAACAGCAGAAAGAGGAGGATAAAGGACTTCCTCACATCCATTAGGCCAAGAGAGATAGCACACATGTTCCGATAAAACCAGGGGTTAATTTTTCCCCTCGCCCTGTCGAAGAGGTAGGAAATGGAGGCCATCCTCGAGAAGCCGGAAGGCAGGAGGTTCCTGCCTCTGAGCATCGATCTGTTGGTGCCCAGGAGTCCATTCAACGCCGACATCTATTTCAAGGTGAGGGATGAAATGGTCCTCTTCCGAAAGAGGGGCCTTCCCCTCACCCAGCGGAGGATAAGCATATGGCGGGAGATGGGGGTGAAGTGGGTGTATCTCGACGCCGACGACCACCGCGTCTATCTTGAGTTCCTCCAGCAGCGACTTCCCGCGATTATGCAGGACGAACGTAAGACCCTTGAGGAGAAGGCCCGCTTCCTATACTCCCTCGCTGGGTCCTTCTTCGAAGAGATGACCACCTCCTTCGACCACGAAGCCGTGCAGAAGAGCGAGTGGATGGTCAAGGAAGTCACCAAGTACCTCCACGCCAAGGGCGTGAAGCTGGGCAAAAAGGTCATAAAGATGATGTCCCACGACTTCGCCACTTACGTACACCTCAACAACGTCTTCTTCCTGGCAGCGACCTTCGCCGTCCATCGGAAGCTACCCCCTCGGGAGGTGGAGCGGATCGGGCTGGCAGCCGTGTTTCACGACATCGGCAAGGAGCGCGTAGATTCCCGCATCCTTCAAAAACCCGGAAAGCTCGACCCCCAGGAATGGAAGGAGATGAAAAAGCATCCCATCCTAAGCAGGCAAGAACTGGAGCAGGCGGGATGCTGCGACCAAGAGATCCTCGGCATCGTCCAACAGCATCACGAAACCCTCGATGGAAAGGGATATCCAGAAGGCCTGAGGGATGGGGAGATCCACCCTTATGCTCGCCTCATCCAAGTGTGTGATATCTTCGAGGCCCTATGCGGAATCCGACCCTATCGTCGACCCTTCACCCCCTTTGAGGCCTTGAAATTGATGAAGGAAGAGATGAAAGGCAAGATAGACTGGGAACTCTACAGAGATTTCGTCAGATTCTTGGGTCCGGAATATTACTCAAAGCTCCTCAAAAGACATCCCTAAACTTTCTCCTGGGATATCTCGAGGGATAGGCGCCGATAATACCTGAGGACGCGCCTCACATAGGTGCGGGGCAAAGGTAACCCCCTTCGCAGGCGGCGTGCTACGTAGGTCGGACCGTAGTTGTAGGCGACCAACGCCACCTCCAAGTCCTTGAACCTCAGAAGGAGCTTTGACAAATAGTAAAGCCCCAATCTTATATTTACCTCTGGGTCGAAGACCTGAGTCCGGTCTCGCAGGGCGATTCCCATTTCCCTTGCCAGGGCCTTGGCCACATGAGGCCTGATCTGCATGAGCCCCAAAGCCCCTTTGCGGCTTACAGCCCTGTGACGGAAGGAGCTCTCCACGACGATGATGGCCAGCACGAGCTCCGGTGGACAATCGTATCTTTCCGCCTCCCGCACTATCACCCCGGCGAGCTCCCGCTCCTCCTCGTCCGTCAAACCCGTGCGAAATCGCTGGATGAAGCGGTATATCTCCTCTTCCCTCGAACCGATCGTATCTTGAACCTCGACCTCTTCCCCCCCTTCCATCGAGGAAGGTCCCATGGGGGAGGGTTTGGAAGGGGCCTCTTCACCTTCAGGCTGAACTACCTCCAGCGAAGCAGAGGGGTATCCAACCTCCGCCCGAAAGGACACATCCCGCCCCATGAGGAGCGCCACCGCCAGAAGCCCTGCCACCAACCACCTCTTCCTGTCCATCCTTCCGCCTTTCATGAAAAAGTTTTAATAATTTAACACCTTCACGGAACAAATACAACAGCGCTCGACTATTCTCAGAATCGTCCAAGCACCAATTGTCTTGAAGGCTAAACAACGGGGGAAATTTATCCGTCTGGTGAACAAAACGGCCCCGGGAGTTGCGTATGGATCTTAAGCAAAAAGGGAGGAAGGCGGCCAGTTTTACCGCCTTCCTCCTCTTTTTTCCAACGTTTAAAATCTAATCAGCGTTTTTCTTGGTATGACATGTGAAGCAGCCGGAATCAGTTTCACCCTGGCCGGCCCGCATATCACTATATGTCCAGCGCAAAAGATCGGGCTCGGGAGAACCATGAGCCCTGTGGCAGGAGAGACACATAACGATATCCTGACCAGGGGTAACCTTAGAACTCACTGTGTCTGGAACACTTGGTCTTGCCACAGGTGCTTCTACACTATATTGGTGACTATGATCAGGATTATAATCTTGGTATTCCCCGGAATCTGGCAAAGCAATATCAGTAGGATGTCTCAACCAAGGACTGCCAGAGCCAATATCGCTGTGAAACATACCATGACACTCTGCGCAAAAATAGCTGATAGTGCGTTTATTGTCATAATCAGAATTGCCATTTACACCGTAGTACTCGTTATGGTCATTACTACCTTCAGTCCATTGCCAGTCTACATCTTCCAGACCATAGATACCAGAAAGGAAGCGGAAACTATCGCCCAACGAAGTCGCATTGGCACATTTGCCGCCTGTGCCATTGTTACCATGGTGGGCCCCACGAATGGCATCCATTGGATCTGTTTTATCGTGCCTGCCGTGGCAACCGAAGGTTCCAGCACAGGTGAGTTGTTGTGTCCAATTGCCTGAGGCTATTTGCCCATCCTTGTTCGCCCCAGGGGTTGCATCTGGATCCCAACCCGGAGGGACTTTCCCAATCGCGCCATCTTCCCCACTGATGCCTGCAACGTTGTGCCCTTTTGAGTCATCGCCCCCAAGATCGTCCGCAACCCAATAAAAATCCCCCCCGGCAAGGGTAGCCCCTCCTCCTTGTCCAGAAGGATTAGTAGTGTGCAAAACTATGGGGGCATTGAAACTATTAGTAGCCCCCGATGTCCCAGCATGGCAACCTATGCAATCGCCCTTCAATAAGAGGGGATTGGGCCCACCCGAAACGAGTTGGCCATTTTGATACTGTTGTGCTTCCGTGGTGCCGTTTTGCGAATTGTGCATGGTGTGACAGTTCGAACATTGCCCAGAAATCGCCCAGCTCACCCCATAGCCCACCCCCAAGGCCACCGCCAGGACCACGGCCACT
>CAZGDM010000045.1:0-15530 GCA_964525275.1 uncultured Thermodesulfobacteriota bacterium | reverse complement strand
TGGACCCGGACAAAAGCTTGACAATGTCTCCCCGGAGGGGGTAATTCTGAGGCGGTTCTCCTTGTAGAGCTCCCGAGAGGATGCCTTTTCAACGATCGAAACTGATCCTGAGGCCTCGTTTTTTTCTACTGTGCACCCTGGTAGGTGTCATCGCAGGGGGAGGAGCCATAGTCTTCCATTACATGTGCCAGCTGGCC
Organism: uncultured Thermodesulfobacteriota bacterium; assembly: GCA_964525275.1. Classification (GTDB taxonomy): domain Bacteria; phylum Desulfobacterota; class B13-G15; order B13-G15; family B13-G15; genus CAZGDM01. The sequence goes on along the minus strand of CAZGDM010000045.1, from coordinate 15,333 downwards.
CAGCATCTCTTCCTCGGGGGATTGGCCGGCTACTACCCCCCTCATCCGGCGGGGGAAGGCCCCCTCTTCGCCCCTTTTGACGTCCCCTTTCGCCGTTACCTGCTCATCGTGGTCCCCGTGCTGGGGGGGCTACTGAGCGGATGGTTGGTATATACCTTCGCTCCAGAGGCCGAGGGACATGGTACCGATGCCGTAATCGAAGCCTATCACAGGCGCCAAGGACACATCCGAGGCAGGATACCCGTCATCAAGTCGTTGGCCTCTGCCCTCACCCTGGGAAGCGGTGGCTCTGGAGGGCGAGAGGGGCCTATTGCTCAGATAGGGGCTGGCTTCGGCTCCTTCCTCGGCAGGGTCCTCAGGCTATCCGAACGGGAGAGGCGAATACTGTTGGCAGCGGGAACGGGGGCGGGAATAGGAAGCATCTTCCGTGCCCCTTTGGCAGGGGCCCTCTTCGCCGCAGAGGTGCTCTACAGCGAACTGGAATTTGAGACCGACGTGATAATCCCCGCGGGGATATCCTCCGTGGTCGCCTATTGCCTCTTCTGCCTGGTCTTCGGATGGGGATCGCTCTTTCACACGCCGGATATCGTCTTTCAGGACCCCTTAGAACTCTTCCCCTACGCCGTCATGGCCCTGGTCCTGGCCGCTATGGCGATCCTTTACGTGAGGACCTTCTACGGTATGCAGAGCTACTTCCGCCGCCTCCCCATCCCAGATGTATTGAAACCCGCCTTAGGGGGACTCGGCACAGGCATCATCGGTTTCCTCCTCCCCCCTGCCCTGGGTTTTAGTTACGGCTTCGTCCAGGATGTCCTGACCGGCAAGGTAGCCTTCGGACTCATGGTAGCCTTGGCTTTTGGGAAGATCTTGGCCACTGCCTTTTCCATAGGGTCCGGAGGCAGTGCAGGGGTTTTCGGCCCTTCTGTAGTCATCGGTGCGGCGGTAGGAGGGGCTATGGGGGAGGTATTCCACGCCCTCATGCCCAAAGTGGTGGAGCACACTACCCCGTATGCCGTGGTGGGGATGGCTGGTTTCTTCGCAGCGGCCTCCAAAGCCCCTATATCCACCATTATCTTCGTGAGCGAGATGACGGGGTCTTACCATCTCCTGCTGCCGAGCCTCCTCGTCTGTTCCCTCTCCTTTCTGGTGAGCAGGGGGTGGACCATCTACAGACAACAGGTCCCAACTCGGCTTGACTCCCCCGCCCATCGAGGGGAATTCGTGGTAGATGTACTGGAGGACCTCAAAGTCGCCGAGGCTTACATCCCCAAGGATCTGGTGAAGATTCCGGAGGAAACCCCCCTAAGGGATCTGATCAAGACCATCGGTGAAACCGATCACTTCCATTATCCCGTGGTGGACAAGGAGGGAAGGGTAGTCGGGGCTGTCTCTGTGGACGATGTGAGAAGCGTGCTCTTGGAGGAAGGAGTCTACCCGCTGGTAATCGCCAAGGACATCGCCCAGCCCGTGACCGTGACCGTCACCCCCGAAGAAAACCTCGCCAGCGCCCTCAGAAAGTTCACCATGATGGATACACAGGGGACCCCGGTGGAGGAGATATGGGTGGTGGATTCGAAAGACCCCAACCGCATCCTCGGGGTCCTGACCAGGAGGAACCTCCTCGCGGCCTATACGCGGGAGATGGAGCGTAGGAGCCGCCCCTGACGGTAAGTTGAAGCTCCCATCGTCAACCGCTATACTATTTGTGCCTTTTTTCTTTAAAGCTGACGCAAAGAAAGGTTTGAAGGAGGCAGAGGATGGCCAAATTCGTCTATTTCTTCGGCGAGGGGAAGGCAGAGGGCACGGCCAAGATGAGGGATATCCTCGGTGGAAAGGGGGCAAACCTCGCGGAGATGACAAACCTGGGGATACCAGTGCCTCCGGGTTTCACCATATCGACGGAGGTCTGCCGCATCTACTATAAGACGGAGGGGAATTACCCGCCGGAATTGAAAGACCAGGTGGAGGAGGCGTTGAAGAAGGTAGAAGGGGTGATGGGCGCCCGTTTCGGTGACCCCTCCAATCCTCTGCTGGTGTCGGTGCGTTCCGGGGCCCCTATAAGCATGCCCGGGATGATGGATACCATTCTCAACTTGGGACTTAACGACGAGACGGTGGAGGGGTTGGCAGCCCGCACCAATGATCCACGGTTCGCCTACGATTGCTATCGCCGCTTCGTGGCCATGTACGGAGATGTCGTCTTCGGCCTCAAGCCCCAGGCCAAGGATGAAAGGGACCCCTTTGAGGTGATCCTGGAGGAGAAGAAAGAGGAGCGAGGGGTCAGATACGACCATGAGCTTTCAGCGGAAGACTTGAAAGAGGTCGTCCAGGCTTACAAGGAAGAGATCAAAAAGAGGCTCGGCATCGAGTTCCCCCAAGACCCCAAGGAACAACTCTGGGGGGCCATCGGGGCGGTGTTCCGTTCCTGGAACAATCCCAGGGCGATAGCCTACAGGCAAATCAACGAAATCCCCGATGACCTCGGCACGGCTGTCAACGTGCAGAGCATGGTCTTTGGAAACATGGGGCCCGATTCAGGCACCGGGGTCGTCTTCACCCGTAACCCAGCTACAGGGGAGAACTACCTGTACGGGGAATATCTCATGAACGCCCAGGGAGAGGACGTGGTGGCAGGAATTCGTACCCCCCAGCCTATCAACAGACGCCAGAAGGGCTCAAGCGAGCTTCCTTCCCTCGAAGAGGAGATGCCAGAGCTCTATGAGGAACTGGAGCGCTATTGCAAGACCCTTGAGAGGCACTTCCGGGACATGCAGGATGTGGAGTTCACCATCCAGCAGCGGAGGCTCTGGATCCTACAGACAAGAACCGGGAAGAGGACGGGGCTGGCTGCTATGAGGATCGCCGTGGACATGGTGGAAGAAGGGCTCATCGACAAGGAAGAGGCCCTTATGCGCGTGGAGCCCGATCAGCTGAACCAGCTCCTGCGGCCGGTCTTCGACCAGGGGGAGAAGAAGACGGCCCTCGAGGAGGGCAGGGTATTGGCCAAAGGGCTCCCGGCAGGCCCAGGGGCTGCCACAGGAAAGGTGGTCTTCTTCGCCTCCGATGCCGAGGAATGGGCGGCCAGGGGGGAGGAAGTGCTCTTGGTGAGGATCGAGACATCTCCCGAGGACATAAGGGGAATGAACGCTGCTCAAGGGATCCTCACCGCCCGGGGGGGTATGACTTCCCACGCGGCGTTGGTGGCCCGCCAGATGGGCAAGGTATGTGTGGTGGGCTGCGAGGCCCTGGAGATCGATTACAAAGGTCGAAGCTTGAGGGTGAACGGCCATGTCGTCAAGGAGGGGGATTACCTCTCCATTGACGGGACCACTGGTGAGGTGATCTTGGGAAAGATCCGCACTCGACCCTCAGAGATCATCCAAGTGCTCATCGAAAGGACCCTGAGACCCGAGGATTCCCAGATCTTTCAGATCTACGATCGCCTCATGAAGTGGGCTGACGAGGTGAGGAGGCTTGGAGTGAGGACAAACGCCGACAGACCCGACCAAGCGGCCATGGCCCTGGCCTTCGGTGCAGAGGGGATCGGCCTCTGCCGGACGGAACACATGTTCTTCGAGGGCGACCGCATAGATGCCATGAGGGAGATGATCGTGGCTGAGGACCGTCCCAGCCGGGAACGGGCCCTCGAGAAGTTGCAGCCCATGCAGAAGGAGGACTTCAAGGGAATCTTCAAAGTCATGGGGGAACTGCCCGTGACCATCAGGACCCTTGATCCCCCTTTGCACGAGTTCCTTCCCCATACGGACAAGGAGATAGAGGAGCTTGCCGGCAAGATGGGGATATCGCCCGAAGAGCTGAAGGCGAAGGTGAGGGCCCTCGAAGAGGCCAACCCCATGCTCGGCCATCGGGGATGCCGTCTGGGAATCGTCTATCCGGAGATCACCGCCATGCAGGCCAGGGCCATCTTCGAAGCCGCATGTGAGGTGAAAAAGGAGGAGGGTACCGAGGTCCACCCGGAGGTGATGATACCCCTGGTAGGGGACGTAAAGGAGCTCGAGGACCAAAGGGCTGTCGTGGAGGAAGTGGCCCAGGAGGTCTTTGACCGCTACGGCGTGGAGGTCGACTACAAGGTGGGGACCATGATCGAAGTGCCAAGGGGGGCCCTCACTGCCGATGAGGTGGCTCGGCAAGCGGAGTTCTTCTCCTTCGGCACGAACGACCTGACGCAGACCACCTTCGGGATAAGCCGTGACGACGCGGGGAAATTCCTCAGGGCTTACCTCGAAAAGGGGATATGGGATTTCGACCCCTTCGTACGCCTCGACCGCAAGGGCGTGGGCCAGTTGATGGAAATCGCGGTGAAGAAGGGGAAGACCACTCGCCCCGGACTCAAGACCGGCATCTGCGGTGAGCACGGCGGGGAGCCAAGCTCTGTGGAATTCTGCCACCAGATAGGGTTGGACTATGTGAGCTGTTCCCCCTTCCGCATCCCCATCGCAAGGCTGGCTGCAGCTCAGGCGGCCATAAGGGAGAAAAGGAGGGGGTGAAGGTCCTCCTTCACGTCTGCTGCGTAAACTGCCTGCTGTATCCGTTGAAGGCCCTGCAGAGGGAAGGGATGGAGGTGTGGGGTTTTTTCTACAACCCCAATATCCATCCCTACCAGGAGTACGCCCGCCGACGAGACGCCCTGAAGGAATATGTAGAACGGATCGGCCTCAGGATGATATGGCGGGATAGCTACGACCTGGAGAAGTTCCTTCAAGCGGTGGTCTTCAGGGAGGGAAAGAGGTGTCAGATCTGCTATCACATGCGCCTTGAGGCTACAGCCCAGGTGGCCCGCCACGGGCGGTTTGACGCCTTCAGCACTACAATGCTCTACAGCAAACACCAGAAGTTCTCCTTGGTGGCCGATATAGGGGAGGCCTTGGGAAGGCAATACGGTGTGAAGTTCCTGTTGAGGGACTTCAGGGAGGGATGGCGGGAAGGAATAGAGGAATCCAAGGCCCTGGGCCTCTATCGACAGCAATACTGCGGGTGTATATATAGTGAGAAGGAGAGGTTCTACCCGAGGAAGAAGGATGAATCCCTTTGAAGACCTTGGAAAAACCCTCATCTTTATAGGCGTAATCCTCCTCCTTTTGGGCGGGGGGATGCTGCTGTTGCAAAAAATCCCCTTTTTGGGGAGACTGCCAGGGGACATCTATATCAAAAAGGGAAACTTTACCTTTTATTTTCCGCTGGTTACGTGCATATTGTTGAGTTTGTTTCTAACTATCATCCTCTCCCTTTTCTTCAGGAGATGACCGCTGAACTCACCAAATCCTATCCCCACATCTTCAAAAGGGAGATTTACCTTTACGAAACCGATGCCTTGGGTCATCTCAACAACGTCAGCTTTATCGCCTACATGGAGGGAGCGCGTTTCGATCTGTTCAAGGAAATGGGGATCTTCGACCCCAAGGATCTTTCGAGTTTGGGCCTCATCCTCGCCCGGATAGAGTGCGACTATTTAAAAGAAGTACGCTATGGCGACTCCCTGTTGATCTACACGCGGGTAAAGGAGATCGGCAAATCGAGCTTCACCCTTGATCACCTCTTCCTGAGGGAAGGAGATGGGGAAGTAGTGGCCAGAGGCCGGGCGGTCTTGGTCTCTTTCGACTATGAGAACAACCGCCCCCGGAGATTGGATCCGGAGTTGAGACAGAACCTAAAACGATATCAGGGAGAGGGGTGAAAGGGATCGGTTTTTTTGCACTCGAGGGGGATGCAGAAAGGAGGTGAGAAAGGATGAGGGCTGTTTGGAAGGGTTATTTGAAGTGTGGCCTTGTGACCATCCCGGTGAAACTTTACAACGCCGTGAAGAAGCACACTATTCAGTTCTCCTTGCTCCATAAAGAGTGCGGCACCAAGATAAAACAACAACGGGTGTGCCCCACCTGTGGCAGGGTGGTCTCCAACGAAGAGTTAGTGAGGGGTTATCAATACGGAAAGGACCGTTGGATTGTCGTCACCGATGAGGAGATCGAGCGGGCCAAGAAGGAGACCACGGATGCCCTGGAGATAGTGAAGTTTGTGGGCGATGACGCCATTCCACCCCTCTATTATTCTGATGCCCATTACCTCGCCCCCGACGGAGAGGTGGCGAAGGAGGCCTTCGCCCTTTTCCATCGGGCTATGCGGGAGACCGGCAAGGTGGCCCTGGCCAAGGTGGTAATGAGGAACAGGGAGCAACTCATGGCCCTCCGTCCCTTTGACGGCTCCCTCCTGGCCCTGACCATCCATTACGCCGAGGAGATCCTCGACATGAGGGAAATCGAAGGGCTCGGGGGACTGGAGGAGGTGAAGGTAGATCAGGCCGCCCTGGAGATGGCCAAGGCCCTTATCGAGAACCTCTCCGGAGAGTTCGAGCCAGAGCAATACCACGACGAGTACACCCAGACCCTGCTGGAGATCATCAAAGCCAAGGCCGAGGGACAGGAGGTCAAGGTGGAACCCAAGGCCGAAGCCGCCAAGGTCATCGATCTCATGGAAGCCCTAAAACAGAGCCTCATGGCCACGGGGGCAGAGGTGCCCAAAAAGGAGGTGGCCGTCGCCGGTAAAAGGCGGACGAAGACCTCGCGAAGGGCGAAGAAGAAGGCCTGATGTTCGGCGAGAAGATCAGGCCCATGCTCGCCTATGCGGTAACGGAGCCCTTTGATTCAAAGGATCACCTCTTCGAGATCAAATGGGATGGTACCCGCTGTATCCTCTTCTTGCAGAAGGGAAAGGTGAAGTTACAGAACCGGCGGCTTCTGGATATCACCTACAGGTACCCTGAACTGCAAAAGGGCCTGCCCAATTGTATAGCGGCTCAGGAGGCGATCTTGGACGGGGAGTTGGTGGTCCTGAGGGATGCAAGACCCGACTTCAGTGCCCTTCAGCAGCGGGAGCACGTCTCGGAGGCCTTCAAGGCCCATTTGTTGTCGAGGCAACTACCGGCCACCTACATCGCCTTTGATCTCATCTACCTCGAGGGCGAGGATCACACCAGGACTTCTCTTATCGAAAGGAAGGAATTGCTCAAGGAAGTGCTTCGGGAGTCCGAGGTGCTCATCGAATCCCGCTTTGTGTTGGAGAAGGGAAGGGAATTTTTCGAAAGGGTGGTGGCCGAAGGGTTTGAAGGGGTGATGGCCAAGGAGTTGAGGAGCCCTTACCTCATCGGGAAAAGGTCGCGATATTGGCTGAAGATCAAACCGCGGGGACGGGCCATCTGCTACATAATCGGCTACACTTTAGGGGAAGGGAGGAGGCAGAGGACCTTTGGGGCCCTCCTTCTGGCTTCGCGAGAAGGCGGCCGCTGGATCTTCCGAGGGAGGGTAGGCAGTGGCTTCTCCGAAGAGGAGCTTCACCGGATCCTGGAGTTGCTCTCCCCCATAGAGAGGGAAAGACCCGCTTTTGAGGGCATTCCACCCCTGAAGAAGGCCACGTGGGTCGAACCTCGCTACCGGTGTGAGATCCTCTATCAGGAATTGACAGAAGATGGACGCTTCAGGGCTCCTGTCTTCTTGAGACTCGTAACATGACCGAAGGCCTCTTCAGCCGCAAAGACGTGGCGCGCCTTTTAGGCCTTTCCTACGGTGAGGTGAAGTATTGGGAAAGGAGCGGATTGGTCCGCCCGGTGGAGAGAAAAGGGGGAGAAGCGTTATTCGACTTCAAGGGCCTTGTAGCCTTCAGGAAGCTCAAAGAGCTGCGCCAAAAGGGGCTCTCTCCTGGTAGGATCAGAAAATGCCTTAGGCGTCTGAAAACCATAGCTCCCGAGTCGGAACAGCCGTTGGCCGAGCTGGGAGTCGCCGTCGAGGATAAGGAAGTGATCTTCTATTGCGAGGGCGTGAAGATGGATTGCAGAGGTCAACTCCTCATCTCCTTTTCCGTGCCGTCTTCCAAGGCCGTCTCCTTCACTCTGCGGGAAGAGGACCTGTTCTTCAGGGCGCTCGAAGCTGAGGAGGAGGGGAGGTGGGAGGAGGCAGAAGGGATCTTGCATCAGATCTTGCAGGACGACCCCCAGCACCTGGATGCCCTGGTCAACCTCGGCAACGTGAGACTGAAACTTGGTCATCCCTCTGAGGCGGAAGCCCTTTATAGGCAGGTCCTCTCGATGGACCCGGATCACGTGGAGGCCAATTACAATCTCGCCTGTCTTTTGGAGGATAAGGGACGATTGGAGGACGCCATTTTATTTTACCGCAAAGCCATCCACGAAGCCCCCGACTTTGCCGACGCCCACTTCAACCTCGCCAGGGCCCTCGAGAAGAGGGGAAACAAAGGAGAGGCCAAGTACCACTGGAGACGCTACTTGGAACTCGATCCCTTCAGCGAATGGGCCGAGTGGGCGAGGAGACGCCTCGAGGAAGAATGACCTCTGTCGGTGCTGTCTCCAAATAAGTTTACATAATATTTCTTATCCGAACAAAAACGGAGGGCTCACAAACTTTGAATCCTTTACTTCACCTCTACCAGTTCCCCTGTTACGCTCTCTCCCTCTATTGTAAGGTAGCCGACGGTATTGACCCGGGCGTAGATGGTGTCGGTGGGTGATCCCGGGTTGAAGAAGAGAATGCCCTTTCTGCGGTGGTTAGCCCCTTGGTGGCTGTGACCGTAGACGATGCATTGCACGTTGTCTCCTTCAAAGAACCTCTCGAGGCGATCCTCCAAGTCATAAGGGGCACCCCATCCGTGGGTCAACCCTATCCTGACGCCCTCAAATTCCAAGACCAGCTTCTCGGGAAGGACGCGAGCCAAGTCTCCGAAATCCATGTTGCCACGCACCCCTTTGAAGCGTCCTTTCATGAAGTCCTTTAAGTAATGGTAAACAGCCGCCGAGACGAAGTCGCCGGCGTGAAGGAGGTAGTCGCAGTCGCTGAAATGGGCCTCGACGATCTCCCTGAACTCGGGCGTCACCTCCCTTAAATGGGTATCCGATACCACTCCTATCCTCATTTTCTAACTTCGTGTCAAAAGATACTTTACACCTTCCTCCAGGCCCTCCAGGGTGAGCTCATACATGGGAAAGATCTCTTTTATCATAACGATACTTCTGACATAGGACCAGCCGGAGGATCGGATGGGGTTCAGCCAGACGGAGTAAGGGAAGTGCTCCCTTATCCTCCTGAGCCATACAATTCCGGGAGTATCGTTGTAGTACCAGTAATCTATGGCCCCGTTCACCTCCAAGAGTTCACTGGGGGCCATGCTCGCATCCCCTACGATGATCAACTTGTAGTGAGAATCAAAGGTCCGGAGGAATTCTTCCGTCGGAAGGACCTCCTGTCTCTCCATGTCACGCCATAGGTCCTGGTAGATACAATTGTGGAAGTAAAAGGCCTGAAGGTCTCGGAATTGGGCCGACGCAGCACTGAAAAGGCGGTTCACAAGTTCCGCAAAGGGCTCCATGGATCCCCCTGCGTCCATGAGGAGGATGAGCTTCACGGCTTCCTTCAAACTCCTCCTCCAGACCAGCTCTAACTCCCCCGCGTTTTTCGAGGTGGCTTCGATAGTGGCGTCTATATCCAGTTCGTCCCTTTCCCCCAGGGGCAAAAGAGTCCTCAGCCTGGACAGGGCGACCTGGAAGGCCCTGGTGTCGAGCACTGACCTGGAATCGTAGTTGCGGAAGCGCCGCTCCTCAGCGATCTGGATGGCAGAGCGGTGCCTTGAGTAGCCCTGCCCCACCCTAACTCCGGTGGGATGATAGCCAAAGGCCCCTTGGGTAGAGGTCCCCCCAGTGCCGATGGCCTGATTGCCCCCTACATGGCCGTGGTAATTGCCGCTGCGCCACTGCTCCTCAAACCTACGCCTCACCTCCTCCAGATCGAGTTCCTCGAGGAGCCTCCTCTCCTCCTCCGTCAGGCAAAGCTCCGGTACCTTCTCCAGGCCTTTGATAATCTCCTCCACTATCTCCTCCGGGGTCTCCACTCCCCGGAAATACTCCAAGAAAGCCCTATCGTAACGGTCAAAGAGGGTCTCACTCTTCACTAAAATGGCCCGGGCCAAATAGTAAAAGCTCGTCAGACTCGAATTGGCCAGCCCTTTGGAAAGGGCCTCCTGCAAGGCCAACCATTCGTGGATGGAGACGGGGATTCCCTTCTCCCTCAGCAAGAAGAAGAAATCAGTAAATACTGGCATAACGCTCCCTTAGAGGTCTAAACCTCTTGCCTTGCTTTAAATTTGCATGGCGTTGCACCAGTTCGTAATCCCTTTCTTGCTTGATCAAGATGCCGAGGAAGGGGAGCTCTGCTTCCACCTTCTCCGGGGGCACCCCTCCCACCATCAGGACCTTTATCCAATCGATGAGCTCTATGGTGGACGGCTTCTTCCTGAGGCCGTCGAGGCTCCTGATCCAGTAAAACTTCTTCAAGGCCTCCTGAAGGAGTCTGTCCTCCACATCGGGATGGTGGACCCTGACGATACGCTCCATCATCTCCGGGTCCGGAAACTCGATGTAATGGAAGATACAGCGCCTGAGAAAGGCATCGGGGAGCTCCTTTTCGTTGTTACTGGTTATCACCACTATGGGGCGATGTTTGGCCACGATGGTCTCCCCAGTTTCGGGGATGTAAAAGGACATCTCTTCGAGCTCATTGAGGAGGTCGTTGGGGAATTCAAGGTCCGCCTTGTCTATTTCGTCTATCAGGAGCACCACCTGCTCATCGGACACGAAGGCCTCCCCCAACTTTCCCAAACGGATGTATTGTTTGATATCCGAGACGTCCTTGTCCTGGAAACGGCTATCGTAAAGCCTTTGGACGGCGTCGTATACGTAGAGCCCCTCCTTGGCCTTGGTGGTGGATTTGATGTTCCAGACGATGAGCCGCTTGCCGAGGTCCTTGGCTATGGCATGGGCCAAGCGGGTCTTGCCCGTGCCTGGCTCACCCCGCACGAGCAGTGGTCTGCCCAGGATAATGGCTGCGTTCACATCCTCCCTAAGTCCGGGCGATACGATGTAATCATCCGTTCCCTTGAAACGCTCCATCTCATCCCCCTTGTTCCCTTTTTAACAAATTCTGGTGAAAAGCCCCCTTCGTGTCAATCACGGAAGGTTCAGCGGCAGGGACGGACGCCCCAGGGGGAACCTCGAGCTGCGTTCCCGGTATAGACGTCGGATTTCCTCCAATTCCCCTTCGCTGCCCTTTCGGAAAAGCCATCGGTAAAGGGCCAAGTGGCATTTTTCGAGGGCAAAGGGCTTCCTCTCGAGGAGGGCCTCCGCTTCCTTCAGGAATTCTTCCGCCTCTGCCGTTTTCCCCTCCAGGTGGCGGATTTCGGCAAAGGCAAAGGCGCAGTACACCTCCCCCCGGCTGTCGCCTGTCTCGGAGAAGAACTCCTGGGCCCTTCCGAATCGCTCCTCTGCTTCCTCAAGGCGGTTCATCACCTTGAGAGCGGTACCCTCCCCCCAAAGGGTCCAGGCGTAAGAGACCCTGTCGCCTATCTGCTGATATAACTCCGTAGCCCTGGAGAAGTACTCCAGCGCCTCTTCCAACCTTCCCATCATCCTATGGGCGTTGCCGATGCCACAGAAGGAGTAAGCGCGTCCAAAGGTATCGCCGACCTGGCTCAGCAGTTCGTTGGCTCGACGGTAATGTCTCAACGACCTTCCGTATTCCCCCATCACCCGTTCCACCCCTCCGAGGCCGCAGTGACAATATCCCTGTCCCCATAGGTCATCCATCCCCTCGAAGATGAAAAGGGCTTCTTGAAAGGCCGCTTTGGCCTTCTTCAGATCTCCCAAGGCACGCCATAGCCCTCCCACAGCCCAGAGGCAGAACCCCTCCCCTTCTGGGTCATCGTATTCCTGGTAGATCTCAAGGGCCTGTGCGAAGTTCCTCTTTGCCTCTTCAAGTTCTCCGAGCCCCCTCTGGCTCAGCCCGAGGCCTACCATACAGTCGGCCTCCTCCAGTTCATCTCCCATTTCCTTGGCCAACAACAGGGCCTCGCCATAGGCCTCCTTCGCGCCCCGGAAGTCCCCAACCATCCTCAAGCAATCCCCTATGCGCTTAAAGCACTGAAGGCGCGCGTCCCCCTCCGAGGTAGGGAAGGCCTCCATGGCCTGCCTATACAGATCCACTGCCTCCCGGAAACGGCAGTTCCGTCGCAGTTCTTCCCCCCTTTCGTAGAGGACCTCTCCCTGCATCCGCTGACTTCCTCAGGAGGACAGGAGTTCCTGGACTTTGAGGATGAAGCCCTTCAGGTCTATGGGTTTGCTGATATAGCCGTTACAGCCCGCTTCCAGGGCCCTTTCTTCGTCGCCCACCATGGCATAAGCAGTCATGGCCAAGACGGGAATCCCCGAGGTCAAGGGGTCAGCTTTGAGGATACGGGTCGCCTCCAGGCCGTTCATCTCCGGCAACTGGATGTCCATGAGGATCAGATCGGGCATGGCCTTGCGAGCCATCTCCACCGCGTCACGGCCATTGGTGGCCCCAATGGTGGCAAAACCGTGGGCCCTGAGGATCTCCTCGACCAGGATCATGCTCTTGGGGTCGTCCTCCACGATGAGGATTAGGCGTTTCTTCTCATCCCCTTCTGTCATCCTTGGTCCTTTTCAGGGGGAGGGTGAAGGAAAAACGGCTCCCTTTGCCCTTCCCCTCGCTTTCCACCCAGATCCTTCCTCCGTGCATCTCCACCAGCTTTCTCGTCAAGGCCAGTCCAAGACCCGTGCCTGGGGCATCGCTCACCTGGTGGAACTTCTCAAAGATCCGCTCTTGCTCCTCCGGGGGGATCCCTACCCCTGTGTCGGTAACGCTTATGACCAGCTCATCCCCCTCCCTTTCCGCCTCTACCGTTATGGATCCCCCCTTCGGGGTGAACTTCACAGCGTTGGAGAGGAGGTTATGCATGATTTGCTTGAGCCTACGCGGATCCGCTGTGATCTCCAGGTCTGCCGCCTCGGGCAAAGCCCTAAGTTCCAAGGATATGCCTTCTCTCCGGCAGCTATCCCTGATCATGGAAAGGCTACCCTCGAGGATCTCTCCTACCTTTACTTTGGAGGTCTTCAGCTCCATCTTGCCGGCCTCGACCTTGGAGAGGTCGAGGATGTCATTGATCAGGGAGAGGAGATGGCTCCCGCTTTCGAGGATGTAATTGACGTACTGGCGCTGTTTCTCGTTCAGCTTTCCCGCAAACTCCCCCAGGAGGATCTCGGAAAAACCGATGATCGCGGTGAGGGGGGTGCGCAACTCGTGGGACATGCTGGTCAGGAAGTCGCTTTTCGCCCGGCTCGCCTCCTCAGCAGCGTCCAAAGCCAACTTGAGTTCTTCGGTGCGCTGTCTGACCTTCTCCTCCAATTCTGTCAGGTGCCTCTGGCGCTCCTCCTCTATCTGCTTGTCCTTGCTGATGTCCGACCAGATGGCGTCGTAGAAGAGGACCCTTCCCTTCTCATCCCTGACCGCCTTTGCGTCTTCTGAGATCCAGAGGGGGCTGCCGTCCTTTTTGCGCACCAAGGCTTCGAACTTCCTCACTCGGCACTTTTGCTCCAAAAGACGCCAGAACTCCCTCCGGGCATTGGGGTCAACGTAGAAGTCATCGAAGTTTTTCGCGGCGCTGACGAGCTCTTCTGGGGAACTGTACCCCAACATCTCGGCCATGGCGGGATTGGCCACCAGAAGACGCCCGGTGGATGACACCCTGCATATCCCCTCCGAGATGTTGTCGAAAAGCCCTCGATATCGCCTCTCCGACTCCAAGGCCTGCTGGAAGAGGAGGGCGTTCTTCAGGGCCACCGCCGCCTGCCCTGCCAGGGTTTGGAAGAAATCCACGTCCTCCTCTGCGAAGACCTTGGGTTTACAGGTCATGATGTGCAGGACTCCAAGGGTCTCATCCTGGGCAACCAAGGGCACTCCTAAGTAGGAGGTAAGCCGATTGTCGCGTATGAGTTTGCGGTGAACCTGCACCCTGGGGTCTTGGATGAGGTCGTAGATGATCACCGGTTCCTTTCGCTCCACGAACCAATGCAGGAGATTGTCGGCGATGGTGAAGGCCTCCTCCTGGACGATGGTACCGTTGGGCAAACGCATGATGAAGAGCCTCATGCTCCCGTTGTCGAACAGACTTATGGCCACGGCATCGGCGTCCAGCTCTTTGGGTACCCCTTCGACCACTATCTTCAGGATCTCCTCCAAGGAGAGGTGGGAGATGATGGCCTTGTCTATCTCCCTCAACACTTTAAGTCTGGAGAGGCGTTGCCATGCGCGCTGGAGTTGGAGGGAGTGATCCACGGCAAAGGCTATCTCAGGGGTGATGACCTGCAGAATCTCAAAGGTCCCCTTTGAAATCGCCCCCTGACGGCGACTCGCCAAGAGGATACCCCCCATCCATTCCCCTTGCCTTTCCACTTTAAGGGGCAATCCCACTAAGGTCTGGATCCCCTCTGCCTTCATGAAGTCCGGGATATCGCCTGGGTCTCCTACCCCTTCCGCAAGCAGGGTGGCTTCCTTCAAGTAGACCGGCACCTTCTGTAGGGGGAAGGAAAGCATCTCGATCCTCATTTGATCAGGCATCCCCCTCCATCGGCGAAGTACCACCTCCTTGTCTGCGGGGAGGAAGACTCCCCCCATCTCCAATTTCGTGAAGTCCAGCAACTGCCCCAGCACTTCGCTGACCTTCTCCTCTAAAGGCCTGCTTTGAACCAGGGCCCTGAGGATCTCGTCCCGAAAGCTCAGCTCTTCCCTCAATGCCTCAACGGGCTCCATTTCCCTCTCCTTACGCCCCATGGCAAGACTTCGCCACGCAAGGCCTGTCAGGCAATTTATACGATACCCACCCAAAAGGAGCAAGGCGTTGACATCCTCATAGGGATTTTGCATCCTCATGGCTGATGAGGTCCCTCTTTCCCTTAGATTTGTATGGGTGGCTTATCGCAAGGTTCCCTGGGGCAAACAGGGCGTTTTTGCGGATGGCCACAGAAATCCTTCACCGTTCCCCCCTGAAAAAAAGGGTCGAAAGGGGTATGGAAGCCCTTTTGGGCTATAGGGACCCTCCGGTGGTCAGGGAGAACCTCCGCTTTCTCCTGAGGCTGGCCGAGCGCTTCTTCTACCTTCGTTACCACCCCAAGAGACGTCGGATACTGGAGGAGGGAGCGGAGCTTCGAGGGGAGGAACACCTTCGGGAGGCGCTGAAGGAAGGTCGAGGGGCCATCCTTTTGAGCGCCCATTTGGGCAACTTCCCCTGGGCCCTTGCCCATCTGGCTCAGCGCTTTCCCGTAAATGTGGTGGTGAGGCGTCTCAAGAACCCCTTCTTGGAAAAGCTCCTTCAGGAAAGCCTGGATATGGCGGGCATCAGACGCATCTTCCCCGAAGGGGCGGCGGTGCGGGTCAAAACGGCTCTGCAGCACGGAGAGGTGGTCAC
>CAZGDM010000044.1:14310-15641 GCA_964525275.1 uncultured Thermodesulfobacteriota bacterium | reverse complement strand
GGAAAATGGGCATCCCCGCAGGCCACGTGGACTGGGCCCTCAAGATGATCTTCTTATCCCTGCTTCCTCAAGGCAGTGGAGGAGTGGCTGTAGTATCCCCTTAGGGGCCTTGTAGGGTACGGGGCGGGTGATGTCGAAAACCGCTATGGCCACCCTCAACCCCTCCGGTTTCCCCTTGGCCACAATTTCTCGCAGAGGAGGGGTCCCGATGGGGCGCTGTAAGGCCTCCTTCGCCTTCCCCTCTGGATCGGGCAGGGGATGCTCTTCCGCCATTTTCAGCACTTCGGTCCCCTTGGGGACCTTGATCTTCACTTCTTCCGCTCCGAAGGGGAGGGTTACTTCTTTATGCCCTTTCCCCTCCTTCATTGGGCCCTCCTTCCCTGCGCCGGGAGAAGAACTCTTCAAACCTCTTTTTGACCCGCTGTAGGTGCTCAGCCATAGCCTCTGCAGCTCTCTGTGGTTCTCTCTCCCTAATCGCCTCGAAGACAGCCCGATGGTCCTCGACGATTTCCTCCTTTCTACGCTGCGCCTTTAGCACGTCTTCGATGGCGAACCTGATGGGGAAATAGAAAAGGTGGTAGATGGTCCTGATGATGTGGTAGTAGACCCTATTCTGAGTGGCCAGGCCTATCTCAGAGTGGAAGAGGAAGTCCTTTTCGTAGTCGAGGATTCCGCTTTTTAGATCCTCTTCCATCCCCGTTACATACTGCTCCATCAGTTGGAGGTTGTCCTCTGTGCGGTTCATAGCTGCCTCCCTGGCAGCCCACGTCTCCAGCAGTTGTCTTACCTCCATCATCTCCATCACCCGCTGGGGGTCCTCCCTCATGATCTGCTGGAAGGGGGTTATGAGTTCCTCCTCCATCAGCTCCTTCACCACGGCTCCCCCTCCGTGGCGAATCTCCACGAAGCCCATGGCCTCCAGCATCTTGAGGGCCTCCCTTACAGCGGTCCGGCTTACTCCCATCTGCTGCGACAGTTCCCGTTCCGAAGGCAGGTGATCCCCCGGTTTGAGGATCCCCTTCTATATAAGGTCCTTGATCTCCTGAGCGACCTGCTCCGACAGCCTCTTGGCTTTTACGGGTTTGAAGACCGGCTTCATAGGAGAGCCCTCACTAAAAGGGGGGCCGCAAAGGCCGTGGCCAGCCCCGTAAGCCCTATGCATAGACCGCTCACCGCCCCCTGAAGCTCTCCCTCCTCCAAGGCTCTGGCCGTGCCTATCCCATGGGATGCGACCCCATCCCCACCCCCCTCGAGAAGGGGTTCCTTACGCCGATCAGATCGAGGAAAGATGGACCAAAGGCGGCCCCCAATATCCCCGTGACGATGACTAC
>CAZGDM010000044.1:0-14210 GCA_964525275.1 uncultured Thermodesulfobacteriota bacterium | reverse complement strand
CCTGATGGCAATGGGGGTGGTCACCGATTTGGGGGCGAGGGTCAACACTATCTCCTTCTAAGTTCCTAAGATCAGGGCGGTGCCCGAGGCCGTGATTATCCCCACGAAGGCCCCCGCCAACACCGCTCCCAAAAGGGGCAGTTTATTGGCCCTGAAGGAGGCCCCTTCTTTGTAAAGGGGAACGGCTATGGCGACCACCGCTGGGTCGAGGAAGAAACTCACCAGTGGACCATTATCCCCACCCCAGGGGGAATGAAGAACAGGTTGAGCAGCCCCAGGAGTCCCCAAGCCGCCCCCTCTACTTGTTCCCGCTTCACCCACCTCGCACCAAGACCTCCCCAGAGCAAGACCATTCCGGCCTTTGGTTGGGGGAGGAGTTGGTGAAGGCATTGGGCGTTCTCTTTCCGGGGAATTCGGAAAAACAAGGTTTGTTTCTCCTAATGGGGTTTATTTAGGAAAAAGAGGCTGAAGAACGGCGAAAATCTCCTTTTTTCAAAAGAATTTTTGAATTTTTCATCTGTTTTAAATTTAGTCCCTTCTTCCCAAAAAGTTTTCCCCTGTTGGCCGTTCTTTACGACAAAGGGTTTTCGGGGTAAAATTTTGTCGATTCCTCTAAGGAGCTGAACGATGTTTGATGCCATATTTCGTCTATTTTCCGCCGATTTGGCCTTGGATCTCGGTACCGCCAACACCGTGGTCTATGTGAAAGGGAAGGGGATCGTGGCCAATGAGCCCTCGGTGGTGGCCGTGCACAGGGATGGAAGGGGCAACCAGCGGGTGCTCGCGGTGGGCGCCGAGGCCAAGGAGATGCTCGGGAGGACTCCTGGTCACATTACCCCCATTCGTCCGTTGAGGGACGGTGTGATTGCCGATTTTGAAGCCGCGGAGCAGATGATCCGTTACTTCATCGTGAGGGCCCATAATCGTTCCACCTTCGTCCGACCGCGGGTTGTCGTCTGCGTCCCCTCTGGGATCACCCCGGTGGAGAGGAGGGCGGTGAAGGAGTCGGCTGAGTCCGCTGGGGCGAGGGAGGTATACCTCGTGGAGGAGCCCATGGCTGCTGCCATTGGGGCTGGCCTTCCCATAACTGAGCCCTCTGGGAACATGATTGTGGACATCGGAGGTGGTACTACGGAGGTAGCGGTCATCTCCTTGGCCGGGATCGTGGTAAGCAATTCGGTCAGGGTGGGCGGGGACAAGATGGACGAAGCCATCATCCAGTATGTGAGGCGGAAATACAACCTCTTCATCGGAGAGCGGACGGCGGAGGAGATAAAGATGAGGTTGGGGAACGCCTACCCGGAGGGAGATGAGGAGACCATGGAGGTGAAGGGGCGGGACCTCATCGCTGGCATCCCACGGGTTCACGAGATAAGTGCCGCCGAAGTGAGGGAGGCCCTTTCCGAACCCCTCAGCCAGATCGTAGAGGCCGTCAAGGAAACCCTGGAGCGCACTCCGCCCGAGCTCGCTTCGGACATCGTGGACCGCGGCATAGTCCTCACGGGAGGGGGATCCCTGTTGAAGAACATAGATGTGTTGCTACGTTCAAGTGTCGACCTACCCGTTACCATAGTGGACGAGCCCCTTTTGACGGTGGTGCTCGGAGCGGGAAGGCTCCTCGAGGACATGCGCCTTCTCCGGGAGGTGTCCGTCGAGTAGATGAGGAGGCGCTCCCCCAGGAGGACCCTTCAGGGTGCAGTCCTGGTCTTCATCCCCCTCTTCCTCATGTCCCTTTACTTCACCGGCAAGTGGGAAGGGGAGTGGCTTCAGAGGGCGGTCCTCACCATAACCGGCCCCCCCCAGGAGGCCTTCCAATGGGTGCGGAGACGGGTAGTGGCTGTGATCGACCACTATTTTTACCTGGTGTCCGTGGAGGAGGAAAATCGCCGTCTAAAGGAGGAGCTTGAGCGGATTACCTTTGAGAGAGATCAGCTACTGGAACGGGCGAAGGAGGCCGAACGCCTGAGAAAGCTCCTGGATTTCAAGGAGCGAGTGAAGCTACTGATGATCCCCGCCCGAGTCATCTCCCTTTCGCCTGAACCCCATCTGAGGACCTTGGTCATCGACAAAGGACGCAGGGACGGGGTCAACAAGGGGATGCCCGTGGTGACCTGGGAGGGGGTGGTGGGGCGGATAATCGCCGTGGGCGAGGGTAGCTCCATGGTGCTTCCCATCGTGGAGAGGGGGGCTACGGTCAGCGTGCTCTTGCAACAATCGAGGACCAGGGCGATCCTCGAAGGGGAAGGGTGGGGCTGTAGGTTGGTCTATGTGCCTCGGGACGAGGAGGTACGGGAAGGGGAAAGGGTGATAACCAGCGGTCTCGACGGCATCTACCCCAAAGGGCTCCCGGTGGGGAGGGTCTCAAGGGTCGTGAGGACTCCGAGGGAGTTCTTCCTGCACGTGGAAGTGGTTCCGTCTGTGGACTTCTCCCGGCTCGAGGAGGTAATGGTCCTCAAAGAGGGATGAATTGTACAGGGCCCTTCTGTTCTTCTTTCTCACCTGGCTCTACATGGCCTTCGAGGGGGCAGTGCTTTCAGCCATCCCCCTCAGGGTCCCCCCTGCCGATGTAGCCCTCCTCATGGCCCTCTACGCTGCCGTCAGCTCCATAGGCCCAGGAGGGGTTTTGGCGGTGGGGCTGCTGGGAGATCTCCTCTCGGGGATGCCCCTCGGCCTTGGTGCCCTTAGCAAGCTCCTCCTCTACGCGGGGGTCAGGTGGATGGCCACCGGGGTGGAGGTAGCGGTGGGCCCCTTTTTCGCGGCGGCGGCTTTTCTCGCAGCCCTTGGGGACTTCCTCCTCCATGAGTTCGTCGTCGCCCTCATATCCCCATTGCCTCCGTTGCCCCTTTTCTGGATTTTGGGCTCTGCAACCGTAACTGCCTTGGCGGCTTGGCCCCTGCTTGTGTTGAGCGATAAAATCTTCCGGGTGGTCTTCAGGAGGGTCCCCAGAGGTGGCATGGCAGGCAGCAGATAGCACCCCTTTGCGTCGTAGGGGGTGGGTCTTTTACTGGGTGGTCCTCCTCACCTTCGGGGTCTTCGTGCTGAGGCTTTGGCAGCTCCAGGTGATAAAAGGGGAGCGCTTCAGGAGGCTCTGCGACAACAACCGCATAAGGATCGTCAAGGTCACCCCGCTGAGAGGGAGGATCCTCGATCGCAAAGGGCGCGTCCTGGCAGACAATCGCCCGGCCTTCGACTTGTTTGTCATCCCCGAGGACGTGAGGGACAAGGACAGACTGGCCGCTGAGCTCTCGCTGTTGCTCTCCATCCCCAAAGAGGAGATCCTGCGGAAGCTCACGGGTCAGGGGAGACGCCCCTTCGAACCTGTAAGGATAAAGGAGGATCTGAGCTGGGAAGAGCTGAGCCGGGTAAAGGCCCATCAGATGGAGTTGCCCGGGGTCGAGATCTCCGTGGTGCCTGTTAGGGTCTACCCCTACGGCAAACTCGCCGCCCACCTTTTGGGCATGGTGGGGGAGATAAGCAGGGAGGAGCTGCGACGCCTTAAGGGCAGGGGGTACGACATCGGGGATTATATCGGAAAGACGGGACTGGAAGCTTCCTGGGAAGGGTACTTGCGGGGCACCAAGGGCGGGCGTCAGGTGGAGGTGGATGCCTTGGGCAGGGAGCTCCGCGTCTTGAGGGAGGTGGACCCCGTGCCGGGATGGGATCTCCACTTGACCTTGGATCTGGAGCTTCAGCAAAAGGCCGAGGAGCTCCTCCGAGGGAAGGCGGGAGCCATTGTAGCTCTGGACCCTTCCACCGGGGCAGTGCTCGCCATGGCCAGTTCTCCTTCCTATAATCCCTCGTCCTTCGCCCGGGGGATACCCCCTGAGAGGTGGAAGGTCCTCAACGATGATCCCCTCCACCCCCTGACCAACAGGGCCCTGCAAGGACTCTACGCCCCTGGCTCGGTCTTCAAGATAGTGGTGGCCTCGGCAGCCCTTGCCATGGGAAGGGTGGACCCTGCGGAGCCGGCCTTCTGTGCAGGGGTCTTCCCCGTGGGGAAGAGGATCTTCCGGTGTTGGAAGGAAGGGGGACACGGGTGGATGGCCCTTCATCAGGCCATAGTCCAGTCTTGCGACATCTATTTCTACCAGCTGGGGCTTAAAGTCGGTCCTGAGGCCATGGCCAAGTACGCCAGGGCCTTCGGATT
Source organism: uncultured Thermodesulfobacteriota bacterium (assembly GCA_964525275.1). Lineage (GTDB taxonomy): Bacteria > Desulfobacterota > B13-G15 > B13-G15 > B13-G15 > CAZGDM01. Next base: position 10,063 of record CAZGDM010000044.1, on the reverse strand, counting down.
CGGAGATCGTACGGGCATCCCCCTGCCCGGGGAAAAGGCGGGTTTCGTCCCGAGCCCCTCTTGGAAGGAGGCGAAGGGGCAGCGGTGGTATGACGGGGAGACGGTGGTGATGGCCATCGGTCAAGGTCCCCTCCTGGTCACCCCCCTTCAGATGGCGAGGATGATCGCTGCAGTGGCCAACGGAGGGACCCTTTTCCAGCCCATGGTCGCCCGGGAGGTGGTCGATCCTGAAGGGAAGGGGGTGCGCTCCTATCGTTCAAGGCCCGTGGGCAAACTCCCCTTGAATCCCGCGAAATTGGAATTGATCAGGGAGGCTCTTTTGGGGGTGGTGGAGGAGGAACGGGGCACAGGTCGGGCGGCCCGGATCCCCGGGGTGGCGGTGGCGGGCAAGACCGGCACGGCCCAGGTCGCCAAGATGGGGGAACGTCGCCTCAAACCTTCGGAGCTCCCCTATCAACTGCGGGATCACGCCTGGTTCGTGGCTTACGCCCCCGCTTCGAAGCCCACCATAGCCGTGGCCGTGGTCGTGGAGCACGGGGGACATGGGGGGTCGGCAGCAGCCCCTTTGGCCAGGGAGCTGATCAAACAATGGCTTGGAGTGGGAGGGGATGGTCCGTAACGGCTCCATTGCCATGCCCGATTGGAGGGCGTTGCTGATCCTCGTGGCCCTGGTGGTAATCGGGGTGGTGAACCTCTGGAGTGCCAGTCAGGGGCTTGGCTACCCCTATCACCAGCGGCAGATCCTGTGGTTGGGTGTGGGGGTGATCCTCGGCTTCGCTGCCTACGGTCTCGATTACCGCCGCTTTGAGGCCTTCGCCTACTTTTTCTACTCCTTGGGGATCGTATTGCTCATAGCGGTGTGGTTCTTCGGGGTGGAAGTCGGGGGGGCGAAACGCTGGATAGGAGTGGGGGGGATGCGTTTTCAGCCTTCGGAGTACATGAAGCTGGCCTTGATCGTCGCCTTGGCCCGCTATTTTCACCGCCGTCCGAGGGCGCAGGGGTATTCGCTGATCGACCTCCTCATCCCCACTGCCATCGCCCTGCTTCCAGCTGCTCTGATCGCTCTGGAGCCGGATCTGGGGACGGCGGTATCGATGCTTTTGCTCTTCTCAGCTGTAGTGCTGTTCTGCGGCATCAGGAGGAGATCCTTCTTCACCCTTCTGGCGATCCTGTCCCTGCTCGCCCCAGCGGGCTGGTTCGTGTTAAAGGACTATCAACGGCAGAGGATCATCGCCTTTCTCGATCCCTATAACGATCCCCTCGGTTCGGGCTACCACCTCATCCAGTCCAAAATTGCGGTGGGCTCAGGTGGCCTATGGGGAAAGGGATTCCTCGGTGGCACCCAGTGCAAGCTCCAGTTCCTCCCCCAGTACCACACCGATTTCGCCTTCGCCCTGCTCGGGGAAGAGTGGGGGTTCGTGGGCTGCGTGGTGGTGCTCGTGCTCTTCATGCTCCTCATCCTCTGGGGGTTCGAGACGGCCTTCAGGGCCAGGGACCGTTTCGGAGCGATCACGGCAGCGGGGGTGACCGCCATGTTCTTCATCCACGTGGCGGTGAATGTGGGTATGGTCTTGGGGTTGCTTCCGGTAGTGGGGCTTCCCCTGCCATTTTTGAGCTACGGGGGGTCCTGCACGGTGGTCCACATGATCGGGATGGGACTGCTGCTCAACGTGAGGCGGCGGAGGCACCTCTTGGCCCCGCGCCCTTGAAAGGGAGTAGGGGCTATGACATAATCCTCCGTCAAAAGGAGGGGGCCATGAGAGGGGTGAACAAGGTGATCCTGGTGGGGAACTTGGGGGCCGATCCGGAGATCCGTTACTCCAGCACCGGCACCCCCGTGACCACCTTCCGCATCGCCACCAACGAGAACTGGTTGAACCGCGACTCCGGCGAGAGGGAGCAGCGGACGGAGTGGCACAGAATAGTGGCCTTCGGCAAACTCGGGGAGATCTGTGCGGAATACCTCAAGCGGGGAAAGCAGGTTTACGTGGAAGGGCGCTTGAGGACCAGGTCCTGGGAGGACCGCGACGGCAACAAGCGGTGGGTCACGGAGGTGGTGGCCACCAACATCGTGATGCTCGGTTCTCCGGGGGAGGTCAAGACCGACTTTGAGGCCCCCCAGGAGGACCCCTTTTCCGACGTCCCCACCACCGTCGAGGAGGACGACATCCCCTTCTGAGGGTTGAAAACGAAAGGGGGATGGGGTATTATTTTGATGTGCCGAAGTGGTGGAATTTGGTAGACACGCCATCTTGAGGGGGTGGTGGGGTTACTCCCGTGCGGGTTCGAATCCCGCCTTCGGCACCAGAAGGGCCAGAAGGGGATGAGGATTTCATCCCCTTTTTCTTTTTGCCCTTAGATCTCCTCCCAGAGAGGTGAGCGGATGAGATACTCGCGCTATCTCTTGCCCACCCTGCGTGAAGACCCCGCTGAGGCCGAGGTCGTAAGCCACAAGCTCATGATCCGGGCCGGCATGATCCGCAAGGTGGCGGCCGGCATCTACGACTTCCTCCCCCTCGGGTTGAGGGTGCTGAGGAAGGTGGAGGCCATAATCCGCGAGGAGATGAACCGGGCGGGGGCCCAGGAGGTGCTGCTTCCCGTGGTGCTTCCCGCGGATCTGTGGCGGGAGAGCGGCCGCTGGGATGAGTACGGTAAGGAGATGCTGCGGTTCAAGGACAGGGGGGACAGGGACTACTGCCTCGGTCCCACCCACGAGGAGGCGGTAACCGACCTCGTCCGGAGGGAGGTGAAGTCTTACAAACAGTTGCCCCTTTGTCTCTATCAGATCCAGGTGAAGTTCCGGGACGAGATCAGGCCTCGCTTCGGGATCATGAGGGCACGGGAGTTCATCATGAAGGACGCCTACAGCTTCGACGCCGATGAGGCAGGGGCCGAGGAGAGCTACCGCAAGATGTACGAGGCCTATTGCAGGATATTCCGTCGCTGCGGCCTCCGCTTCAGGGCCGTGGAGGCGGACACCGGCCTCATCGGGGGGCGCTTTTCCCACGAGTTCATGGTCCTTGCGTCCACCGGAGAGGACGTGATCGTCAGTTGCGACCGATGCGATTACGCCGCCAACCTCGAACGGGCAGAGATCGGTGATCTCCCCACCCCAGCAGAGGATGAACCCATGGAGGAGCTCCGTCCCGTGGAGACACCTGGTAGGAGGACCGTAGAAGAGGTGACCTCCTTCCTCGGGGTCCCCCCTGAAAGGCTTGTCAAGACCCTTATCTTCAAGACCGAGGACGGGGTGGTGGCCGCCTTGGTGAGGGGGGACCACGAGGTGAACGAGGTAAAACTTCGCAACCACCTCGGGGTCCGCTCCCTGGAGCTGGCCGACGAGGAGACCATAAGGGAGGTAACGGGAGGTCCCTTGGGGTTTTCTGGTCCCGTGGGACTCAAGGTGAGGAAGATCGCCGACAAAGCCCTCAAGGGGATGCGAAATCTCGTGGTCGGAGGCAACGAAGAGGATCTGCATTTAATGGGGGCCAACTTCGGGCGGGACTTCGAGGTGGATGAATTCGCCGACATCCGCAAAGCCCAGCAGGGGGATCCTTGCCCGCGCTGTGAGGGAGGTCGATTGCAGATATCCCGGGGCATAGAGGTAGGCCATATCTTCAAACTCGGCACCAAATACAGCGAGGCCATGGGGGCCACCTTCCTCGATCAGGAGGGGAAAGAACGGCCCTTCGTCATGGGCTGTTACGGCATAGGGGTGGGCCGGACAGTGGCGGCCGCCATCGAGCAGAACCACGACTCAGATGGCATCATCTTCCCCGCCTCCATCGCCCCTTTCCACATCTACCTCTTGCCGGTGAACAGCAGAGACCCGGAGGTGATGGGGGTCGCTGAGGGCCTCTACCGGGACCTCACCGCCCAAGGCCTCGAGGTGCTCTTCGACGATCGGGATGAGAGGGCCGGGGTGAAGTTCAAGGACGCAGACCTCCTGGGAATCCCCTTCAGGGTCACGGTTAGCGAAAGGAACCTCAAGGACGGCAAGGTGGAGGTCCGTCACCGCAGGACCAAGGAGGTGATTCTTATCCAATTGCAGGAGGCCGTCCAGCGGCTCAAGGAGATGGTCCAGAGGGAATTGGAGGAGTGTCAAGCCTGAAGGTCTTCAGCGTGGGGACCAGCACTCGTTCGATAGAGGAGTTCATAGCCTTGCTCAAGGAGCACGGAATCAGGGTTGCGGTGGACGTGAGGCGCTTTCCCACGAGTCGCCGGTTCCCCCATTTCCGGAAGGAGGAGATAAGGCGGCACCTCGAGGCCTCAGGACTGGAGTACCACTGGCTCGGTGACCGGCTGGGCGGGTTTCGCCCTGGGGGATATGAGGCCTGGATGAAAACGCAGCAGTTCGAGGAAGGGCTCGAGACCTTGAAGGACCTCGCCTCCAAGGCCCCTACGGCCTTCTTCTGCTGCGAGCGGCTCCCCTGGCGATGCCATCGCCGCTTCATCGCGAGAAGGCTCCAGGACGAGGGGTGGGAGGTCGTCCACCTGTATTGAGGAGGGGAGATGACGAAGGGCTGGAAGAGGAGCTGCTATTGTGGCCAGGTGAGGGTTTCCGATGTCGGCCGAGAGGTGACCCTCATGGGATGGGTTGCCCGCCGCAGGGACCACGGCGGGTTGATCTTCGTAGACTTGAGGGACCGCGAAGGGGTGGTCCAGGTGGTCTTCAATCCTGAGGTATCCGAAGAGGCCCATCGCCTGGCCCACAACCTAAGGGCCGAGTACGTCATCGCCGTCAGGGGCGAGGTGTCGAAGAGGCCTCCTGGCACCGAGAACCCCAAGATCCCCACAGGTGACGTGGAGGTCTTGGTGAAGGAGCTTTCCATCCTCAACGAATCCCGTACCCCGCCCTTTGCCGTGGAAGATCATGTGGAGGTGGGGGAACAGGTGAGGCTCCGCTATCGCTATCTCGACCTGCGCCGGCCCCGGATGCAGCAGAACCTTCTGATGAGGCATCGGGCCGCGCAGATCATCAGGAACTATCTCAGTCGCCGGGGATTCGTCGAGGTGGAGACCCCCTTCCTCACCCGCTCCACCCCGGAAGGGGCCCGGGATTTCCTGGTCCCTTCGAGGCTAACCCCTGGCACCTTCTACGCCCTGCCTCAATCGCCCCAGCTCTTCAAGCAGCTTTTGATGGTGGCAGGCTTCGATCGGTACTTTCAGATCGTGCGCTGCTTCAGGGACGAGGACCTGAGGGCGGACCGGCAGCCGGAGTTCACCCAAGTGGACCTCGAGATGTCCTTTGTCTCAGAGGAAGACGTGCGGGAGGTGGTAGAGGGACTTCTCCAGGAGCTCTTCGGTGAGTTGCTGGGGGTGCAGATCCAGCGTCCCTTCCCGAGGTTGAGCTACGAGGAGGCCCTGGAGCGCTTTGGCACCGACAAACCCGACCTCCGCTTCGGGATGGAGTTGAAGGACATTAGCGACCTGGTGCCCGAGTCGTCCTTTAGGGTATTCTCCGAGGCTATCGCCAAGGGGGGTGTGGTCAAGGGCCTGGTACTTTCAGGGGGGGCGGAGCTCTCCCGCAAGGAGGTGGACGGTTTGGTCGACCTGGCCATATCCCTTGGGGCCAAGGGCCTTGCCTGGGCCAGGGTGGCGAGTGACGGCTGGCAGTCCCCCATCGCCAAGTTCTTCCCTCGGGAACTTCAGCAGCGGATAACCGAGAGAATGGAAGCCGATGAGGGAGACCTGCTCCTCTTCGTAGCCGATTCCCGGGAGGTCGCCCTGGACGTCCTCGGTCGTATGCGCCTGGATCTGGCGCAGAGTCGGGGGCTTATCCCCAGCGGGGAGTTTCGGTTCCTCTGGGTTGAGGACTTCCCGCTTCTCGAGTACAGCGAAGAGGAGAGGCGCTATGTGGCCGTGCATCATCCCTTTACCTCCCCGAAGGAGGAAGACATTCCCAAGCTCGAGTCCTCTCCACTTGAGGTCAAGGCACGGGCTTACGATATAGTGCTCAACGGCCACGAGATCGGAGGTGGCAGTATAAGGAACCACCGCTTGGATCTACAACAGAGGATCTTCCGTTTGCTTGACATTTCGGAGGATGAGGCCAGGCAGAAGTTCGGCTTTCTGCTGGAGGCCCTGCAGTACGGAGCCCCACCACACGGCGGCATCGCCTTGGGGTTCGACCGCCTCATGATGATCCTCTGTGGGGAGGAGACCATTAGGGAGGTCATCCCCTTCCCCAAGACCCAGCGGGGCACCTGTTTACTCACCGGGGCGCCTTCGGAGGTGGATCCGAAGCAGCTCAAGGAGTTACACCTGAAGCTGGATCTTTAATCGAGCCAGAGGAGGATGCGGTCCTTCGGGCGGATGAGGTTCCCTCGGAGGTTGTTCCATCGCTTGATGTCCCTTACCGAGAGATCGTATCTCCTGGCGATCTTCCACAGGGTGTCTCCCCTTCTCACGATGTAGACGACCTTTCTGCCATTGCGACTGGCACGGGCCGTCACCGTCCGCCGCGATGGAGATCGCTTCACCGAGACCCTCTTGGGCACGAGGATGTACTGTCCCGCCCAGAGCCTCCGGGGGTTCCTTATGCGGTTTATGCGCATAAGGACCTTTAGGCTTATGCCGTAGCGTCTGGCTATCCTCCAGAGGGTGTCCCCCCTTCTCAATCTGTACTTGACGAAGCCCGAGTAGCGTCTCTTGGAGTCGGGCAGTCTCTGAAAGCACTGAAGGAACTGTTCCTTCTTCCCCTTGGGTATCTTCAGCTCGTAATCGCCATCAGGAGGGGTGCACCACCTGAGCAACTCCGGGTTCAAGGCCTTTATCTCCCTGTAGCTCACCCCGCAACAGGAGGCCACCACGTGCAGATCGGTGGCCGGAGGGACGGTGACGCGGTCGAACTCGATGGGGTCGTCGTACTCTATGTCGCCGAAGCCGTATTTTTCCGGATTCTTGGCGATTAGCGCTGCGGCGATCATCTTGGGCACGTAATCGCGGGTCTCCCTTTTGAGGTAGCGGTATTTGCTCAGCTCCCAGAAGTCCTCGGTGCGATAGCGCCTGATGGCCCGGGCGATCTTTCCCTCGCCGGCGTTGTACCCCGCCGCCGCCAGCAGCCAGCACTGAAACTGATCGTAGAGGTCCTTGAGATAACGAGCCGCAGCCACCGTGGACTTCTCGGGATCGCGCCGTTCGTCCACCCAATAGTCTACCCGCAGGCCGTATTTCTTACCGGTGCGGTAGATGAACTGCCACGGACCAACCGCTCGCCTCCGGGAGCGGGCCGTGGGGTTGAAGCCGCTCTCTATCATCGCCAGATAGACCAGATCCTCCGGAAGGCCGTGCTCCTTCAGGAGCTTCTTCATGAGGGGGATGTACTTCCCCGACCGCTTGAGCCACCGGGCAAAGCGCTCCCTCGCCGTGGTCTGGAAAAAGCGGATGAAGTACTCGACGCGATCGTTGACCACGATGGGGATATCGAACTCGGGGCCCTCCATCTCCATGGGGGCTTCTTCCTCGGGTTCCCTCTTCTCCTCCGCCTGGACGACCCCGCCCTCCACGGAAATGGCCTCTTCGACCTGCTCCCTGACGACCTCCATGGGGGTCAGCCGGGAGAGGACTTCCTCTTGCTCCGCCTTCGGCTTTTCCCGTTTCACCGAGACTGGGGAATGATAGGTGGTGAGGCTCACCTTCTTATGCAGGACCTTCTCGGAGGTACAACCCCAGAGCATCAGGACAGGGATCAGCAGGATCCACTTCTTCGGCTTTTCGCTGCCCATTTGCCCTGGCAACTCACCTCCTCGATGGAGAGGACTTCCCTGGAAAACGTTTAAAGACTAAGCCAGCCGTGGCTTGGGTGTCAAGGAATTAAAGGCCGAAGGGGCCAAACCTGACAATTTGACAGGGAATTTGCGTAGGGAGTAATAAACTTCGTGGACCTAAAAGGTGAAGGTTGCCACTTCTGGCAAAGAATTTGCTTTATACTTAGCGGCATGAAGGTGCTCTTGATAGAGGACGATACCCTCCTGGGGCAGTCGGTTAAGGAATATCTCGAGCTCAACGGCCTCAAAGTAAAGTGGTTAAGCGATGACCTCGACGTGGAGCCCACCCTTTTGTGTGAGGATTTCGATGTGATAGTACTTGACCTCATCCTCCCCCACGGTAGGGGAGAGGACCTGCTGCGGCGTTTGAGGGCCAAAGGGGTGGACACCCCCGTCCTGGTACTGACCGCCAAGAAATCCCTCCAGGACAAAGAGGTCTGCTTTGGAAACGGCGCCGATGACTTCCTCTCAAAGCCCTTTGCCCCCAAGGAGCTCCTTCTGCGACTCAAGGCCCTTGCCAGACGTAGAGGAGGAAGGCAGGTAGTGGAGGTGGGGGATTTGAAAGTGGACCTTGAGGCTGAGGTGGTCTATCGGGGAGGACAGGAGGTCAAGCTGTCTCCCAAGGCCTGGGCCCTCCTCTCCTTTCTGGTGAGGCATCGGGGGGAGGTGGTCAGCAAGGAGCGCATCCTGAACTACGTCTGGGGGGAGGACCCAGTGGGAGATGAGATAGTGAGGGTTTACATAAAGGAGCTGCGGAAGATCCTTCCCCCGGACGCCATCGAGACCTACAAAGGTAGGGGATACCGATTAAGATAGGCTTCGAGCACAAGCTCCTTGGCGCTTTCTTCTTGATGCTCTTCGTGGGGATCTCCGCCCTAAACTTCGTCGCGGTGAGGTTTCACCGGATGGAGTTGCTGGACGGTCTGTGGCGAGACGCCGAGCTCCAACTAAAGCTTCTGGCGTCGAAGGAGGACCATCAGCTTCCCTCTTACATCAGGGTTTCGGAGGTCCCTCTGGAGGGTAAGGATCTTGCTCTCTTTGACCCGAATTTCGAGGGGAAATTCGTCTTCCTCGACCTCAGTGAGGCCAAGTGCAAACTCCGCAACTTCGCCCTCGGTCTCCTCCTGTGGGAGGCCTTTCTTGTGTTGAGCCTTTCCTACCTCTTCTACAAGCTCCTCTGGAGATACCTCAGGGAACGGGAACAGAGCAGGCAGTTTCTGGAGTTGATGCTCCTCGTCCTCTCCCACAGGCTGGGGAACTTCCTCGCCACCCAAAGGGTGAACCTCGAGATTCTGAGGGAAGGGATGGTGCCGGCGGCTCTTGAGCGCTTGCAGCAGGCCTACTCCTACATGGAGGGCCAATTTCGCCGGACCATGGAGTTGATCCGGGATTTCCCAAAGGGGACGGAGAGAACGGAGAGGGTGAATTTGAAGGAGCTGCTTCAGCACGTCCTTGAACCCTTCAAAGAGGCATTCAAGGATAAGCGTCTGGAGTTAGAGCTGGAGAAGGTCGAGGTCAAGGTCCATCGGGCTGACCTCGAAATGATGCTCCATCTGCTAGTGGAGAACACCGCCCGTTACTCTCGGAGTTATGTAAGGATTTCCCTGAGGAAGGAGGGAAAAGGGGCCAGGTTGGTCTTGGAAAACGACATCGCCCCCGATGCCTCCCGCGGCAGCGGACTAGGCCTTGAACTCGCCCGAAGACTGGCAGAAAGAATCGGGGCTGAGATAGAGGTCTTTGAGGATAAAGGGAGTTTTCGCCAGGTGGTTCGTTTCTGAAGGGCTTCCTTTGTGGACTTATCTCTATCCGTGTGAATTTTGCGGCCCTTGATTTTTATGAAGCTTTTCTCTGTTATACTTAGGTTATGCCTGTAAGTGTTGGATTTATCAAGAAGCTTGAAAGTGTCCCTCCCGAGCTTAGGCAGGTACTCATTGACCTTCTGGAGGAGGTGGAGCGACAGAGGGAGGAGTCCGTCACCAAACGGGAGTTCAATGAGCTGAAGGAGATCGTCAGGGAGCTGGCCCAGAGGGTCAACGAGCTTGCCGAGGCCCAGAGGAGGACGGAGCAGAGGGTTGAAGAGCTCGCCGAGGCCCAGAGGGGGACGGAGCGGCGTCTGGAGCAGCTCGCAGAGGCCCAGGCGAAGACGGAGGAGCGGGTGAGTAGGCTTGAGGTGGCGCTGAACGAGCTTGCTGAGGCCCAGAGGAGGACGGAGCAGAGAGTTGAAGAGCTTGCCGAGGCGCAGAGGAGGACGGAGGAAGAGATTCGCAAGCTCGCCCAGGGGCAGCGCAGGCTCA
>CAZGDM010000043.1:0-17587 GCA_964525275.1 uncultured Thermodesulfobacteriota bacterium | reverse complement strand
TCAAAATCCCCCGGGAGCCACTCCCGTGTGGGTTCGAATCCCACCTCCGGCACCAAAAAGAGCTTTATCCTTTTTCCCCTTGAAATAGGGTAAAGGCTCACTAATTTTTATTTGGGGTTTTTCGCACTCCTTTTTCTCTCTGACTCTAAAAACTTGAAGAAAGGAGGAGGGAGAATGAGGGATAAGATCAGGATAGCCATCGCTGGCGTAGGCAATTGTGCCAGTTCCTTCATCCAGGGGATCCATTACTACCGCAAGAGGAGCAACGTGGATGTCAGTGGTCTCATGTATGAAGACATCGGGGGGTATAAGCCCTGGGATATAGAGGTCGTTGCTGCGTGGGATGTGGATGCGCGTAAGGTGGGAAAGGACATATCAGAGGCCATCTTCGCCCCTCCCAATTGCACCACGGTTTTCGAACCGGAGATCCCCGAGACCGGGGTGAAGGTCCGCATGGGTAAAGTTCTGGACGGTGTCGCCCCCCACATGGGTGAATACCCCATGGACAAGAGCTTCGTGCTGGCTGATGAGAAGGAGGACGAACTCGAGGATGTCGTCTCTGTCCTTAAGGATACAAAGGCCGACATCCTCATCAACTATGTACCCGTGGGATCTGAGAAGGCGGCCCGTTTCTACGCCGAGGCCTGTTACAGGTCGGGGGTGTCCTTCATCAATGCCATGCCCACCTTCATCGTCTCGGATAAGGAATGGGCTCGGCGCTTCGAGGAGGCGGGCATCCCTGTGGTGGGGGACGACATCAAATCCCAGCTCGGTGCCACCATCCTCCATCGGGTCTTGACGAGGCTCTTTGTCGATCGGGGGGTGAAGATGGACCGTTCCTATCAGGTGAACTTCGGCGGAAACACCGATTTTCTCAACATGCTGGAGAGGGACCGTCTCAAGACGAAGAAGATCTCCAAGACCGAGGCGGTCACCTCCATGCTGCCCTATGAGATGAACGGAGATTGCATCCACATTGGACCTTCTGACTGGATCCCCTGGCTAAAGGACCGCAAGATAGCCTACATCAGGCTCGAGGGAAGGCTTTTCGGCGACGTACCTATGTACGTGGAGGTAAAGCTCAACGTGGAGGATTCGCCCAATAGCGGCGGTTCCATGATCGACGCCATCAGGTGTTGCAAGCTCGCCAGGGACCGCGGCATAGGTGGACCGCTTTATTCCATAAGCGCTTACACCATGAAGCACCCTCCCATCCAGTACCCCGACTGGCAGGCCAAGAAGATGGTCGAGGAGTTCATCAGGGGGGAGAGGGAGCGGTAATCGGATCAATCCCTCTTCCCCTTCTCCTTTTTGCAAACCAAGGCCACAGTGGCCAGAACCCTTAAGTTTGTCCAAAGGGCAAGGAGGAGGAATAGCTCCGTAACCATACCGAAGAGGCAGAGTACCATAGTGAGGAAGATCCTCTCGTCTCGCTTCCCCACCATATAGCGCATGATGGGTATCTCCCTATAGATATCCTTCAGGAAGGCCGCGCGGTAACGCTCAGTGGAATAACTCACCATAACCGAACCGAAGATGGCCGCGGCGATTACCCCCCAGAAGGCCGCAGGGGGCGCCAGGGAGTAACCGAGGGCGAGGAGAAACAGGAAGTCCACACCACGGTCCAATAGGGAGTCCATCCAACCTCCGAAGGGGGATGTCCGCAGGGATGCCCTGGCTATTTCTCCGTCCACCCCGTCCAGCACCGAGCTAAGCTGATAGAGGATTCCTCCCGCAGCGGGGTGCAGAAGGGCCAGGAGGGCTGCCACCCCCCCTATGAGGGAGGATAGAATGGATACCTGGTTTGGGGTCAGGTGGTTGATCACTCGCTCAGACAGCCATAGGGAAAGCCGCCTGTTTATCATCCTGGAGACGAAGCCATCTCCGGTCCCCTTGAGGGCGTTGCGTACGAGGACGCGCGTGGCCTTTTTTGCTTCGGCGGGTGTGTCCACGTCCATCCAGAGGTAGCCTGAGACCTCCGTTACCTCCAGCCCCGCCCTCTTGACTATCTCGCTCATCTCCACCGCGCCCTTTTCCTCAAGGATTTCGGCGGCGTGTCGGAAGACCTCCTCTGTAAGCACAAAGAAGCCGGTGTCGAAGGCGTTGCCGGAGATGGCCTTCCCGATATCCTTCACCCTTCCCCCTTGCACCGAGACCTTGGTGGCTTCCTCGTGGTCGATGAAGCGTCCCTCGCGGTCGACGATTAGCCCTTCCCCCTTTATGGCCTTTTTCAGGAAGGCCTCCTCATAGACGTGATCCCCCATCACCACGAGGAAGGTCCCTTCCACGTGATCCTTTGTCAGCAAAAGGGAGTACCCGTTGCCCTTTTCGGGCGCCTCGTTTACCACGAGGCTCCAGCGGTAGTTTTGCCCCTGGAGGAACTCCTGCACCTGCTGCTGGGTGTTCGAGTTCACCACTATGACGAATTCCTCCACCCCCAACCGGCTGAGCAGGTAAAGGTGACGATACAGGAGTTCCCTTCCCGCAACCCGTACCAAGACCTTGGGTTTCTCTCTACCCAACTTTCCTAATCTGGTGCCGTGCCCGGCCGCGAGGATTACAGCCTTCACCAATCCTTCCCTCCTCTCTTCTTCGCCCCGGACTAAAGGGGGAGTGGATGGGTGTCGAAAAGATAGCAAAAAGGAGTGTCCACTTGAAGACCATCCCCTCTCCCCGACCCAGGGGGAAAGCCCCCTTTAGGGTACGGGATCTGCAGGCGTTAGGACTTCATCTCCTCGTGGAACAATCCCTTAAGGGCGTCTTCCTCTTCGACCGGGAGGGGAAGATCCTTTACGCCAATCAGGCCGCAGCTGAGATGTGGGGCTACTTCGGCCATGAACGAAGCGCCCTTTTGGGTCGACCCTTCCCCTCCTTGCTGGGACTGGATGACAAAAGGGGAAAGGACTTGCTGGACAGGGCTTGGCAGGGCCCGGTTGTAGAGGAGGCGGAGGCAAGACGGAGGGATGGATCGACTTTTTACATAAGGCTCTCCCTCTTCCCCCATCTCAACGGCCATCGTCCCTTGGGGATAGGGGCCTTCGTCGAGGACATCACCGAGGAGCGGGGGATCCATGAGGAGCTTTGGCGGGCGAGGGCGGAACTGCAGAGGTATGTGGACCACCTTTTCACCTTCAACGCCAAGCTCAGTCCTGAAGGGATAGTGCTCCTGATCAATGAGAACGCGGCCAAGGCCGTAGGCTCTACCAGCAAGGACCTGGTGGGCAAGCCTTTAGATGAGACTCCCTTCTGGTCTTATTCCCAGGAGGCCAAGGAAAACCTGCGCAGAGCCATTGTCAGGGCGGCCTCAGGGGAAGCCGTCTTCAGGGAAGAACGCATAAGGATCGGTGAGTCCTTCGCTTATGTACAGTTCATTCTACGGCCTGTTACGGACGCGGAGGGCAAGGTGGAGTACCTGGTGGCCGAGGGGCAGGACATAACCGCCTTGAAGGAAGCCCGCCGGGAGCTGGAACAGGCCCACAACCTCATAAACGCTATGTCCAGCTTTGCCGCCGTGCTAAGCCGCGGGGGCGAGATCCGTTTCGTAAGCCGGCGGGTGATAGAGCAACTGAAGGGGGGCGAAGGGGTCATAGGAATGCCCTTTTACGAAGCTCCGTGGTTCCCCAAAAGGGCCGCAGAGAGGGTCAAAGGGGCCATCGAAAGAGTGGGACAGGGGGCAGGGGATCTGTGGCTCGAGATTGAAGTCCTTTCCCGTAAGGGGGAGATCATCCCCGTGCTCCTCGGTCTCACCCCTCAGAAGGACCCCCGGGGGGAAGTGGAGTCCATGGTTGCCGAGGGCGTGGTCATATCGGAGTTGAAGAAGAGGGAGGAGGAGCTCAACCGTTACCTTTACCTCCTTGACTCCATGTCGAGTTTCGCGGGGATCTTCGACAGGGAGGGGAGGTGGGTCTACATCAACAGGAGGGCATTGGAGGATGCCGGTTACACCAGTTCCCAGATGATCGGGAGGGTTGCTTGGGAGACGGAGTGGTTTAAGGGGGGAGAGGAGGTCACGGCCATGGTAAAGGAGGCCGTGCTCCTGGCTTTGGAGGGAAAGAGCTTCGGCTTCGAACTCCCCTTTTACACCCGGGACGGTACCGCTGTTCCCTTCCTCACCAGTGTCAGTCCCCTCTTCGACGGTCAGGGGAAGATCATCGGCGGAGTGGTGGAGGGAAGGTCTATAAGGGGGTTGAAAGAGGTTCAGGAGCGCCTACGGAGGGAATCAGCGAAGCTCAAAGCCATGATCGGGGGGATGGAAGAAGGGGTGGTCTTCGCCGATTCCCGGAATCGGATCAGTGAGGTGAATCAGTTCCTCTGCAAGTTCATGGGGGTGCCAGCTTCTGAGCTCATAGGGCGCGAGCTGGAGGAACTGCACCCGCCGGAGATCCGTTCTCGTATTAGGGAGATGATCTTCGGCTTCAGGACACGGCTCCACTCCCCCCCGGTGGTCATCCAGCGACCCCTTCGGGGAGCCGAGGTGATCATGCGCTTTCAGCCCATTTATTGGGAGGGGCACTATGAGGGGGTGATGCTCAACATCATCGATGTTACCGAATTGGTCAGGGCCAAGGAGTTGGCCGAAGAGGCGAGCCGCGCCAAGAGCGAATTCCTGGCCAACATGAGTCACGAAATCCGCACCCCCATGAACGCCATCATAGGCATGACAGAGCTCCTCGGAGAGACAGCCCTTACCCCGGAACAACGGGATTATGTGGAGATGCTTCGCCTCTCCGCGGAGAACCTCCTGCAGATCATAAACGACATCCTCGACCTCTCCAAGATAGAGTCGGGGCGCTTAGAGCTGGAGGAGGTGGAGTTTGACCTACGGGAACTGGTGGAATCCACGGTCACCTCTTTGGCCCCAAAGGCCCATGCCAAGGGACTGGAGATCCTCTGTCACATCCCCGTAGGGATCCCCCAGCGGGTTAAAGGGGATCCCGGGAGGGTCAGGCAGATCTTGCTCAACTTGGTGGGAAACGCGGTGAAGTTCACAGAGCGAGGGGAGGTGGTTGTGAAGGTGGATCGTTTGACGGAGGTGGAGGATGGATTGCTGCTGGAATTCCAGGTTTCCGACACGGGGATAGGAATTCCCCCGGAGAAGCTCGGCACCATCTTCGAGAGCTTTTCCCAGGCGGATCCGTCCATCACCAGGCGCTATGGGGGTACGGGATTGGGACTGGCCATCAGCAAACGGCTGGTGGAGATGATGGGGGGTAAGATCTGGGTGGAGAGCGAACCGGGCAAGGGTTCTACCTTTCACTTCACCCTCCTCCTCAAGCCCTCTTCGGAGGTAGAGGAAGGGGAGGTTCCAGAGCTGAGTGGTAAGAAGGTGCTCTTGGTGGAGGGGAATTCCACCGTTCGAATGGTCCTTGAGGAGATCATCGCATCTTGGGGCATGCGACCTCGAGCCGTGGAGGACGGAATGTCCGCCTTGAGCGTCTTGGACGAGGACGGGGGGTACGACCTCTTGATAGTAGATGAGGACATTCCTCGCCTTGACGGCATCAGTTTGATCGAAAGGGTGCGAAGGATGGGGGGCTATAAAGGAGTTCCCGTCCTCCTTATGGTCTCATCCACCGGCAGGGGGGCCAGGGATCGCGCCGAGACCTTAGGGGCAAAGGTCATCATGAAGCCGGTAAGAAGGTCGAAGTTGTTCAACCTCATCATGGAATTTTTCAAGGAGGAAGGGGAGAGTGAATTGGAGCCCCATGTTCCCTCGTCCCTTGAAGGGAAGTCCCTGCGAGTCCTTCTGGCGGAGGACCATCCCGTAAATCAGCGGCTTGTGGTAAATTTGTTGCGCAAGAGGGGCTGGGAGGTAGAGGTGGCCTCCAACGGCAAGGAGGTTTTGGAGCTCCTGGAGGGGAGGAATTTCGATTTGATACTTATGGATGTGCAGATGCCGGAGATGGACGGCCTTGAGGCCACAAGGAGGATAAGGCAAAGGGGATGGCGCTTGCCCATAGTAGCCTTGACCGCCCATGCCTTCGAAGAGGACCGGAGGCGATGCCTCGAAGCGGGGATGGATGGCTACGTCTCCAAACCCATAAGGCCTGCCGATCTATTCCGCACCATTGAAGAGGTTATGGTGAATAAGGCCAAGGAAGACGAAGGCCCTAAGGTCTCCATCCCCGTGGACATGAAGAGCGCTTTGGATATGGTTGACGGGGATGAGGAGTTCCTCCGTGGGCTCCTGGAGATGTTCCTGAGCGATGGCCGTGACCGCCTCCGTCGCTTGGAGGAGGCGATCGCCGACAGGAAGTGGGATGAGGCCGAACGGGAAGCCCATACCCTTAAGGGCACTGCAGGGAACCTCGGTCTTGAGGAGATGAGATCCACGGCCAAGGCCCTTCAGGATGCCGTGCGAAAAGGGGATGGGGAGGGGGCGGTGGAGCTGGTGGAGAGGTTGCAGGAGGGGCTCAGGGCCCTTGAGCGCTGGCTCAGAGGAGGTCCCGAATGAAGGTGTTGGTAGCAGAGGACGATCGCATATCCCGGGCGATGTTGGAACGGGCCCTCAGGGGGGAGGGGTTCGATGTCGTAGGCGCCGCTGACGGCGAAGAGGCATGGGAGCTTTTCCAGCAGGACCCCGCCAACATCGTGGTCACCGACTGGATGATGCCCAAGATGGACGGGCTGGAGCTCTGCCGCAAGATCCGTTCGACCCTTACTCCCCATTACGTCTACATAATCTTCGTCTCGGCCCGGGGGGAAAAGGATTCCGTGGTGGCCGGACTCGAAGCGGGAGCGGATGACTACATCACCAAGCCCTACGATCCAGCGGAGCTGCGGGTAAGGCTCAAGGCCGGCAGGAGGATCGTGGAGCTCGAAAAGAGGCTCAAGGATCAAAACGAGGAGTTGAGGAGATACCTCGAGGCAGCGGCTGAGGCCCAACAAAGCCTTTTGCCCAAGGACTTGCCGCAGCTTCCTCAGGTGAAGTTCTCCGCGAAGTTCATCCCCAGTGCCTTCGTATCCGGCGACATTTACAACGTCTTCCGCCTGGATGAGGACCACATAGGCTTCTACCAGATAGATGTCTCCGGCCACGGGGTTGAGGCCGCCTTTTTGAGCGTGGCCCTTTACCAGCGGTTGAGTCCCCATCTTCACGCCCAGGGGATCCTCAAATCCCCGATTCCCGATCCGCCTTATTATCGGGTCACTGGACCTATGGAGGTGGTAAGGACCCTCGATCAGGAGTTTCAGAACCTCTTTGAGGAGCAGGGACGCTATTTCACCTTTCTGTACGGGCTCCTCAACATAAGGAAAGGGGAGGTGCGCCTCGCAAGGGCCGGCCATACCCTTCCCTTGCTGATTCGGCAGGAGGAGGTTCTCGCCCTCGACTTCGGTGGGCCTCCCCTCGGTTTCGGCATCCCGAGGGAGGAGGATGGGGAGTTCCACCTCGGGTTGGAGGAGGGTGATGCCCTGGTGGTCCTGTCAGACGGTATCTTGGAGGCCGCCCCGGCTGAAGGGGATGTCTTCGGTATCGAACGGGTAAAGGCCTTTCTTGAGACTCACCACCATCTGCCTCTGCCCGAAATCTTAGACGAACTGGTGGCGGAGGTGAGGGAGTATCAGGGAGGGGAGGTCTTCTCCGACGATGTCTCCATCGTAGCCTTTCAGTGGGAGCCGTAACTTCCTCTCCGTGGTGTGATAGAATCTCCTGAGATGCTCTTAGATCGATATCATAGGGTGGTGAACTATCTGCGCATCTCCGTGACCGACCGCTGCAACCTCCGTTGCCGTTACTGTAGGCCGGCGGAAGGGGAGGAGCTCCTTCCCCACGGGGAGATCCTGACCTTCGAGGAGATCCTACAAGTGGTGCGGGTCTTCGCCTCCCACGGGATAAGGAAGGTGAGACTGACCGGGGGTGAGCCCTTAGTGAGGAAGGGGATCGTGGAACTGGTGAAGGAGATCGTGGCCACCCCGGGGATAGAGGACGTGAGCCTCACCACCAACGGGGTCCTGTTGGCCGAATACGCTCGAGATCTCAAGGAGGCGGGGCTAAAGCGAATAAACGTGAGCTTGGATACCTTGAGACCTGAGCGCTTCGCTTACATCACCCGCAGGGATCATTTTAAGGAGGTGTGGCAGGGGATAGAGGAGGCCATGAGGGTGGGGCTTCACCCCGTGAAGATAAACGTGGTGGCCCTCAGAGGGATCAACGACGACGAGATCGAGGACTTCGCCCGTCTCTCTATGGACCATCCCCTTCACGTGAGGTTCATCGAGTTCATGCCGGTAGGGGAGAACCGCTGGGAAGAGGGCAAGGTCTTAACCTGCGAAGAGATAAGAAGGAGGCTGGAGGCGCTGGGGGAGCTCATCCCTGTGCCCGCGGGGGAGCTCGACGGCCCGGCCCGTCGCTTTCGGATCCATGGAGGTAAGGGGGAGGTGGGCTTTATATCCCCCTTGAGTGCCCATTTCTGCGCCACCTGCAACAGGCTGAGGCTTACCGCCGACGGCAAGATCAGGGCATGCCTCTTTTCGGACGACGAGGTGGACCTCAAGGCGGTCCTTCGCGCAGGGGAAGGGGAGGAGGGGATCTTGGAAGCCTTGAGGAGAGCCCTGGAGATGAAGCCGGTGGGATGGTGCCGCGACGGCTTCCGGATCAGGAAATGCCAGAGGGGGATGGCGAGCATCGGGGGGTGAGATGAAGCTCAGCCATTTGGACGAGCGAGGAAGGGCCAAGATGGTGGATGTCTCCGCAAAGGAGGTCACCCTGAGGGAGGCCCGTGCTGAGGTGTGGGTGGCCATGAGGCCCGAGACCCTCAGGATGGTCGTGGAGGGTGGGGTGGAGAAGGGCGATGTGCTCTCGGCCTCGAGGTTAGCGGGGATCATGGCCGCCAAGAGGACGGCCGAGTTGATCCCCCTGTGCCATCCCCTGAACATCTCCTCGGTGGCTGTGGATTTTTCCCCTGTGCTTGAGGCGGGGCTTCTGCGCATAGGGACTTCTGTAAGGCTCCGAGGGCAGACTGGGGCGGAGATGGAGGCCTTGGTCGCTGCGGCCGTCTCGGCCCTAACGGTCTACGACATGGTCAAGGCCGTGGATCGTGCCGTGGTCATCTCCGGACTCAGACTTCTGGAGAAGAAAGGAGGCAAGAGCGGCCACTGGAGGGCTTCAGAAGGGCGAGGAGAGGTGGTAGCGGTCAACCTGGCGGAAAAAAGAGGCATCCCGAAGAGAAACGTGGGGGAGGCCCTTCTGCGGGAGGACTGGGGTGTAGAAGGGGATGCTCATGCGGGCTCGGAGAGACAGGTCAGCCTCCTCCCCCTTGAGGCCATGGCCTTGGTCCCTTCCGAGGTCCTCCAAACCCTCACAGAGGGGGAGTACAGCGAAAACCTCACCATCAGGGGCATACCTTTGGAACACCTCAGGGTAGGGACGAAACTCCAGGTGGGGGAAGCTGTGGTGGAGATCCTGCAGATAGGAAAGGGAAAGCTCGAAGAGGCGGGAAGGCCATGGCTGGTGAGCCGGGAGGGCCGTTTTGGAAGGGTCCTGAAAGGGGGCAAGGTACGGGTGGGGGATGAGGTGCGGGTGATTGAGGGATGGAGTTCTTCCAGGTAAAGACTGTAGAGGAGGTTTGGTCGCTCTTCGCGGGTTTCGAGCCGGTGGGAAGGGAAAAGGTCCCCCTGGAGGGGGCAAGGGGACGGGTGTTGGCCTCTGCTGTGAGGGCTTCTGAGGACTTCCCTCCCTTCGCCCGGGCTACCATGGACGGCTATGCCGTGAGGGCCGCCGATACCTTCGGTGCCTCGCCGTCCTCACCGGTGCCTCTCAAGGTGGTGGGGGAGGTGAAGATGGGGGAGGCCCCTGCCTTCTCCATCGGCCCTGAAGAGGCAGCAGCCATCCCCACCGGGGGGATGATGCCGGAAGGGGCGGATGGGGTGGTGATGCTGGAGTACACCCGAAGGATTCCCCCCGCCGAGGTGGAGGTTTTGCGCCCCGTGTCGCCCTGGGAGAACGTCATGAGACCAGGAGAGGACTTCAAGGCCGGTGAGGAGCTCCTGCCCAGGGGGAAGAGGCTCAAACCCCAAGACGTCGCCCTCTGTGCCACGCTGGGCCTGGGGGAGATCGATGTCTTTAGATGTCCGAAGGTGGGGATAATTTCCACCGGGGACGAGATCGTCCCTGTCCACGAGACCCCGGGACCGGGCCAGATACGCGATTCAAACCATTACGCCCTGTGGGGGATAGCCGAGGAGATAGGGTGTGTTCCCCTTTACTTAGGACATGCCCGGGATGAGGAGTCCTCCCTTCTCAGACTCCTCGAGGAAGGGGTGGAGAGTTGTGACGCCGTCCTGATATCGGGAGGGAGCTCTGTAGGGGCGAGGGATGTGACCATGGCCGCCCTGAAGGCCTTGGGGGCGGAGGTATTGGTCCACGGCGTGGCCATAAGCCCTGGCAAGCCCACCCTCTTGGCCCTTAAGGGCGGCACCGTTCTCTGGGGATTGCCCGGACACCCTGCTTCCTGCACAGTCGTCGCTCTGGTTATGGTCCGTCCCTCCTTGAAGAGGATAGGGGGCGAAGAACCCTACCTGCCCCCCTTCCCTTACGAGCTCAAGGCCATCGCCTCGCGGAACATCCCCTCGGCTCCGGGGAGGGAGGACTTCGTGAGGGTGACCCTCAGGAAGGAGGGAGAAGTCCTTTACGCCTACCCCGTCTTTGGCAAATCGGGGGCCCTCTCCTCCCTGGTGAAAGGGGACGGCCTCCTGCGGATCGATGCCCAAAAGGAAGGGGTCGCCGAAGGAGAGGAGGTCACCGTCTGGCCCTTTTCAACCTCAGGATGAGGGTCCGTTTCGTCTCCGGGGTGGCCCTGAAACGCTCATCTACCCTCATCCCAGCCACCCAGCAGATCTCGTCCCCTGTGAGGACCACGGGTACAAGGGATCTCTTGCTCCGTGGCACCTTTTCGTCTACGAAGAAGTCTTGAAGTTTTTTAGTCCCCCCCAGCCCAAGGGGGACGAAGCGGTCTCCCTGCCGAGCTGAACGCACCCGGAGGGGGAGGCGGAGTTTGTCGCGGTCGAGGAAGGCCACGTCCGGTGACGGCGTCCCATCGGGGGGCCCCTGGCGCTCTTCGGCCTCTATCTCCAGCTCCCCGCTTTCGAGGACCGTAACCCCGGGCACAACAAGGACCCGCTCCTCGATCTGCGTTCCTTTGGGCTCGGGGCCGAGATAGATCTCCCCCCCCTCCCTCAAGGCCACCAATCCCTTGGGAAGCTGGACGCCGCGTTTTTCCCCCTCCACCACATCCTTAAGGGCCTGATGGTGGCGATAGGGTAGGGGGACCTTGGCGAGGTCCTGGAAGACCTCCGCCAGCACCCGGGAACGCAACCCCTTGGGGAGGCGGAGCAATTCCTCCACCTGCAGACGCCATCCAGGGCCGTCTCGTCGGCAAAGCCTCTCCTTTTCCCTGTGGGAAACCTCCCGCAATGCTTCGTCCTCTTCACGGAGGACCTCGGCCATCTCCAGAAGGCGCTCCCTTATCCTGGGGTTGAGCCCCTCGAGCATGGGTAGCACTTCGTGACGGATGCGATTCCTCAGATAGGACGGATCGAGGTTGGAGCTATCCACCACGAAGGGGAGGCCTCGCTCCGCGGCGTACTCCTGCACTTCCCGTCTCCACAGCCGAAGCATCGGCCTGATGTAGATCCCCCTGACGGGGGGAATCCCCTTCAATCCCCGCAAGCCCGCTCCCCGAAGGAAGGCCATGATGACCGTCTCCACTTGATCATCTGCCGTATGGCCGAGAGCTATCCGTTCGAGCCCGAGTTCTTTGGCGGCGGACTCGAAAAAGGCATAGCGCAACTCCCGGGCCGCCTCCTCGAGGGAAAGGCCCCTTTCGCGGGCATGCCTCGGGGTGTCCACTCTACGGCAATGGAAAGGCAGTCCTTCTTTCCTTGCGAGGTCCCTCACGAAGGCCTCGTCACGCCTCGCTTCCTCCCCCCTTATCCCGTGTTCGAGATGAAGCACCACCAACTCTAGTTTGAGGTCCTTTGCGAGTCCCTTGAGAAGGTCTAAGAGCACCACCGAATCCACCCCCCCCGACACCGCTACCCCCACCGTTTCGCCCCCTCTGAGCATCTGGAACTCATCGATGATCTCCCTGACCTTCCTCTGGACCTTTACCATCCTCCTCCCCTCGCAGTAGCCTCCGCAGCTCCTCTCCTTCGATGACTTCCTTCTCGAGGAGCACCTGCGCCACCCTGTGGAGTCTCGAAAGGCGCCCTTCGAGGATCCTACGGGCCCTCTGATGGGCTTCCTCCACAATGCGACGGACCTCGGCGTCTATCTCTCGGGCCGTCTCCTCGCTGTACTCCTTCGGGGTGGGGAAGGGCGTCACCTGCAAAAATTGGGGCCTCTCCTCGCGAAAGGCAACCACGCCGAGCTTGTCGCTCATCCCGTACTCCAAGACCATGCTGCGGGCAATGTTGGTGGCCTTGACGAGGTCGTCCTGGGCGCCAGTGGAGACCTCCCCGAAGACCAGTTCCTCCGCAGCCCTTCCCCCTAACAAACAGGTGAGTTTCACCATCAATTCCTTTTTGGTCATGAGGTAACGGTCCTCAGTGGGGCGCTGTAGTGTGTATCCCAAGGCTGAGATCCCTCGAGGGATGATGGAGATCTTCTGCACAGGGTCGGCCCCGGGTAGCTCCGCGGCCACCAGGGCGTGACCTACCTCGTGGTAGGCTACGATGCGGCGTTCCTTCTCGTTCATCACCCTGCTTTTTTTCTCGAGTCCCGCCACTATCCGTTCGATGGCCTCTTCAAACTCGGCCATGCTGACGGCATCCTTGCCCCTTCTGGCCGCCAACAGTGCCGCTTCGTTCACCACGTTGGCCAGATCCGCCCCCACAAATCCCGGAGTCATGGCAGCCAGGGCCCTGAAGTCCACATCGGGGGCGAGCTTCACCCCTCGGGCGTGGACCTTGAGGATTTCCTCTCGCCCCCTGAGATCTGGCCTGTCCACCAGTACGTGGCGGTCAAAACGTCCAGGCCTGAGGAGCGCTGGATCGAGGATTTCAGGACGGTTGGTGGCGGCCATGAGGATGACCCCTTTCTTTGGGTCGAACCCGTCCATCTCCACCAAGAGCTGGTTCAGCGTTTGCTCCCTTTCGTCGTGTCCGGCGATGGGGTTTATCCCCCTGGCCTTCCCCAGGGCATCGAGCTCGTCGATGAAGATGATGCAGGGAGCCCGTTCTTGAGCCCGCGCGAAGAGATCCCTCACCCGGGCTGCCCCCACCCCCACGAACATCTCCACGAACTCAGAGCCGCTGATGCTGAAGAAGGGCACCCCTGCCTCTCCGGCAACGGCCTTGGCCAGCAGCGTCTTCCCACAGCCGGGAGGGCCTACCAGCAGCACCCCCTTGGGGAGTTTGCCCCCCAAGCGGGTGAACTTCTCAGGCGTTCTAAGGAACTCGACAATCTCCTTCAGCTCTTCCTTGGCCTCGTCGAGGCCCGCCACGTCCTTAAAGGTGACCCCTATCTGATCCTCAGCGTAAATGCGGGCCTTGGAACGCCCCACCGACATGAACTCCGGCCCTTTGCCCATCCGCCGCAACAGAAAGCCCCACAAGAGCAGAAGCAGCAGCAAAGGTATCACCCAGGACAGCAGACCCCTCAGGAAGGTGTAGCGCTGGCGCCCGGAGAATTTCACCCCCTTGGCCCTCAGCTCCCTGACCAGGTCGGGATCCTCCACCCTGACGGTGACGAACCCCTTTTCCTGCTTCTGTCCCTGAGGGCTCAGGAAGATGGCCTTGCCCTCGATCTCCTCCTCGCCGATGGTCACCTCCAGGACCCGTCCCTCTTGGAGGAGGTCTTTAAATTCACTGTAGGTGATCTTGGCCTTGGGAGGCGCTGACAGGTAACTCCAGAGGATCACCAGTCCCCACAGAAGCAATAGCAGATACCAGATGGAAAAGGTTATCCTTCGCGTTCCCTTCATCTGTGGGATTTGATATCCTGAGGAGGACTAAGAGAAAGCCGCTTCAAAACGGACCTCGTGGAAGAGTCGAAGGGGAAAAAGATCCACCCTTGAGATGATCATCCCTTCACAAGGATAGGAGCCAGAAGGGCAAAAGTCAATAAAACCCGGTTTTAAACCTCTTCGAACCCCAGCTTCCTCAGGGCTTCTTCATAGGCTTGGTAGGTTTTCTGGTCATAGAGTACGAACCGCACCAGTTCTATCCCCGGGTGGTCCTTGAGGTATTCCGCCACCGTCTCAAGGGCTATGGGGGCGGCCTCTTTGACGGGATATCCATAGGCCCCTGTGCTTATAGAGGGGAAGGCCACGCTTTTGATGCCGTGTTCAGAGGCCACTTCAAGGCTCCTGCGGTAGGCGCTGGCGAGGAGCTCCGGTGCCCTCGTCCCCTCCTTGCGGTAGACAGGTCCTACAGCGTGAATGACGTACTTGGCTTTTAGACGATATCCCTTGGTGAGCTTGGCATCCCCCGTGGCACAGCCGCCCAAACGCCGACATTCCTCTAAGAGTTCAGGACCGGCTGCCCTGTGGATGGCCCCGTCAACCCCCCCTCCTCCGAGCAGGGTGGGATTGGCGGCGTTCACAATGGCCTCCGTGTCCTGCTGGGTGATATCTCCTTGGACCAATTCGAGAATGGATTTCCCCACCTTGACCTTCATCCTTTCACCTCCTTTCTAAAGTGTTCCCAGATCCTCTGGGCGAGTTTTGGCCCGATCCCCTGTACTTCCATAAGTTCCTCTGGCCTCGCCCTTCTCAAGGGTTCGACGCCCCCGAAGTGTTCGAGCAACGCCCTTTTCTTCGTCTCACCGATCCCGGATATCTCGTCCAAAGGGGTGAGGAAGCCTTCCCTCCGCCTCAACCGTCTATGGTAGCTGATGGCGAACCGATGGGCCTCATCTCTTATGGCCTTGAGCAGGAGGGTCGAGGGCTTGCGATCCTTCAGGGGGACGGGGTCCTTGGCCAGGGGCAAAAAGACCCGATCTCCCTCTCCGGGTTTTCTCCCTTTGGCGATGCTCAGGCAGTCGATTCCCTCTGCTCCCAGTTCCTTCATGGCCTCCAGGGCCATCCGCAGTTGACCTTTTCCCCCGTCGATGACCAGGAGATCGGGAAGCGTCCCTTCCCTTTTCCCCCTTTCAAAACGCCTCTTGAGGACCTCGTAGATCATGGCGTAGTCGTCTATCCCCTTTACGCTCCTTATGCGAAAGCGGCGGTATTGGTCCTTAGAAGGTTCCCCCTCGAGGAAGACCACCATGGACCCAACGGCTTGTCCCCCGCCCAGGGTGGAGATGTCAAAGGCCTCTATGCGCTTGGGCTGGCGACGAAGGCGGAAACGACGCCGCAGTTCATCCAGGGCCCCCTCCCTGTCTCCTCTGAACCTGGCCCTTATGTTCTCCTCTGCCAAGGCAACGAGCCCCTTTTGACCGCGGTCTTCAGGGGGATGGACCCTGGCCCCAAGGCCTTCTATGAAAGAGGCATCCTCCAATTCGAAGGGGACGATCACCTCCGGGGGTACATAGCGCCCTTTAGAATAATATCGGCTGAGAAAGGAGGACAGGATCTCCTGATCGGGCAGGCCTACATCCCTGAACTCAAAGGCCCTTCCGCCGAGGAGCTTCCCCCCCCTTATGAAGAGTACATAAATCCCCACCCTTCCTTCTTTCTTAAGCAGGGCGATTACATCCCTTGAGGCCTGATCCAAGGAAACGACCTTCTGTCTTTCGAGGACCTTGCGCAAGGCGGCGATGCGATCCCTCAGGCGGGCTGCCTCCTCGAAGTTCAACTCCTCAGCCGCACGCTGCATCCGTTCATGTAGTTCGTTGATGACGTCCTCTCCCTCCCCTTCCAAGAACTTCCTGACCTGCTCCACGATTTCCCGATACCTTCCCTCGTCTACTTCGCGGCAGCACGGTGCGAGACACCGTCCCATTTGATAGTTGATGCAAGGACGGCTCCTGTGGGAGAACTGCGAGTCGCTGCACCTCCTCAGGGGGAAGACCCGATGGATCAGTTTCATCGTCTCCCTGACCGACTGAGCCGACGGGAAGGGGCCGAAGTAAAGAGCCCCATCGTCTTTGACCCGTCTGACCAGGGTGAGGCGTGGGTACCGATCCCTTATGCCCAAACGCAAAAGGGGGTAGTTTTTGTCGTCCCGCAACTTGATGTTGTAGCGAGGTTTGTGCTCCTTTATCAGGGCGTCCTCCAAGATGAGGGCCTCCTTTTCGGTATGGGTGACCAAGTGGTCCACCTCTGCTACGCGGGAGAGCATGACCGAGGTCTTCGTATCCTTCAGGCCGTGAAGGTATGACCGGACTCGCTTTCTGAGGTTCTTCGCCTTGCCGATGTAGATGATCTTCCCCTTGGAGTCCTTGAAGAGATAGACTCCAGGGCGTTCCGGCAATCGCTCTATTTGCTCGAAGAGTTCCACCTCGTTTTAAGTTTAGGGGGGTAGGGGAGGGCCTTCAAGGCTAAACTTTCCCCCTTGTCTTTCCGATAACTTGGGTGAGTACGTCCGCTTTAATGAGTTATCGAGGAGGTGAGGAGATGGCCGAAGGGGAAAGGTTTCAACGGACCGAAGGAGCGGAGGGCAAGTTCCTACTCTTTGAACTGGGAGGCGAGGAGTACGGCATCGAGATCCTGAAGGTACGGGAGATCATCGGCCTCATGGACATCACCCCTGTGCCCCAAACACCCCCCTTCATCCGCGGTGTGATCAATCTGCGGGGAAAGATCATCCCCGTGCTCGACATGAGGCGGCGCTTCGGCATGGAAGAGGGGCAGTACACAGATCGAAGCTGTATAATCGTCACGGAACTTCAGAACGGCAAAGGGGGATGGATGTTCGGCATGTTGGTGGATGGCGTCAGAGAGGTGGCGAACATTCCCTCCGATCATATAGATCCTCCGCCGCAATTCGGGCAAGCGGTGGATACGCGCTACATACTGGGCATGGCCAAGATGAAGGAACGTGTGGCCATCTTGCTCGACGTGGAGAAGATCCTCAAGGACGGTGAAAGACAGATCCTGGAGGAGGCCCAAAAGAGGGGTACACCCTCTTGACATCCCCAGAGGGCTGCTTATAATTAGTAGCGGTCACTGGCTCGGATCTTTGAAAACTGAATAGTGGTACCCAAGGGCGGGTGTCCCTTGAGCCGGTTCAAACTGGAGGGTTTGATCCTGGCTCAGGACGAACGCTGGCGGCGTGCCTAACACATGCAAGTCGTGCGAGAAAGGCCCCTTCGGGGGCTGAGTAAAGCGGCGGACGGGTGAGTAACGCGTGGGTAACCTGCCCTCGGGTCCGGGATAACCTTCCGAAAGGGGGGCTAATACCGGATAAGACCACGGCCACCACGGTGGCTGTGGCCAAAGGTGGCCTCTGCAATGCAAGCTATCGCCCGAGGAGGGGCCCGCGTCCTATCAGCTAGTTGGTGGGGTAATGGCCCACCAAGGCTAAGACGGGTAGCTGGCCTGAGAGGGTGGCCAGCCACACCGGGACTGAGACACGGCCCGGACTCCTACGGGAGGCAGCAGTGGGGAATCTTGGGCAATGGGCGCAAGCCTGACCCAGCGACGCCGCGTGGGTGATGAAGGCCTTCGGGTCGTAAAGCCCTGTCAGGTGGGAAGAATGCCCT
>CAZGDM010000042.1:16092-18230 GCA_964525275.1 uncultured Thermodesulfobacteriota bacterium | reverse complement strand
GGAGATCCTCGAACCCCAAGACGAAATCCTCATATACTACGGAGCAGCAGATACCGTGATCTGCGTGGCCACGGCGAAGGTCGGAGAGCTCATCCCCTGGCGCCACGGAATAATGAGGTGGTCGAGATGAAGCTCACCATCCTCGGTGCAGGCAATCTGGGGACCACCCTCGCCATTGTACTCGGGGAAAAGGGGCACCATTTGACCCTCTGGACCGTGGAAGAAGAGGTGTACCGGTCTGTGCTCAAGTATAGGGAGAACAAGCGCTATCTGCCAGGTGTCAAAATCCCTTCAAAGGCCCACATCACCATGGAGCTCGAAGAGGCCTTAGAGGGAACAGACGTAGTGGTCATCGCCCTGCCCTCCCATGTGGTGAGGGAGGTGATGAAGAAGGCCTCCGCCCACCTTCCCAAAGGCTGTATGGTGGTGGATTTCGCCAAAGGCCTCGAGGTAGAGACCGAGTTGAGGATGAGCGAGGTGATCAAGGAGGAGCTCCCTCGGGGACATGGGATAGGGGTCGTGGCGGTATCCGGACCATCCGTCGCGCGGGAACTGCTCCACAAGATGCCCACGGCGGTGGAGGTGTCCTCAGAGGACATGAAATTGGCCTTCGAGGCAAAAGAGATCCTCGAGACCCCCTATTTCCACCTCCACCCCAATGATGACATCGTTGGGGTGGAACTGGGAGGGGTCTTCAAAAATGTCTTCGCCATCGGGGCGGGGATCTGTGACGGCCTGGGAATGGGGACCAATACCAAGGCCGCCGTGGTGACCAGGAGCATCGGGGAACTGGCAGCCCTCGGGACGGCTTTGGGGGCGAAGCCTGAGACCTTCTACGGGCTCTCAGGCCTCGGGGACTTAATCGTCACCAGCTTCAGCCCCCATAGTCGGAACCGGCGCTTCGGAGAAAAACTCGGGCGGGGGAAGACCCCGGAGGAAGCCAGGACGGAGATCGGACAGGTGGTGGAAGGCATCAGGGCTACTTTGGTGGCCAAACGGGTCGCCGCGGAGAAGGCCCTCTCCCTCCCTATAGTGGAGACCCTCTATGGGGTGATATACGAGGGTCAATCCGTCCATGAGGCCCTTAACAAATTCCTCAGATGGACGAATTTGGTATAATGAGATGGGGGTATTCCCCCCACTTTTTTAAGGAGAGATGGAGCCAGAGGTCTTTATAAAGAAGAAGGTCA
Organism: uncultured Thermodesulfobacteriota bacterium; assembly: GCA_964525275.1. Taxonomy (GTDB): domain Bacteria; phylum Desulfobacterota; class B13-G15; order B13-G15; family B13-G15; genus CAZGDM01. The sequence continues at coordinate 17,040 of CAZGDM010000042.1, read as the reverse complement.
GCACCGATCTCTTCGCGGAACCGACCGAGACAGAGATCGAGATCATAAAGGAGCAGGCGGCAGCCTTGTGGCGCTCAGGAATGAAGGTGGAGGAGTGTCTTTTAGAACTCCAGGACCTTGACAGGGAGATAGACCGCCTCGCGGCAGAGGGGCGAAAGGATGAGGCCAACCGGCTCATCGAGCGCTTCAACGCCCTGTGCGATCAGGCCAGATTGTACTTATATTATCTGGTGATCCACAGGGAAGCGGTGGGGTTCAGGCGTCATCCGGATATGGCCAAAATCTACCCTATCCCCCCGAAGAGGGCACCTATTAGATGAAGCTCACAAGGATCATCACCCATAACGATATGGACGGAGTGGTATCCGCCGCCCTCTGCTCTTATGCCCTAAAGGTGGGAAAGGTCCGTTTCGCCGGACCGGGGAACATCGTGAAGGGAGAGATCCCCACAGGGGAGGAGGACGTGGTCTGTGATCTCCCTTATCCCCTCGTATGTGGGCTGTGGTTCGACCACCACGAGGGGAACCTCGAGGACCTGAAGCTCAGGGGGATCTCGCCCGATGAGATCAAGGGCCGTTTTGCCCTGAGGGACAGCTGCAGCCGTGTCGTCCTCGAGTATTTTACGGAACAAGGGGTTTCCTTCCCCCCTTACTTGGAGGAGACGGTGGCAGAAACCGATGTGATAGACAGCTTCCGCTACTCCAGCATAGAGGAATGGAGGAGGGAAACTCCTGGGAAGTTGGTGGATTACTCCATCAAGGCCCCTACAGCTACCCTCAAGGAGAAACACCTCTACCTCCGTGAGCTGGTCCCTTTGATCAGGGACCATCCCCTTGAAGAAGTGATTAAGGTGGACAAGGTCAAGGAGAGGATCGAACGTTACCGGATAGAAGAGGAGCGGATGTTGCGACTGATCGAGCAAGACGCCTCCTTTCTCCCCTTCGACGA
>CAZGDM010000042.1:0-15992 GCA_964525275.1 uncultured Thermodesulfobacteriota bacterium | reverse complement strand
AGGAGCGGATGTTGCGACTGATCGAGCAAGACGCCTCCTTTCTCCCCTTCGACGAGGGACGAGAGGTGGTGGTCCTCGATCTAACCCACCACAATCGCCGCCCCAGGGTGATCAAGAACTTGGCCTCCTTGCTCTACCCGGAGGCCTTGGCGGTCCTGGAGGTCTACCCCCTCTTTCAGGGAGGGGTGAAGACGACAAACCTCGGCTTCTCCATGTCCTTGACGGTAAACCTTTCCGACGGAAACCACCCTAAGGACTTAGGCGAAATCATGCGAACCCTCAACATCGGAGACGGCCATAAAGGGGCCGCTGCCGGGACCGTTTACGCCCGATCCAAAGCGGAGATGCTGAAGAAAAAAGAGGAAACCCTCAGGAAGATCTACGAGCTATGGAAGGCTCAGAGATAGCGGATAAACTGGCACGGCTTCGGGAACTCACGGCTGGGAAGAGGAAGATCCTCATCCTCACCCACATAAACCCCGACCCGGACGCCATCGCCAGCGCCTATGCCTTGCGCCATCTCTTCAAGCGCTGGGGGGTCAACTCGGTGATCGCCTACGAGGGCGTCATCGGGCGTCCCGAAAACCGGGCCATGATGCGCCGCCTTCGCATACCTCTGCGTTCCATCAAGACCTTAGACCCGAGGAACTTCAGTGTGATAGCGGTGGTGGACGCCCAGCCCCCCTCGACCCATGTCCCCCTATCCCCCAGTCTCACCCCGACCATCGTCATCGACCACCACCCGGTGGGCAAGCGCTCCTTCCTCAAGAAGATCCCCTTCGTCGATATACGCCCTGACCTGGGCAGCACCTCCACCATTGTCGCCTCCTATCTCCTTGAGGCACGGGTGGAGATCACCCCTATGGTGGCCACCGCCCTCTTCTACGGAATAAAGTCCGACACCAGGGACTTGGGCCGCAACGCGAGCCCGGAGGACGTGAGGGTTTCCAACCTCCTCTATCAGAAGGTATCCGTGAAGGTGCTCTCCGAAATCGAAAACCCCCGCCTACCGCGGGAGTACTTCCGCATCCTCAAGGAGGGCATTCAAGAGGCCCTTTACTTCCCCCCGGGCCTGTTGGTGACCGATCTGGGCACCTTGGGCTACATAGACATGATCCCCGTACTGGCCGATCTGTTGCTGCGGGCGGAGGGAATACGCTGGGTCCTCTCCATAGGAGAGTGGAAGGGGACGGTCTTTTTCAGTCTGAGGACGACAGACGGAAGGCGCAGAAACGCCGACAAGCTCGCGAAAAAGCTCGTGCGGGGCATCCCAGGAGGGGGAGCTGGGGGACACGAGACCATGGCTGGTGGAAAGGTGGACCTCCCCTCTCAGGAGGGAGGGGAAGGGATTCGCCAGAGGATAAAGACACGGTTCCTCAAGGAACTTGGGTCCTCTTGGGAAAAGGGGATCCTGTTTGTGGGAGGGGAAAATGGAGTTAAAAACCGTAAAGCTGGAGTTTCCTGAAGGCTGCAACATCATCCTCGGCCAGAGCCATTTCATCAAGACGGTGGAGGACCTTTACGAAATCATGGCCGGCGGGGTCCCTGGAGTGAAGTTCGGCCTCGCCTTCTGCGAGGCCTCGGGGCATCGCCTCATCCGTTCCGACGGTAACGATCCAGAGTTGGTGGAAGTGGCGTGTAGAAACGCCGAGAAGGTGGCCGCTGGACATACATTCATCATCGTGATGAAGGAGGCCTTTCCCATCAACGTGCTGAACGCGGTGAAGGCCTGCCCGGAGGTCTGCCGCATATTTTGCGCCACTGCCAACCCCGTGGAGGTCATCGTGGCCGAAACAGGGCAAGGGCGCGGTGTATTGGGGATAATAGACGGATATACCCCCCTCGGTAGGGAGGATGAAGAGGGGATCAAGTGGCGTAAAGACCTCCTGAGGAAGCTGGGTTACAAGCGCTGAGGATCAGGACTGAGAGGCTTTCTTCTCGCCAGCGGGGATCAACTCGATCACAGAAAGGGGAGCTCCGTCCCCACGACGAAACCCGGAGCGAAAGAGATGGGTGTATCCCCCGGGACGGTCTTTGTAGCGGGGGGCGATCTCGTTGAAGAGCTTTTTCACTATGGCCTTGTCGCTGATGTACTTCAACACCTCCCGGCGAGCCGCCAGATCTCCCCTTTTACCCAAGGTGATGAGCTTCTCAGCGAAGCTCCGCAACTCCTTGGCCTTGGCAAGGGTGGTCTCTATCCTCTCGTGACGGAAGAGCTCCGTCACCATGTTCCTGAGCATCATGGCCCTGTGGCTGGAGGTGCGATTGAGCTTGCGATGAGCCTTCCTATGCCTCATCTTCGATGACCTCCTCTTTGTGCTCCGGCGGCGTGAAGTTCTCTATCCGCATCCCGAGGCTAAGGCCCATGTTGGCCAGGACTTCCTTGATCTCATTGAGGGACTTGCGACCGAAGTTTTTCGTCTGCAAGATCTCCTGCTCCGTCTTCTGAACGAGCTCGCCGATGTAACGGATATTTGCGTTCTTTAGGCAATTAGCGGAACGCACCGATAGCTCCAATTCATCCACCGTCTTCATCAGCTTCTCCTGAAGTTCTTCATCGTCCATCCCCTCATCGCCCTCTTCCTCCTCACCGCCGCCTTGTTCCTCATCGAAGTTGATGAAGACGTTCAGTTGCTCCTTCAGGATCTTGGCCGCAAGGCCAACGGCGTCTTCCGGCCTTATGGTGCCATCAGTCCACACCTCGAGGATAAGCCTATCGTAGTCGGTGATGTGGCCCACCCTGGCGTTGGTCACCGTGTAATTGACCTTCTTGACCGGGGTGAAGATGGCATCTATGGGGATGGTCCCCAAGGGCATGTCATCCTCTTTGTTCCTTTCGGCTGGGACATAGCCCTTGCCCATCTTGACCGTCATCTCCATCTTCAGAGAGCCGTCCTTTTCCAAGGTGGCGATATGGTGTTCAGGGTTGACCACCTCCAAATCCGGGCCGCATTCTATGTCCCCGGCCTTCACCTCCTTTTCGCCCTCCGCCACGATCCGCACCACCTTGGGAGTGGGGGAGTGGGCCCTGAATCTCACCCCTTTGAGATTGAGGATGATCTCGGCTACGTCCTCTTTCACCCCGGGTAGGGTGGAGTACTCGTGCAGACACCCCTCAATCCTCACCGCGGTGATGGCAGCTCCCTGGATGGAGCTGAGCAACACCCTCCGCAGGGAATTTCCGAGGGTCACACCAAACCCCCTCTCGAGGGGCTCCACGATAAACCTGCCGTAAGTATCTGTGGATACCTCCTCATCCCGCTCCACCCCTTTGGGGCGGATAAGCTCCTTCCAGTTCTTCTCAAGAACCTTGTAATCCATGGCCATCTCTCAGCTGCCCTTATTTGGAGTATAGCTCTACGATAAGCTGTTCCTGGATGGGCGGAGTGGTGAGTTCTTCCCTATTGGGAAGAGCCTTCACCACGCCGCGGAAGTGCTCCTTATCCAGTTCCAACCATGAGGGGACACCACGCCTCGCGACGGCCTCCAAAGCGGCCTTTATCCTCTCCATCCCCCTGCTCTTCTCCTTCACCTCGATCACGTCCCCCACCTTCACGAGATAGGAGGGGATGTCCACCACCCGGCCGTTAACCATGATGTGGCCATGATTGACTAACTGCCTCGCCTCACGGCGGCTCGAGGCGAAACCGAGCCTGTAGACGACGTTGTCGAGGCGCCGCTCCAGGAGTACCAAAAGGTTCACACCGGTAATCCCCTTCTGGCGGTCTGCCATCTCGAAATAACGGCGGAATTGGCCCTCGGTGATACCGTAGATCCGCCTTACCTTCTGTTTCTCCCGGAGCCTCAAACCATAATCCGAGAACTTTATCCTCGCATGGGGACCGTGCTGACCTGGGGGGTAAGGACGACGTTCGAAGGCGCACTTATCGGTATAGCATCGTTCCCCCTTGAGAAACAGCTTCATCCCCTCTCGTCTACAGAACCTGCAAACTGGCCCCGTATACCTTCCCATCTATACCCTCCTCCTCTTGGGTGGCCGGCAACCGTCATGGGGGATCGGGGTGACATCCCGCACGGACTTGATCCTCAGGCCCGCCGCTTGCAACGCCCTCAAGGCGGCCTCACGGCCCGCTCCAGGCCCTTTGACGTACACGTCCACCGCCTTCATCCCCACTTGGTCTATAGCCTTCCGTGCAGCGGCTTCGGCCGCCACTTGGGCCGCAAAGGGCGTACCCTTCCGCGATCCCTTGAAGCCCTGGGTGCCGGCACTGGCCCACGTGAGGGTGTTACCCTCGTAGTCGGTGATGGTCACAATGGTGTTGTTGAAGGTCGCCTGGATATGGGCGATCCCCTCCGGGACGTTTTTGCGGACCTTCTTCTTGCCACCAGAAGGACGTCTCCTCGCCATCCTACCTCCTCTTCTTTATCAAAGCTCCCCGCGGCCCCTTACGGGTGCGGGCGTTGCTCCTGGTCCTCTGTCCCCTCACAGGGAGGCCACGCCTGTGACGAAGCCCGCGATAGCAACCGATCTCCATCAGCCGCTTTATGTTCATGGCCACCTCTTTCCGCAGCTCGCCCTCCACCTTGTAGCTGCGGTCGATGATCTCGCGGATCTTCGCCACCTCCTCTTCGGTTAGCTCCCCTGCCCTCTTGTTCCAATCTATCCCCGCTTCGGTGAGGATCTTCTGGGCAGAGGTCCTCCCTATGCCGTAGATATAGGTCAACGCGATCTCGATCCTCTTGTTCTTGGGTATGTCAACCCCTGCGATCCGCGGCATCCCCTACCCCTGCCTCTGTTTATGTTTGGGGTTCACGCAGATGACGCGCAACACCCCTTTGCGCTTTATGATCTTGCACTTGTCACATATCTTCTTCACCGACGCCCTGACCTTCATATCTCCGCCTCCTACCTCTTACGATAAACTATGCGTCCCCTTGTGGGATCATAGGGGGAGAGTTCGAGCTTAACCTTATCCCCCGGCAATATCTTAATATAATGCATCCTCATCTTCCCGGAAACGTGAGCCAGGACCTTGTGGCCATTGGGCAATTCCACCCTAAACATGGCGTTGGGCAATACCTCCGTTACCGTACCCTCTACCTCCAGTCCCCGTGGCATAATCAGTTTTTTTCCCCTATGGCCTTCAAGATCCTCTCCTCTATTTCATCTATCTTCCCGCTTCCCTCTATTCTCCTCAACAGCCCCCTCTTTTCATAATAATCGATGAGGGGAGCCGTCTGCTCCCGATAGACCTTGAGCCTCGCCTTGATGGTCTCCTCCCTGTCGTCATCCCTCTGGTAGAGCTCACCACCGCATTGATCACAGATCCCATCACGTTTGGGGGGGTTGAAGATTATGTGGTACATAGCCCCGCAGCGCTTACAGGTACGCCTTCCCGTGAGACGCTTCAAAAGCTCGTCCTCCGAGACCTCGATGTCTATCACATGGTCGATCTTGCGACCCATCTCCTCGAGGATCTGATCCAAGGCCTCAGCCTGAGCCACAGTCCTGGGAAAGCCATCGAGGATAAAGCCCTTCTCGCAATCCGGTTCTTTAAGCCGTTCCCTGACTATCCCAACTACCACCTCGTCCGGGACCAATTTCCCCTCGTCCATATAACGCTTGGCCTCTTTGCCGAGGGGCGTCCCTTCCTTTACCGCTTCCCGCAAGATGTCCCCTGTCGAAATCTGGGGGATACCGAAGCGCTCCGTAAGCCTTTTAGCTTGGGTGCCCTTTCCCGACCCGGGAGGTCCGAGCATGATCAAATTCATCTTCCCCCTCCTTAACGTCTTCCCCTCATCCTCATCCCCTTGACCAGCCCTTCGTACTGCCTGGTCAGGAGGTGGGCCTCTATCTGCTGCACCGTATCCAAGGCCACCCCCACGACGATCAGAAGGGCCGTCCCTCCGAAGTAAAAGGGGACGTGAAACTCGGCTATGAGGAAGGAGGGCAACACGCATACCGCCGACACGTAAATGGCCCCCACGAGGGTGATACGGGTGAGGACCCTGTCTATATATTCAGCCGTCGGCCGCCCTGGCCTGATACCGGGGATAAAACCCCCGTATTTCTTCATGTTGTCGGCCACATCGACGGGGTTGAAGACCACGGCCGTGTAAAAGTAGCAGAAGAAGATGATGAAACCCACATAGAGCAGGTTGTAGATCACACCAGTGGGGGTAAGGAGGCGCTTCACCGCCTCCATCCACGGATGGTTGATGAAGTTGGCCACTGTAGCCGGAAACATCAAAATAGACGAGGCGAAAATTGGAGGGATGACCCCTGAGGTGTTTAGCTTGAGGGGGAGGTGAGCACTCTGGCCTCCGTAGATCCGTCGCCCCACGATCCTCTTGGCGTACTGGATGGGGATACGGCGGTGGGAGGTCTCCATGAAGATGATGAAGGCCACCACTGCCACCATGAGGACCACCAGGAAGAGGCTGAAAAAGAGGTTTATTTCCCCTGCCCGCATCAGCCTGAAGGTATTCATCACCGCTTGGGGCATGTTGGCCACGATCCCTGCGAAGATGATGAGCGAAATGCCGTTCCCTATCCCCCGTTCGGTAATCTGCTCGCCGAGCCACATCAAAAAGGTGGTCCCCGCAGCCAGGGTGATCATGGTAGTGAACCTGAAACCCCATCCGGGGTTGAGAACTATCATCTCCCCCGCAGCCCCCCTCATGCCTTCAAGCCCTATGGCGATGCCAAAGCCCTGGATGAAGCATAGAAGCACTGTTCCGTAACGGGTGTACTGATTGATCTTTCGCCGGCCGAGCTCCCCCTCTTTCTGGAGGCGCTCAAGGTGCGGAATGACCACCGTGAGGAGCTGCAGGATGATGGCCGCGCTGATATAAGGCATGATCCCCAGGGCGAAGACACTGAAGCGCTTCATCGCCCCGCCAGCGAACATGTTGAAGAACCCGAGAATCCCCCCCGCCTGCTGAAAAAAGGAGGCAAGGGCCTCCCGATCGATCCCCGGAGTAGGGATATAACACCCCACCCTGTAGACCGCCAGAAAGGCCAGGGTGACCAAGATCCGCTTCCTCAGCTCCGGGATCCTGAAGATGTTTCCAAAGGCGTTCATCAGGGGAGGATCTCCACGGTTCCGCCAGCGGCCTCGATCTTCTGGACGGCCGTGCGGGAAAACTTATGGGCTTTGACAGTGAGGGCCACCTCCAAGTTCCCATCCCCCAGGATCTTCACCCCGTCGTAGGAGCCTTTGACCAATCCAGCCTCCTCCAAAGCCTCCACGTCCACCACCGATCCAGCTGGAAACCGGTTCAGATCCCGCACGTTGACGATGGCGTACTCCTTCCGAAAGGGGTTCCTGAAACCCCGCTTGGGCAGCCTCCTGTGCAGGGGCATCTGCCCCCCCTCAAACCCCCGGGGGATGTCAGGACTAGAACGGGCCTTCTGCCCCTTTGTCCCTCTGCAGGACGTCTTTCCATGTCCCGAACCGGGGCCGCGTCCCACCCGCTTCGGACGATGGACCGCCCCTGGAGGGGGTGAAAGTCTATCCAGCATCGCCCTCCCTCACCTCCACAAGATGGGCCACCTTCCTGATCATACCCCTTATCTCAGGGGTGTCCTTGAGGGTGACCTCCTTGTGCATCCTCGTGAGCCCCATCCCCTTAAGGACCCGCCTCTGTTTTTCAGGCCTACCTATGGGGCTCCTGATCAGTTTCACCTTGAGATAGCCCGCCATCTCCTACCTCATGAGCTCCTCTGGACGTTTCCCCCGGCGCCGGGCCACCTCCTCGGGGGACCTAAGGCTCAGGAGTCCCTCGATGGTGGCCTTGACCAGGTTGTGGGGGTTGTTGGAACCGAGGGACTTGGTCAGCACATCCTGGATACCCGCTGCCTCCATGATGGCCCGGACCACAGATCCGGCGATGACTCCGGTCCCCTCTGAGGCCGGTTTTAGCAACACTCGACTGGCCCCGAACTCACCAATGACCTCGTGGGGAATGGTCTTCCCCATCAGGGGTACCCTGATGAGGTTTTTCTTGGCCTTCTCGATCCCCTTCCTGATGGCCTCGGGGACCTCGTGGGCCTTGCCGAGACCATAGCCGACTACCCCCTTCCCGTCGCCCACCACTACGAGGGCCGTGAACTTAAAGCGACGGCCACCTTTCACCACCTTGGCCACACGGTTTATGTGGACGACCCTGTCGGTGAGCTCCAAGGTGGTGGGGTCTATCCTCTGTAGCCTCCTCTCCTTCATCGCCTCAGAACTCCAATCCCGCCTCCCGCGCGGCCTCCGCCACCGCCTTCACCCTGCCGTGGTAGAGGAAGCCATTACGGTCGAAGACCACCTTCTTTATCCCTTTCTCCAAAGCCCGCTTAGCCACCAAACGTCCCACCTCCTTAGCTGCCTCGATGTTTCCCGTCTTGGAAAGCTTGCCGCGAAGCTCCTTGTCCAAAGTCGAGGCCGACACAAGGGTGTGGCCCACCGTGTCATCGATGATCTGGGCGTACATATGCTTCAAGCTGCGGTAGACACAGAGACGCGGCCTCTCGGGAGTCCCCGAGATCTTCTTCCTTATCCTCAGCTTCCTCCGCAGCCTTCCCGACAGCCGCTTCTTGGACATCCTTCCCTCCTAAGCAGCCCTACCCTTTCCAGCCTTGCGCCTTACCTCTTCACCAGCGTAACGAATGCCCTTGCCCTTATAGGGCTCGGGTTTCTTCAACGCACGTATCTCCGCCGCCACCTGTCCCACCCTCTGCTTGTCTATTCCCCGGACTACTATGCTCGTAGGGTTGTCCACTACTATCTCTATCCCCTCCGGTATGGGGTAAATGACGGGATGGGAAAACCCAAGGGTCAGTTTCAAAGCCTTACCCTCCAAGGCGGCCCTGTAACCGATGCCCACGATCTCCAGCCGCTTCTCAAAGCCCTTTGTAACCCCTTCCACCATATTGGCAATGAGGGTCCGGTTCAAACCGTGAAGGGACTTGGCCCTGCGGCTGTCGTCCCTCCGGCGGACCCAGATCTGGCCGTCGGAGACCTCCACTTGGATCTCAGGGGGCACCTCATGGCTCAGGGTCCCCTTCGGCCCCTTCACCTCTACCTTAGCCCCCTCCACTTTGACCTCCACCCCTTCAGGGATGGGTATGGGCCTCTTCCCTATCCGTGACATCTCTCCCTCTACCAGACGTAGCAGATTACCTCTCCTCCCACTCCCACTTTCCGGGCCTTTTTATCCGTCATCACCCCGCGGGAAGTGGTGAGGATGGCTATCCCCAATCCCCCCATAACCCGAGGAATCTCTTCCTTGCTCACATAAACACGTCTACCTGGCTTAGATACCCGTTTGAGCCCGCTTATCACGGGCAGACCTTCTTCGTCATATTTGAGGAACACCCTCAGGACCCCCTGCTTACCATCCGGGATCACCTTGAAGCCCTTTATAAACCCCTCCTCCTTAAGGACCTCGGCGATCTTCCTCTTAATGTTGGAAGAGGGGATGTCCACCTCTTCCTTCCGCGCCTGAAGGGCGTTCCTGATCCGCGTAAGCATGTCGGCAATGGGATCGGTCATCATGGCCCAGCCCTACCAGCTCGACTTTATCACCCCGGGGATGTTCCCCTCGAGGGCGTGCTTCCTCAGACAGATCCTGCACATCTGGAACTTCCGGTAAAACGCCCGCGCACGCCCGCAGAGGGGGCAGCGGTTGTACTGCCTCACCTTGAACTTCTGCGGTTTCTGCGCCTTAACCCTTAAAGCCTTCCTGGCCAAATCCTATCCCTCCTTTCGAAGACTTCAGCTCCTGAAGGGCATCCCCATGAGCCTTAAAAGTTCCCTCGCCTCTTCATCGGTCTCAGCCGATGTGACGATCGTTACATTCATGCCCTTTATTTTGTAAACCTTGTCGTAGTTGATCTCCGGGAAGATGATCTGCTCCCTAAGCCCCAAGGTGTAGTTTCCCCTCCCGTCAAAGGAGTTCGGGTCGAGGCCCCTGAAGTCCCTCACCCTGGGTAGGGCGATGTTCACCAGACGGTTGAAAAACTCATACATCCGCTCCCGCCTCAAGGTCACCATACAGCCGATGGGCATCCCCTGGCGGAGCTTGAACTGGGCTATGGACCTCTTCGCCTTGGTCACCACCGGTTGCTGCCCAGTGATGGCCTTTAAGTCCTCGACCGCAGCATCCAATACCTTTATGTCCTGGATGGCCTCCCCCAGCCCCATGTTGACCACGATCTTCACCATGCGAGGCACTTCCATCACGTTCCGATACCCGAACTTCTCCATCAACGCCGGGACCACCTCCTTCAGATAGAACTCCTTCATGGGGGACTTAGCCATCGCCCTTTACCTCGTGTTACTTCTGATCAAGGGATTCACCACAGCGTTTGCACACGCGGATCTTCGTCCCGTCTTCCAAGATGCGCTTCCCCACTCGCGTGGGGCGGTTGCACTTGGAACAGATGATCATCACATTGGAGACGTGAATGGGCGCCTCCTTCTCCACGATCCCCCCTTGGCCCGTGGTGGGACTCGGCCTCAAGTGCCGCTTGACCATGTTCAGCCGCTCCACGATGACCCGCTCCTCCTTGGGGAACACCCGAATGATCCGGCCGGACTTGCCACGGTCCTTACCGGCGATAACCATCACCAGATCCCCTCTTTTCACGTGGAGCTTTCTCATTTAAAGCACCTCCGGGGCCAGGGAGATGATCTTCATGAAGTGCTTGGCCCTCAACTCCCGCGCCACAGGGCCAAAGATCCTGGTGCCCACCGGCTCGTTGTACTGATTGACGATGACGGCGGCATTATCGTCGAACTTTATATAAGAGCCATCGGGCCTCCTGATCTCCTTTTTGGTCCGCACCACCACGGCCCTCACCACATCGCCCTTTTCCAGCTTGGAGTTGGGCACGGCGTCCCTCACCGAAGCCACGATGATGTCACCCACCGTGGCGTATTTCTTGTTGGAGCTCCCCAGGATATCGATACAAAACAGCTTCTTAGCTCCCGTGTTGTCGGCGACCTCAAGCTTGGTCGTCGGCCTTATCATCGCCGATCACCTCCTCGACCGCTTCTTCCCCCTTCACCTCCGGGACGAACTCAGGGGCCCTTTCTAAGATCTTCATCACCCGCCAGCGCTTGGTTTTGCTAAGGGGCCTGGTCTCTATGATGAGGACTTTGTCACCCACCTTGCACTCATTTCGCTCGTCGTGGGCTTTGTACTTCGTGAAGCGCCTCACCACCTTCTTGTACTTGGGGTGCTGAACCAGCCGTTCCACCCTGACTACCACAGTCTTGTCCATCTTATCGCTGATCACCACCCCTACTTCCGTCTTCCTCTGGCCCCTCTCAGCCATCACCCTTCACCCCTCGCGATCTCCCGCTCCCTGAGGATGGTCTTTATCCGCGCTATCTCCCTCTTGACCTGGGAGATTCGCGCCGTGTTGCCGAGTTGACCAAGGGAGTGTTGGAACCTGAGGTTGAAAAGCTCCTCCCTGAGCTCCTTCTCCCTCTGTCTGAGCTCTTCGTCGCTCAACTCCCTCAGCTCCTTGGCCTTCACAGCTCCTCCTCGCGCTTGACGAACCTAACCGGGATGGGCAACTTATGGGAGGCTAAGCGAAAGGCCTCCCTCGCATCCTCTTCAGGGACGCCTTCGAGCTCGAAAAGGATCCTGCCCGCCCTGACCACTGCCACCCATCCCTCGACGTTCCCCTTACCTTTACCCATTCGGGTCTCAGCGGGCTTCTTCGTGATGGGTTTATCCGGGAAGACCCGGATCCACATCTTGCCCGTCCTCTTAACAAACCTGGTTATGGCCACACGGGCCGCCTCAATCTGCCGGGCAGTGAGCCAGCAGCCTTTCAAGGCCTGAAGCCCGTATTCCCCCATATTTAGTTCCGTCCCGGCCCAGGCGCGACCCTTAATCCGCCCCTTTTGTTGCTTGCGGTATTTGGTCCTCTTAGGCTGAAGCATCCGCCCGCTCCTTACCAGGGGTAACGTCCCCTTTGTATATCCAGACCTTGACGCCGATCACTCCGTACTTCGTCTTTGCCTCAGCAAAGCCGTAATCTATGTCGGCCCTGAGGGTCTGCAGGGGCACACGCCCTTCACGATACCACTCGCGGCGTGCCATCTCGGCACCGCCGAGCCTTCCAGCACAGGCCACCTTGATGCCCTGGGCCCCCAACTTCATGGCCGCCGCCACGCTCCTCTTCATCGCCCGGCGGAAGCCCACACGACGCTCGAGCTGAAAGGCGATGTTCTCGGCCACGAGCTGGGCGTCGAGCTCTGGGCGCCGCACCTCTTTAATGTTTATGGCCACCTCCTTGCCCGTCATCTCCTCCAGCTCCTTGCGGAGGTTCTCCACCTCGGCGCCCTTTTTGCCGATGATGATGCCCGGCCTGGCAGTCCATATGTTCACCTTAACTCGTCCCGCCTTGCTGGCGGCCACCCGCTCTATCTCAATGGTCGAGATCCCCGCATGATACAGCTTCCCCTTGATGTGACGCCTTATGGCCAGGTCCTCATGCAGCAGCTGCGCATAGCCCTTGTCCGCATACCACTTCGACTTCCACGTCTTGGTGATCCCCAAACGAAAACCTATGGGATGGACCTTCTGACCCAAGCGACCACCTCCCTTATCTCTTCTCTTCGAGGACCACGGTGACGTGACTGGTCCTCTTGCGGATCATAGTAGCCCTGCCCATGGCACGGGGCCGCCACCGCTTCCACGTAGGCCCTTGGTCGACGATGACGTTCTTCACCCACAAGGCGTCCACATCAAGACCCGTGTTGTGCTCCGCATTGGCCACCGCCGAGCGGATGATCTTGGTAAGCTGTCTGGCGAACTTCTTGTTGGTGAAGGCCAGAATCCCCAGGGCCTCGTCCACCTTCTTGCCCTTGACCAGCTCTGCCACCAGCCTGGCCTTCCGCGGCGAGATCCTCAGGTATCTGGCCCTCGCTACGACCTCCATCACTTCCTCACCCTCGTCTTCTTATCGCCAGCGTGGCCGTAAAAGGTCCTGGTAGGGGCGAACTCCCCGAGTTTAAACCCCACCATCTCCTCCGTGATGTAAACCGGGATGAACTTCCTCCCATTGTGGACCGCTATCGTAAGCCCAACGAATTCGGGGATGATGGTCGAACGCCGCGACCACGTCTTGATGACCTTGTCGGTCCGCCCCTCTTCTTTTAACTTGCGGACTTTCTTCAGCAACTTGGGATCGACATAGGGACCTTTCTTCAGTGAACGCGCCACGGCTCTACCTCACCCCCCTATTTCCTCCGTTTGATGATGTATTTGTCGGTCGCCTTGTTCCTGCGGGTCTTGAGCCCCTTGGCCAGCTGCCCCCATGGGCTGCAAGGGTGCCTACCACCCGAGCTGCGGCCCTCCCCGCCGCCCATGGGATGATCTATGGGGTTCATGGCCACGCCCCTCACGAAGGGCCTCCAGCCCATCCACCGAGCGCGGCCTGCCTTCCCGATGCTGATGTTTTCATGGTCGAGGTTGCCCACCTGTCCCACCGTGGCGTAGCAGTCCAAGTGCACCAGCCGCACCTCCCCAGAGGGCAGGCGCAGATGGGCGTAATTCCCCTCTTTGGCCATGATCTGCGCATAAGTGCCAGCGCTGCGCGCCAACTGCCCCCCAGCCCCTATCTTCAACTCCACGTTGTGCACGATGGTCCCCACGGGGATGTTCCTCAGGGGGAGGGCGTTGCCGGGCTTAATCTCCGCGTTCTCGCCAGCCATTACAGTGTCCCCGACGTTCAGCCCGACAGGCCAGAGGATGTACCGCTTCTCCCCATCGGCGTAATGGAGCAGAGCTATTCGGGCGGAACGATTGGGGTCGTACTCGATGCTGGCCACCTTTGCAGGGATGCCCGCTTTGTCCCGACGGACGAAGTCTATGATGCGATACAGGCGCTTGTGTCCACCCCCACGGTGCCGAGCCGTGATGCGCCCGTAACAGTTACGGCCCCACGATCTCTTCAAGGGGACCACCAAACTCCATTCAGGCTCCGTCTTGGTGATCTCCTCGAAGGTGGAGACCGTCTGGAAACGTCTACCCGGAGATGTGGGCTTATAGCTCTTAATACCCATCCCTAAGCCCCTTCAAAGAAATCTATGGAATAGCCGGGCTTCAAGGTCACAATGGCCTTCTTCCAGTCCGGCTTTTTCCCCACAATCCTCCCGAGGCGGCGACGCTTACCCCGGACGTTCATCACGTTGACCTTCTCGACCTTCACGTTGAAGAGCTTCTCCACTGCCTCCTTTATCTCCGCCTTGTTGGCGTCCTTGGCCACCTGAAAGGTGACCTTGTTATCGCGCTCCTTCTGCAAGGTCGCCTTCTCGGTGATCACGGGCCTTATGATCACGCTATAGGGATCCCTCATGAGGCCAACCTCTCCTCTATCTTCCCCAGGGCAGAACGCAGGATGAGGAGGTTGGGGTAGTAAAGGACGTCATAGACGTTCAAGCCCTCCCACCTCAGGACCTTTGCCCAGGGGACGTTTCGGGCAGACCTCTCCAGCACCTCATCCTTCTCCCCTGTGACGATCAGCACCTTTTCCCCCTTTAAGCCCAGCCGATCCATGGCCTCTATAAACCTCTTAGTCTTCATCTCGGGCAGCTTGAAGCCGTCGAGCACCAGGAGATTTCCTTCCTTAAAGCGCAAACTCAAAGCCGACCTCAGAGCAGCCTTCCTGACCTTCTTGGGAAGGGGGTAGTAATAATCCCGCGGCTTGGGCCCGAAGACCACTCCGCCACCCCGCCAAAGGGGGGAACGGATGCTACCAACCCTCGCCCGACCCGTACCCTTCTGTCGCCAGGGCTTGCGCCCGCCGCCACTCACCTCAGCCCTGGTCTTGGTGGAGGCGGTCCCCCTACGGCGCTTGGCCAGTTGCCACTTGATCACCTCGTAGAAGAGGTGGGACTTAACAGGTGCCTGGAACACCTCGTCCTTGAGCTCCACCTCCCCAACCTTCTCGCGATTCAGGTTGTAGAGGTCAGCCTTCGCCATTTCCCGACCCCTTCTTCTTGGCCTGTCGGATGATGAGGATGGAGTTCACCGCCCCCGGAACCGCCCCCTTGACGATGAGGAGGTTCTTGTCGGGCTTCACATCCATCACCTTCAGGTTCTGCACGGTCACCCTCTCGTTGCCGTAATGTCCTGGCATCCTCTTTCCTTTGAAGGTCCGGCTCGGATCGGCCGCTGCCCCTATGGAACCGCCGTGGCGGAAGTATTCATGGGTTCCATGGGATCCGGGTGCCCCAGAAAAACCATGACGCTTCATCACCCCTGCAAAGCCCCTCCCCTTGCTCCATCCGGTTACGTCCACGTAATCCCCTGCCTTGAAGACCTCTACCGTAATCTCCTGGCCGAGTTCGAAGCCCTCAACACTATCGACCCTGAACTCCTTCAACACATAAAAGGGGCCCTTACCGCATTTACGGAAGTGCCCCAATAGGGGTTTGTTGGTCCGAGAAGGCTTTTTGGGGAGGAAGCCCAGCTGCAGGGCGTTGTAGCCCTCCTTTTCCTTCGTCTTTATCTGCACTATTGCACAGGGACCGGCCTCGATGACGGTAACCGGGACGACCTCACCGTTATCGTCGAAGATCTGCGTCATGCCCAGCTTTCTGCCGATTATCCCCTTCAACATCTCCGGCCCCTCAGAGTTTGATCTCCACTTCCACCCCAGCTGGCAACTCGAGCCGCATCAGAGCATCCACCGTCTGCTGGGTGGGCTCAATGATATCCACCAGCCGTTTATGAGTCCTGATTTCGAACTGTTCCCTGGACTTTTTATCGATATGGGGGGACCTGAGGACGCAGAACTTTTGGATCCTCGTCGGCAGGGGCACAGGACCTGCCACCCTGGCCCCGGTCCGTTTTGCAGTATCCACTATCTCTCGGACCGATTGGTCCAACAACCGATGGTCGTACGCCTTGAGACAGACCCTGATCTTTTCCCCTGCCATAGCTTCCCCTCAACCTACTCCAATACCTCCGTTACCACGCCTGCTCCTACGGTCCTTCCGCCCTCCCTGATCGCAAACCTC
>CAZGDM010000041.1:0-18762 GCA_964525275.1 uncultured Thermodesulfobacteriota bacterium | reverse complement strand
AGGTCTCTTGGCCTTCGCAAGCAGTTCCTCTACCTTCATCCTCCGCCTCCCTTCCCCCTTTTGAATCCGCAGGAGGAGCGGATCACAAGACGGGGTTCTAAAATTACCTCCACGCCTGCCTCCCTCCCTTCAATCCTCTCCAGGAGTAACCTCACCGCCTCCTCCCCGAGCCCCGAGATGGAGTGGTTGACGGTGGTCAAGGCCACCGCCCTCATGGACGAGAAATCGATGTCGTTGAAGCCCACCAAGGCCACATCCTCTGGAACCCTGAGACCAAAGTCCAGGATGGCATCGTAGGCCCCGAAGGCCATGTAGTCGCCCATGGCGAAGATGGCCGTGGGGGAGGGCTTGCCCTCGAGGAGCCGTCGGGTGGCCTCATAGGCCCCCTGGCGCTGAAAGCCACCCTCAACCACCATCTCGTCGGGCAACTCGAGGCCATGAGCTCTGAAGGCCTCCCTTGCCCCTTCGAGTCGCTCACGGGTAACTGAGGACTCCCTTCGGCCAGAGATGACCCCCACTCGGCGATGCCCCATCCTCAGGAGGTGCTCCACCGCCTCCCTGGCCCCCTTTCGATTGTCCACTCCCACGAAGTCGACCTTGCCTCCCAAATCTGGCTTTAGAACGCGTCGATTGACCAGCACAAGGGGAAAACCCTCCTCGGCCAACTCCGCCACCTTGGGATCCTCTACATGAGCACTGGTGATGATGAGGCCGTCCACCCCCCGGGAACGCAGCTCCTCAATCTGCTGTGCCTCGAGGTCGCGATCGTAATGGGTCGATGCCAAAAGGAGGTTGTAACCCACCGCCCTCGCCCGGTCCTCCATAGCCTGGGCCATCTCGAGGTATAGGGGGTTGCGAATGGTGGTGATGATCACCCCGAGGGTGCCGCTCCTCTTGGTCACCAGGCTCCTGGCCACCATGCTCGGCCTGTAACCCAAGCGTTTCACGATCTCCATCACCCTGCGGCGCGTCTCCTCCTTCACGCCCGGCCTCTGGTTCAGCACCCGCGAGACCGTCATGGGGGACACCCCAGCCAGGCGGGCGATGTCCTTAATGGTAGCTCTACGCCTTTTCAACCTCCTCTACTCAAAACCCGGTTTGTTTCGGTATCGTTAACATTCCCCTCCCCCCTTGTCAAGCCCTTTTGACCGAGGAGTAGGGAACGGTTAAGATGCGCGCGATGATCGAGGTCGAACTGAAGGTCAAGGCGGACCACGCACAGGTGCGAAGGGCCCTACAGCGGCTCGGGGCTCAGCCCTTAGGGGCTGAATGGGATGAGGACCTATACTTCAACGCCCCTCATCGCGATTTCCGCCAAAGCGATGAGGCCTTGAGGATAAGGGTGAGGGGAAGGGGGGGGATCCTGACCTACAAAGGGCCAAAACTCGACCCCGGCAGCAAGACCCGTGAAGAGCTGGAGGTGGAGGTACGAGATTGGCGAAGGCTGAGAGATATATTGCTTAAGCTCGGCTTCAGGGAGGTGGCCTGGGTAAGGAAGCGGAGGGAGCGCTTCAGGGTGGACCCTTTCGTGGTGGCCTTGGATTGGATAGAAGGGCTCGGGGAGTTCGTGGAAGTAGAGGCCGAGAGCGAAGGCCCCTTTGAAGACCTCCTCACCAGGGCAAAGGAGCTGCTGCGATCCCTTGGCCTACCTCAGGAGACCATAAGGCGTTCCTATCTCGAATTGCTCCTGGAAAGGGAACAGGCAGAAAATATTTGATAACATTCCTTCACTTCAATTTGACAAACTCGTCCCTCCGGACTAAGATCATCCAGGAGGAAATGAAGAAGATCCTTCTTCTGTTATTGACCCTCCTCTTTGCAGCGTCTTTTGCCCCTGCCGGGGGGAAGAAGGTCTATCTGCTGAAGGTCGAGGGCATCATCAACCCCGCGATTGCCAGTTATGTGGTGCGGGGTATCGAGCGGGCCGAAAGGGAAGGGGGCCACTGCGTGGTGATCCAGCTCGATACCCCTGGAGGGTTGATGGAATCAATGCGGCAGATCGTGAAGAAGATCCTGGGGGCTGAGGTCCCTGTGGTGGTCTACGTTGCCCCCAGCGGGTCAAGGGCTGGATCCGCTGGGGTCTTCATCACCTTAGCTGCCCACGTGGCAGCCATGGCCCCGGGGACCAACATAGGCGCCGCCCATCCCGTACAGATGGGCGAGAAGAAGATGGACGAGGAGATGGCCAAAAAGGTCTTAAACGACGCCGTGGCCTACATCAAGACCATCGCCAAGGAGAGGGGGCGCAACCCCCAGTGGGCGGAGAAGGCTGTGAGGGAAAGTGCCTCCATCACTGCTAAAGAGGCCTTAAAGTTAAAGGTGATAGATCTCATCGCCCCCACCTTCGACGACCTTCTGGTGAAGCTCCAGGGTCGCAAGGTGAAGTTGGCTTCCGGGGCGGTGGTGGTGCTCGATACCAAGGGAGCGGAGGTAGTGGAGGTGGGTATGTCCTTCAGGGACCGACTGCTTCACACCATCTCCAATCCATCCATCGCCTATATCCTCCTGATGCTCGGCATCTACGGCCTTTTCTTCGAGCTGTCCAACCCCGGAGCCGTTTTCCCCGGCGTGGTGGGGGGGATATGCCTGATTTTGGCCTTTTTCGCCTTTCAGATGCTCCCCATAAACTACGCCGGAGTGGCCCTCATCGTCCTGGGAATCATCCTCTTGATTCTCGAGGTCAAGATAACGAGCTACGGCCTCCTCTCCATTGGAGGGGTGTTGTCCATTCTCTTGGGCTCCCTTATGTTGATAGAGAGCCCTGCCCAATATCTGAGGTTATCCTTGAGCTTTGTCCTACCTGTGGTAATTGTCACCGCGGGATTTTTCCTCTTCGCCCTGACCATGGTCATCCGCGCCCATAGGCGCCGTCCCACCACAGGGAAGGAAGGCCTGGTGGGGAGGCGAGGAGAGGCCCGGACCGCCCTCGCCCCTGAAGGTCTGGTAGAGGTCTTCGGCGAACTGTGGCGGGCCGAAGCCACCGACGGGGAGATCCCCGCAGGGGAGGCCGTGGAGGTGGTCGGGGTTGAGGGGATGAAACTCAAGGTAAAAATGGCGAAAAAGGAGGGTTAATCATGGTTATTTCGCTCTTCTGGCCCCTTTTGGTGCTTTTAATCCTGATCATCCTCAGTTCAGCTATAAAGATCTGTCGTGAATACGAGCGAGGAGTGATCTTCCGGTTGGGGAGGTTAATCGGTGTGAAGGGACCCGGGCTTTTCTTCATCATCCCCGGGGTGGACAAGATGGTCAAGGTGAGCCTGCGGACGGTGGTGCTGGATGTACCACCCCAGGACGTCATCACCAAGGACAACGTCTCCATCAAGATCAACGCAGTGGTCTACTTCCGGGTCTTCTCCCCCGAGAACGCCGTGGTTCAGGTGGAAGATTACCTCTACGCCACCAGCCAACTCGCCCAGACTACCTTGCGGAGTGTGGCCGGGCAGCTGGAGTTGGATGAGCTCTTGGCCGAGCGGGAAAAGATCAATCAGCAGCTACAGTCGATCCTCGACAAGCAGACCGACCCCTGGGGGATAAAGGTATCCTTGGTAGAGATCAAGCACATCGACCTACCTCAGGAAATGCAAAGGGCCATGGCCCGGCAGGCCGAGGCGGAGAGGGAGCGCCGCGCCAAGGTGATCAACGCAGAGGGGGAATTCCAGGCCGCCCAGAGGCTGGCCGATGCTGCCAAGCTGATCCAGGACTTCCCCATAGCTTTACAACTACGCTATCTTCAGACCTTGCGAGAGGTCGCGGCGGAGAACAATTCCACAACCCTTTTCCCCGTGCCCATCGACCTCTTTGAGCCCTTCATCAAAGCCATGAAGAAAGGAGAGGGGAAATAGGGCTTGATCTGGCTCCCGCTTGCCCTGCTCTCGGCCTTTGCATGGGCGACGGCGGACTACCTTACAAAGCGCTGGTTTTCCTCCCTCAACCCGTGGGAGATGGCGGTCCTACGGCTCCTGTGGTGCCTTCCCTTCCTTTGGCCGCTGCTGTTCCTCGCCCCATCCCGAACTGTAGAACCGGGGTTCTGGGGGGCGGTGTTTAAGTTATTGCCCGCGGAGGTCGCAGCCACGGCCCTGTACATGGCCGCCATCCGCTCCTCACCCCTCTCCCTAACCCTGCCCTTCCTCTCCTTCACCCCCCTCTTTCTCACTTTGACAGGCCTCTTGATCCTCGGGGAGCTACCGAGCCCTTGGGGATCGGTGGGCATAGGGCTCGTAGTCCTCGGGGGGTATCTGCTGAACGTCGGCGGTGGAATATTTGGTCCCGTCAGGGCCGTGCTCTCGGAGCGGGGCTCGTGGATGATGTTGCTTGTCGCCGTGCTTTACGCCTTCACCTCCGCCATGGGAAAGTACGCCATCCTCAGATCCCACCCCCTCTTTTTCGGCCCCGTATACGTAACCCTTTTGACCGCGGCCATGGCCCTGCCGCTTTTTTACTCCGGGAGGATGAAGAGGGTCTTTGGCAACCCCTTAAAGGCCCTTGCTGTCGGGGGTGCTATGGCGGCCATGTTTGTCAGCCACTACGTGGCCATAAGCATGGTGGAGGCCGCCTACATGATCTCGGTCAAGCGGACCAGTCCCCTTTTCGGGGTATTGTACGGCGGGCTCTTGCTGAGAGAGGAGGAGATGGGTAAACGGCTCTTTGCCACTTCGTTGATGGTGGCGGGAGTGCTCGTCATCGGTCTTGCGGGCTGAACCCCCTTTGGGATAACATCTTCGCACCATGTCCTTGGACGTCATCTTCAAGGAAACGAGACCTCAATTTTTGGTCTTGACCCCTGCCTGTCTACTGGTGGGGCTGGGGACTGCTGCCCAGATCTTAGGTGGAGTGGGCGAAATCCCCTGGGGGTACGCAGCTTTGGCCTTCGTTGGGGGGCTTTTCGCCCATGTGGCGGTGAACGTCCTTAACGATTACTTCGACTTCATAAGCGGCCTTGATCTCAGGACCCGTCGTACCCCCTTCAGCGGCGGAAGCGGAATCCTGCCTGCAGGGCTCATGAGCCCTCGGGGGGCCTTAAAGCTGGGCCTTGTGGCCCTGGGGGTGGTGGTGGCTACGGGGGTTTACTTCCTCGCCGTGAGGGGATGGAAGATCCTGCCCTTGGGGCTTTTGGGCATAGTGGTGGTGGTACTTTACACTCCCTTCATCACCCGAAGTCCCTTCCTCTGTCTCATCGCGCCGGGATTGGGCTTCGGCCCTTTGATGGTGATGGGTATGCACTTCGTGCTCACCGGCCGTTACGATTCAATGGCCTTGTGGGCATCGCTGGTGCCGGGTCTTCTGGTCAGCAACCTCCTCCTGATCAACCAGTTTCCCGACCTCGAGGCGGACAGGGCTTCGGGGCGCCACCACCTGGTGATCGTCCTTGGAAGGAAGAAGTCCTCCCGGGTCTACGCCCTGGTGTCGCTTTCCGCTTTCGGCTGGCTGCTCTTCAGCGTGATCTTTGGACTCCTTCCCCCTGGGGCGCTCCTCGGGCTCCTGCCCTTTCCCTTGGCCTTGAAGACCGTGAGAGGTGTTCTCCAAAAGGCAGAGGATCTGGAAGGACTTATGCCTTTTCTGGGCTCAAACGTCCTCTACACCCTGCTCGTCCCCACCCTTATGGGGGTGGGCCTCTTGATCTTTTAACACCTGACAAAGGGCCCGCTCCCCTTGGACATCTACAACGCGGACCTCGACTTCCCGTCCCACCGGGGCATCACCCTGCAGGAGGCAGCGTATGTAATTGCGGGAGAGGCCCGTGAGGAAACCCTCCTGTTTTCTGCCCTCCACCAAGACCTGGAGTCTGCGGCCCACAAACCCCTTGATGAAGGCTTCCCGTTTCCCTCTGCCGAGCTCCCGTAGGACTTGGACCCTTTCCCTCTTCAGCTTCTCGGGAACCGAATCAGCAAGGCGGGCTGCCGCCGTACCGGGGCGGGGGGAGAAGGGGAAGACGTGAAGATAGCTCAAGGGCAACTCCTCGATGAGACGCTGAGTCTCGTGGAAGGCCTCTTCGTCCTCAGTGGGAAAGCCCACGATCACATCCGTGCCTATGGCGCAGTCGGCGATGGCCTCCTTGATCCGCAACACCAGGCCCCTGAAATCCCGGACGCGGTAAGGGCGTCCCATGGCCTCAAGGACCTCATCTGAACCGCTTTGAAGGGGCAGGTGGAGGTGGGGGCATAGCTTACGAGAGGAGGCCACCGTCTCGATGAGCTCCGGGGTGACCTCCTGGGGTTCAATAGAGCTGAGCCTTATCCTCGGGGGACTTGGAGCCTTTTCGATCTCCCGGAGGAGCCCTGCCAGGTCCATCCCTCCTCCCAAGTCCCGCCCCCAGCGACCGAGGTTGACCCCGGTCAAGACCACCTCGACTACCCCCTCCTCGGCAAAACTCTCGAGGGCCCTCAAAACCTCCTCCGGTCGGAGGCTTCGAGAGGGTCCTCTCACCAAGGGGACCACACAGTAAGTACAGCGGGCATCACATCCCTCCTGGATCTTCAGAAGCGCCCGGGTGTGAAACCTCGGCCGACCGAGCCTAAGATGATGGAACTCGCGCCCTAGCCCCCCGACCTCGCTCACCACTTCCCCCTGGATCACCCTCTTGAGGACTTCGGCGATTCGGTCCTTCCTATCGTTTCCCACCACCGCTTCCGCCCCGAGCCCCAGAGGGGCCTCAGGGTCGAGCTGTGGCCAGCACCCCACCACTACTGCTTTCTGACCCCGGCGCTTCGCCCTGCGCAGCGCCTTCCTGGAGTCCGCCTCGGCCCGGTGGGTGACCACGCACGTGTTTATGATCACGATGTGGGCCTGTTGAAGGGGGACGATCTCGAAACCCCGCCTTTCGAGTTCTTCGGCCATGGCCTCCGATTCGTATTGGTTGACCCTGCAGCCGAAGGTCACGATAGCCACCTTCAACCGAGCACCTCCTCTATCCACCCTCCCCCGAGGAGCACATCCCCCCGGTAAAGCACGATGGCCTGCCCAGGGGTGACCGCCCGCTGAGGATCGGAGAACTCGCAGATGAGCTCATCCCCCCTCGCAATAACGCGACAGGGGGCGGGCTTCTGGCGGTACCTGACCTGTCCCTCCGCCTCGAACTCCTCACCCGGAGGGAAGGCCACCCAGTTCACCCCTGTAGCCCGCAACCGCCGCGAATAGAGGTCCTCGACTCTGCCCACTACGATCCGTCCCTCCTTCGGCTCTATCCTCACCACATAATAGGGCCTGCGGTCTTTTATGCCGAGCCCCCTCCGCTGTCCTACGGTGAAACGATGGACCCCTTTATGGCGTCCGAGGATCCGCCCCTTGAGATCCACGATCTCCCCTTCAGGGGGGACCTTCGGAAGCCTCGCCTCCAAGAACCGGCGATAGTCCCCGTCAGGGATGAAACATATCTCCCTGCTCTCCGAGGCCCGCCCGACCGGATAACCGTGGGAAGCGGCCATCTCCTTCACCTCTTCCTTCTCAAGGTTTCCCAGGGGGAATATGCTCGAGCGGAGCTGCTCCTGGCGGAGGGGCCAGAGAAAGTAGGACTGATCCCGCTTCCGGTCCCTGCCCCGCAGGAGCAGGAACCGTCCATCCCTTTCGGTCTTCCTCACATAATGGCCCGTTGCGAAGGCCTCGGCCCCACGACCCTTTGCCTCAGAGGCGAGGAGCCCAAACTTAACCCTGAGGTTGCAGAGGATACATGGATTGGGGGTGCGGCCCTGCAAGTACGCGGATAGGAAGTCCCCGACCACCAGCTTTTCGAACTCCCCGCGAAGGTCGAGACCGTAAAGGGGGATCCCGAGGAGCTCCGCCGCCTCTTGAGCCCTTAGGTAGGCAGGGGAGCGCTCCATATCGCCCTCATTCACCACATACATGAAGAGGCCGAAGACTTCGTGGCCCCTCTCTTTGAGGATGAGGGCAGCGGTGAAGCTGTCCACGCCACCACTCAGGGCCACAGCCACCTTCATGGCTTTTCCCCTTCATACAGCACGCAGATCCCGCCGGTCAGGTCTTGGAAGCGCAGACCCTGAAACCCTATCCGTTGCATTCCCTTGAGCATTTCCTGCTTCGAGGGAAAGGCCATGATGGACCGGAAGAGGTATTGGTAGACATCCCTTCTTCTGGTGATGAGGCCCCCGAGGAGGGGGAGGACCTGCGATAGGTAGAAGTGGTAGAGCTGTCGGAACACGGGTAATTCCGGTCGGCCGAACTCCAAGACCACCAGCTTCCCTTTCGGTCGGAGTACTCGATATAGCTCCCGAAGGCCTTCAAAGGGGTCTGTGAGGTTCCTCAGGCCGAAGGCCACCATGGCTCCGGAAAAGGTTCCCTCTGCGAAGGGCAATCTCAGGGCGTCCCCGCAGAGGGGGAGGAGACCGTCCGAGTGCCGCCGTTTGATCCCTTCCTCGAGCATCCTCAAGCTGAAGTCGAGGGCCACCACCTTTGCCTCGAACCGCCTCAAATAGAGGGAGCTCAAGGTCAAGGTCCCTGCGCAGAGGTCAAGCACCAGCTCTTGCTGGCCGAGGGCCTTCACAGCCTCCCTCCGCCAAAGGGCGTCTATGCCGAAGCTCAGGAGGCGATTCGTTAAATCGTAACGGCGAGCGATGGCGTCAAAACTCCCCTTCACAAACTCGCGCTTGTCCACGCGACGAACCTCACAGGGCTTTAGGAAGGTCTTCGATCCCCCTCTGCGATCAGCCGCCGCAGTTCGAGGCACATCCTTGGGGTGTCGATCTCCATGGGACAGCGGACCTTGCAGCGGCCACAGGCAAGGCAGCTATAGGCCAGAGGGGCAGCGTCCTCGAGCCCCCCTGTAACGAAGGCGGTCCAAAGGGCCCCTATGCCGCCGAAATAGCGGTCGCCGAAGTAGCCCGCCACCAGGCCGAAGAGGGGGCACTCGTAAAGACATCCCCCACATCGCAGGCAGTAAAGGGCCTCGCGAAAGGGACTTCGGGAAAGCTCCAAGCGGCCGTTATCCAGGAACACACAATACACCTCCCTTGGGCCGTGGGCACCATAGGTGGTCACCTTCTCGATATCGCCGGTCTTGGAGGGGCTGGATATGAGGTTTACATACGCAGGCACCGTGTAATTGGCGTAACGCCACGTGACCTCCGCCACCTTGAGGGCATCCTCAAGCCGCGGCACCACCTTCTCCATCCCCACCAACGTGATGTGAACAGGCGGCAGGGAGCTACAGAGGCGGACGTTCCCCTCGTTCTCGATTTGGACGATGGTGCCGGTTTCGGCGGCCACCACATTGGCCCCCGTTATCCCCACATCGGCCCTCAAGAACTTCTCCCGGAGGAACTCCCTGACGGCCCTGACCTCCGCTTCTACCTCGGGGGGCACCTCCTTTCCGAGGAAACGGCTGAGCAGCTCGGAAACCTCCTCTTTGGTGAGATGGACCGCTGGTGCCAGAAGGTGCATGGGCCTTGATCGGAGGAGCTGAACCAGCAGTTCCCCCAGATCTGTCTCATAGACCTCATTGCCGAGTCGTTCCAAGTGTTCCCTGAGGTCTATCTCCTCGGAGGTTAGGCTTTTGCCCTTGACGATGACCTTTCCCCGCCCGCATAGGGAGGCGATGATCTCGCAGGCCTCGGAGGCCGTTCGGGCGACGAAGGTCCTGATGTGGTTGCGCTCCATCCGCTGGCGGGCCTCCTCCACCAGTTCCTCCATCCTGGAAATGGCCTCCTCTTTGATCCGTCGGACCTCCTTGGCCAGATCCAGGGTGTGGGGGAATTCCTCCAAGGCCTGGGCGATGTTCTTCCTGTAGCTTGAACGGGCCCGGCCCACGGCCTCGGCTATCTTCCCCCCTTTGAGCGCCTCCCGTAAACGCCTCTTGTATTCCCTAAAGGTCATAGCAACTCCGCCCTCGCCAAAAACTCCGCCATGTCTAACACCTGGACACGGGCTCCAAGGCTTCTCACCCCCCCTTGGAGCTGTAGCAGACAACCCGGACAAGCCGTGACTATGACCTCCGCCCCCGTCTCAAGGAGCTCCCGGGCCCTCTGCCTGGCGAGATGGGCGCTTACCTGAGGGAAGACCGCCTCAAACCCGCCCCCTCCACCGCAGCAGGTGGCCCATTCACGAGAGGCCTCGGGCTCCACCAGTTCCACCCCCTCTACCGAACGGAGGATATCCCTCGGCTCTTCGATCACCCCCAGATAGCGGGCGAGGACACAGGGGTCATGGTACGTCACCTTCATGGGGCGTGGAAGCCTGCGTCTCAGCTTCATCTTCTGCGCCAAAAAGGACACAAAGGGGATCACCTCGAAAGGGACGCCCCCCATCAGCTCCCGGAGGGCATAGGTGCAGGATGGGACCATCCCTATCACCTGTTCAGCCCCAGAGACCTTTAGGGTCTCCGCTACCTTGGGGATGCGGGCGGAGAAATCGCCTTGAAAGCCTGCGAAATAGAGGGGAGCACCACAACAGGGCTCCCGCTCCCCGAGGTAGGCCACATCGATCCCCTCCTGTTTTAGGACATCGACGGCGTCCCTCAAGGGGTTGCGCCTACCCTTGGGGACGAGGAGGCGCCCGATGCCCCTCAGACGTCGCCACAGCCTCCAGGTGGCCTCCCAATCTATTCCCCACCCCTCCACTCGGTGGGCCAGGCCCAGGAAGCGGGCCGAGGGCTCGAGGAATTGGTAGCCGCAACCCGCGAAGAACAGCGTCCTCCCTTCGCGCTTCAACCCAAGGCCTTCGGCCCAGAGGGATCGATCCAAACCGAACAGATCCCCCCGCTGGAGGATGTTCTCCCGCAGGAATTTGAGGGCTTCCGGAACCAAGCTCTGCCTCAGTACCGCCAGATCTCCCCGTCCACCCGGAAGATCTTCGCGATCAGGGCCACCCTCACCCACATGCCGTTACGGACCTGACGCCAGTAGACGGCCCGGCGGTCCTGATCGATCTCCGGAGGGAGCTCATGCCGCCTGGGCAGGGGGTGCATAATGATGGCATTGGGCTTGAGAAGTTGCAAGTACTCGGGCTTGAAATGAAAACGAGTGTAGTCGATCCTCTGGGACTCACCGTCCACGTCGTACTCGTCCTGGATCCGGGTCATGTAGACGGCATCCACCAGGGGTACTACTTCGCGAAGATCGTCACATTCTTCGAACTCCACCTTATTTTCGCGAAGGTACTCCTTTAGGTCCTCCTCCATCCTCAGCTCGGGTGGCGATACGAAGTAGAGCTTTACGCCCTCGTAGTTCTTCATTAGGTAGGCCAAGGAGCGAACAGTCCTGCCCCGCTTGAGATCCCCCACCAAGGCTATGTGTTTGCCGTCTATCCCCCCCTGGTCCTCGAAGGAACGATGGAGGGTGTAGATGTCAAGCAGCGCTTGCGTTGGGTGCTGATCGCGTCCTGAACCAGCGTTTATCACCGGCACGGGCCTGCCGCTCTGGTTCAAGAGAAAGGCGATCCGCTCGGCGAAACCGGGCTCGGGGTAGCGCATGATGATCAGGTCCACATAACTGGAGAAGGTCCTCACCGTGTCCTCTGGGGTCTCCCCCTTTACCTCGGAGGAGGTGGAGGTGTCGCGCACCTCGGAGCACTGCATCCCCAGGATCTGACACGCGGACATAAAGGAGAGGAAGGTGCGAGTGGAGGGTTGCACGAAGTAGAGCATCGCCCTCTTTCCCTGCAGCAGCGACAGCAGGAACCTCGTCCCCTCGTTGCTCTTGGCTATCTGGCGGATGCGGGTGGCGAGGTTGCAGATCTCGTCGAGGAAGGCCCTGTCGAACTGCTGGGCCATGATGACGTGGTAGATGTTGCCGTCCCTCATAAAAAAGGCCTTCTTCTGGCTGCCCCGTAGCCTTTTGAAGGTCTCCCAATCCATCCCCTCACCTCCTTACGGGCAACTCGATGATGAAGCGCGTCCCGCGAGGGTGGTTGTCCCTGACGCGGACGAAGCCGTTGTGGTCCGCAATGATGGTGCTGACGATGGCAAGCCCAAGCCCAGTCCCCGATCCCTTGGTGGAAAAGTACGGTTCGAAGAGCCGCGGCTTGTCCTCGTCGGGCACCCCACAACCGTCGTCCCTCACCTCGAGGGTGATCATCTGAAGGGTGGGGTTGTAGCGCGTCTCCACTTCGATGGTCCCTGAACCGTCCACGGCCGCCACGGCGTTGTCGAGAAGGTTCATCATCACCCGCTTCATCCCTTCGCGGTCCACCTTGCAGAGGGGGAGCTCGGAATCAGGTTTGAAGCGGAAAGTCACCCCCCTGTGGGCCTCCCGGTAAAGGACGATGCTCTCCCTCACTATGTCGTTGAGGTCGTCGAGGCGCGGGTTGACAGCAGGCATCCTGGCGAACTGGCTGAATTCGTTCACCAACCCCTTCAGCTCCTTGACTTGTTGGATGATGGTGTTGGTACATTCCTCGAAGACCTTCCTGTCCCCAAGGATGCGGTCCTTGTAGCGGCGGTAGATCCGCTCCGCTGAAAGCTGGATGGGGGTGAGGGGGTTCTTTATCTCGTGGGCGATCCTCCGGGCCACATCCCTCCAAGCGGCCAGGCGCTGCATCTTCACCAGGTGGGTCAAATCGTCGAAGACCGCGACCATTCCGAGGTACTCCCCCCCCTCGTCCCTCATGGCGTTGAGGCTTATCCTCACCGTAGCCACCTTGCCGTCGATGGATATCTCTGTCTGTCGCTCCACCCTCCTAGAGCCCGTGGCGT
Source organism: uncultured Thermodesulfobacteriota bacterium (assembly GCA_964525275.1). Lineage (GTDB taxonomy): Bacteria > Desulfobacterota > B13-G15 > B13-G15 > B13-G15 > CAZGDM01. Next base: position 6,125 of record CAZGDM010000041.1, on the reverse strand, counting down.
TCATCTCCCGGACGAGCTCCCTGGCTATCTTTCTGAAGGCGGGCTTCATCACTTCCCGGTAGTACTTCCCCACGACCTCCGAGGCCTTGACCTCCAACATCTCCTCTGCCGCCCTGTTCACCGTGGTGATGCGCCCCCTCTTGTCGAAGGATATGACGCCTGCGGAGACGTTCTCCAGGACCACCTCGATGTAACGCCGCCTCTCCTCGAGGGCCTCCCTGCTCCGCTTGAGGTCCTCGGTCATCCGGTTGAAGGCCTCGACCAAGGCCCCGACCTCGTCGGCGGAGGTCACTTCGAGCTTGAAGTCGAGGTCCCCTTCGGCCACCCTGCGGGTCCCCTCGACGAGGCGTCCCACCGGTACCGTAATCTCCTTGGCCAGCCTGAGGCCGAACCAGATGGCGGAGAAGATGATCAACAACGTCACCGTCAGCAGCAACAGCAGGTAGTTGAGGGTTATGGGCCTCTTCAGGACCTGGGAACGCTTGTACTCCACAAAGGCTCGGGAGATGTCCCCCATCTTTTGGAGGATCCCCTCGGGGACCCAGTGACCGGCCACGACAGCCCTGCCCCCTTTGCCGTAGGCACCCCAGACCATTTCCCCACCTCGGAAGGGGGTGACCTTGGTGGCCTCCTTCCCCTTCAGGGCCTCCTCCACTAATTCCGATGGGGGCTTTAGGGCATCAGGGATCTCCTCCGCCGTGGCCTTCTTCAACAATCCCTTTTTCGCATCGAAGACCCCGATCCAGCTAAGCCCCCATTCCCTTCGCCTCCCCTCCAGCCCCTTAAGGCTTCGTGAGGTGAGGGCCCGCTGGCTCCAGTGGACGGTCTCAGCGGCGAGATCCCGGTAGTAGAGCTGGGCCACCTCCAAGGCACCCTGGAGCGATCTCTCCACCTGGGTGCTGAACCAGCTCTCGACGCTGCGGGTGATGAAGAGGGCCGAGACCAGAAAGAGGACCATGGCCGGAACCAGCGACAGGAGGATGAAGGCCAAAACCAGCTTCGTGCGGAGCCTGGACCCGAGCAGCCCCCTGCGCCTCTCGAGCATCAACTTCACCAAGTTCCGGATCACCAGGAAGATGAGAAGCAGCAGCAGGATGATATTCACGTTCAAGATGGTGAAGAAGAAGATGTTACCCCCCGGTGGTCCTTCGCCCTCGCGCAGGTGGATCTCCAGGGAGGTAATCCCTACTATGAAGAGGGCGACCAGGAAGATGATATAGAGCTCTCTACGCCTCTTACGCCTTTCCCTCTCGTCGATCATGGGGAGACCGTCCCCCGGGAAGGCACCCCTCCGAAGAGGGGTCTCGTGAGGGTGAACTCACAGAGGTAGGAGGCCGTGTTCTTCCTCACGCCCAGAAGGGGCCTAAGGAGGGCCAAAGGCCAGAGGCGTGGCTTCCTTAAGCCTATCTTCGTCTTCAGTTTCAACCGATAGCGCCCCTCTGGCAGACGATCCAGTCGCCCCAGATCCAGGGTGACCTTGGCCATGGAGGTCATGGCCTCCGCAAGGCTCTTGAAGGTGAGGACCTTGCCGTCCTCTTCGCGCTGAAGGTAGAAAAGGGCCTGAAGGTTATCGTACTGGAGACGGTGACGGAAACGGACCGCGATGACTTTTTTGTCCAGCCACCACGATCTCTTGCGATACACCTTGAGGGTGAAGTCGTAAAAGAGGGGTACCCCTGCCCGCAAGGAGTCCTCTACCCCCTCCGGAAGGGCTCCTTCCACCCAGAAGGATACCTTCAGGTGCCCCCCCTCTAAATCCAAATGGAAGTCCCTCACCCCCCCTGCGAAGGCAGGGACAACCGCCAAAAGGAGGAACAGGATCAAGACCGCCCTCATGACGAACCCCTGGCGGCCAGGGACGGCGGGGGGCGGACGGGCCATAAGCCGAGTTCTGTCCCCTCCATGGGAGGGTGGTGGTCATTCATCTGGGGCATGCGTTACCGCATGCCTCATGCGACCTACCCGAGGGCATAGGGCGGGCCACCCTTTCACCCTCCTATTCGGTCTTGCTCCGGACGGGGTTTGCCAAGCCAAGGAGGTCGCCCTCCTTGCTGGTGAGCTCTTACCTCACCCTTTCACCCTTACCCCTACCCCGAGGTAGAGGCGGTCTGGTTTCTGTGGCACTTTCCTGACCCCCTATTGGGGGCAGTCGCCGTTAGCGACCGTCCTGCCCTCTGGAGCTCGGACTTTCCTCTGGCCCCTCTTGGGGCCAGCGACCACCTGGCCCGCCGCGCCCCCAGCCGCCTCCTTGGCCATACGGTCAGCCTCGCGATTGAGGTCGCGAGGGATGTGCTTCACCTCCCACGAGGCGAAGCCCTCCAGGAGACCCTTCACCTCCTCGTGGAGGCGCTTGAGCTCCTGATCGCGGACCTTATAAGTGCCCTCTACCTGCCGGGCTACAAGCTGAGAATCCGTCAGGACCAGGATCCGCTCCCAGCCCCGTCTTCGGGCCTCCTGCAATCCCCGAATTAAGGCCTTGTATTCGGCCACGTTATTGGTTACCCGACCGAGGTACTCCCCACATTGAAATATAAGCCTCCCTCCCGGATCTTTCAGCACAACTCCTGCTCCCCCCTCGCCAGGGTTACCAAGGGAGGCCCCATCGACGTACACGATACCATCAGGTCTCTTCACTACCTTCGTCCTCGCCCCTCCAGAAGAGGATCCGCTGGCAGTTGGGACAGGTGAAGATGCGCTCGTTCTTCAACACCTCATTGTAGAGCTGGGGCGGTATGTGAACGTAACAGCCCTGGCACGCCTCATCCTTCACCAGTGCGATGGCCACCCCCCTCTTCTCCTTCAGCTTTATATACATGGCCAGGAGATCGGGAGAGACCTCTTTGGCCAGCTCCTCCTTCTCCCTTTGCCACTTCAGGACCTGCTCCTTGAGTTCCTCGTGCTTTCTCTCCAGCTCCGCCATCTCCCCGCGGAGCCGTTCCTTCTCCCTTTCCACTTCTTCTTTGAGGGAGGCAAGCTCCTCCTGCCTCCTATCCAATTCCTCAAGGATCCCCAGGATCTCCTCCTCCATCTGGCTATTAGCCTGCTCGGCCCACTCTATCTCATGCAACACCGCCTCATATTCCTTGTTGGTCTTGACTTCAAGCAGCCTCACTTTGGAACGCTTTATCTTCTCCCTGTTTTCCTCCACCTCGAGTTCCAATTGCCGCCTCCTTCTCTCCAGTTCCTCTATCTCCCTTCTGGCCCTTTGAAGACGCTCTTCCTGTTCCTGGATCTCCTTCTCAAGGGCCTGCCGCCTATCGGGGTAACGCCGCCTTTCCTCCGCGGCCTCCTCCAAGGCCATCTCCACCCCCTGGAGACGCCAGAGCAGTTGTAAGTCCTCTTTCATCTCACCCCCCTACACAGTCCATGAAAAAGGGTGCACCCATGTGCACCCTCCCCTCCTCTATGGAGACAAACTGTTGTTTTCCCATCAGTCCTGTGGTGGGCCCACCAGGAATCGAACCTGGGACCTTCCGGTTATGAGCCGGTGGCTCTACCAACTGAGCTATGGGCCCTGTAAAAATTATCGTTCATGCACCCTGCGGTGTCAAGGTATAAGAGTGGAGCCACTGGAGGAGAGGATAAAGCCCCCTCCGAAGGCGTCCTCGAGCAACCTCTGCCCCCTCCACCCAGTACAATGCATAGGACATATCCAGCGCGGGCGGAGTTCTTTTAGCCTGGCTATGGTCTTCGGAAGGGCTTCCTCCATCCCAGGGCCTATCAGGTGGAAGCCACCGGCGACCAAATGGACCCTGTCGGCCCCCGTGAGCTCCATACCGTACAGCACCGAGTTTACAATGCCTGCATGGGCACACCCGGAAAGGACCACCAGTCCCTTACCATCCAACAGCAGGTAAAGGGACATGTCGTCCCTCAAGTGGTCAGCCACCTCCCTTTCGCCATCGCGCCAAAAGGCCCCAGGCAAGCCCTTTTCGAAATCCGTCACCCGCGGTATCTCCCCAGAAACCAGGACCTTCCCTCCGAGGACCCCTCGTGGCCCCTCCACCAGGTGCACCTCCGCCCCCCTCTCCTCCCAGAGGTGCCGCTGCACCGGCGGAAAGGCCACCTCTTGGCCCGAGGGGAACCTTATAAACCTCCCAGGCAGAAAGGCATCCGGATGCACATAGAGGGGGAAGGGCTTGCGGGCCCTTTCGAGGAAGGGGAAAAGGGCCCCAAGGTGGTCATGATGGCCATGGCTCACCACCCCACAGGATATGTCCTCAGGGGAGATCCCCAATACCTCCAAGTTGTAAATGAGGCCATGTCTGCTCAAACCAAAGTCGAAAATCAGCCGTTCGCCATCGGCCTCCACCAGCAGGGACAGGCCGTGTTCTGCCACCGGATTGGGGGCCATCCGACCATCGATGGCTACAGGCGGTCTCACCACCCCTTCGGAGGAGGGGAGGAGGACGTCGATATAGTTGTCCACCAAGATGGTGACCTTCAGGTCCTTTACGACTTTGAGCTCCATCTAAGCCTCCTTTCTGGGCCTCACCTCAACCACCTTACCCCCGAAGACCTCAAGGGCCTCCTTCACCAAGGGATCGTCTTCAGGGGTGGGCTGAGGCCTGTCAGGGGCCTGGGGAATCGATCCCAAGGGGGAAAACTCCACCGAGACCTCCCTGCCGAGAAAGGATGACAGGAGCCGATCCAGCCTCTCCTTGGCCGACGGCTCCGACAGCCTTTCCAAGGCGAAGGAAGACGGGGGGAAGCCCACTCTGAGCCTCCTCTCCTCCAAAGCTATGAGTTGACCCTGCTGAAGGAAGGTCCCCAGGATGGGGCTTTCACCGCAGATGAACTTGACCATCTCTCCCCATTCCGCTTGAAGCTCGGGATCCGGCACAAAAGGGGGGACCTCAGGGCTTTGCATCCCCTCCTTCGGGACTTCCTCCCGTTCGCCGTCGCCGAGGGAGAAACCCTTGACCTTTTTCAGGATTTCCTCCAAGGAGAGCAACTCCCGCCAATGGGCCATCTCCAGCAAGGTCACCTCGAGGATCAACCGCTGCAAATCCCCCCTCGCCATCTCCCCTTCCGCTCTCAGACAGAGGCGGAACCAGTAACGCAGTTGAAAGAGGTCGAGATCTAAGGCCTCCTCTCCTTTCACCCTCGCCAACATCAGATCCCTGAGGTAGAACATGAGCTCCTTCAGGAAATCGTTGGGGGATACCCCCTTCTCGTAAAGGTCACCCACCACCTGCAAGGCCCTCTGGGCATCGCCCTCCTTCAAGGCCTCCACCACCTGTCTGAGGCTCTCCCGGTCCGCTATCCCCAGGACCTCTTGGACTAAGGGCAGGTCCACCTCTTCGCCCGCATAGGCGATCACCTGGTCGAGAAGGCTCTGGGCATCCCTCATGCTCCCCGAGGCCTTTTCGGCGATAAGGGCAAGGGCCTCATCGGAGGCCCTCACGCCTTCGGCTTCGCAGATCCTCTTTAGGTGTTCGAAGATGACACCGGAGGGGATACGCCTGAAGTCGAAGCGCTGACAGCGGGAAAGCACCGTCAGGGGGACCTTCTGGGGCTCCGTGGTGGCGAAGATGAAGACCACGTGGGCCGGGGGCTCCTCAAGGGTCTTCAGCAGGGCGTTGAAGGCGCTCAGCGACAGCATGTGGACTTCGTCGATTATATAGACCTTGTAGCGAAAGCGACTTGGCATGTAATGGAGGGCTTCTCGCAGGTCCCTGATATGATCCACCCCTGTGTGGGATGCCCCATCTATCTCCAGGACGTCCACCGCTGTGCCGTTGGTGATGTCACGACACGCGTCGCATTGGTTGCATGGGTCAGGGGTAGGACCGCGTTCACAGTTCAGGGCCTTGGCGAGGATGCGGGCCGTAGAGGTCTTACCCACGCCCCTCGGCCCGGAGAAGAGGTAGGCATGGGCTATACGCCCCTTGCCGAGGGCATTCTTCAAGGTCCTCACGATGGGGTCCTGGCCGAGGAGTTCGTCGAACGTCTGGGGACGCCACTTTCTCGCCAGGACGATATAGGACATCGGCCTCTCGCAAAAAGGTGGCGGGCTTGAGCCCGCCACCCGAGACAGTCACTGTTGATAGCCAGGTTGACTGCGACACCAGCTCAGGTTACTACCGCTGCTCCCTTCCGGGCCTGACGGGGTTCATAACCCG
>CAZGDM010000040.1:0-18967 GCA_964525275.1 uncultured Thermodesulfobacteriota bacterium | reverse complement strand
TTCTGCAGTCCCACCCCCCTTAGCTTTGTCGATGCCGTGAGCCAACTGGTAAAATTGTTCCATGGCCAGGGATAAGCTCTCACTCTGGATCGGATGGATGGCCGCCCTTTCGGCCCTCCTCCTTGTAGTGGTCCTTTTCTCCTTGGGGGTGGGGGCCGTGGCCTTGCCCTGGAGGAAGATCCCCCTGCTGCTGTTCCATGGGAGGGGCACCGCGGAGTACGCCATCCTCTTTCAGGTGCGGCTTCCGCGGGTCCTTCTCGGTGCGGCAGTCGGCGGGGCCCTGTCTGTAGCGGGGGTGGTGCTCCAGGGGATGTTCCGCAACCCTTTGGTGGAACCTTACACCTTGGGGATCTCAGGAGGGGCGGCACTTGGGGTTTCCTTGGCCGTAGTGCTCGGTAGCAGGGGTTGGTCCCCGTCCTTGCCCGCCAGCGGTTTCCTCGGGGCGGTGGGTGTAGTCTTGCTGGTTTACGGCCTCAGCAGCAAGGGAGGAGGGGTAAGGCTCACGCGCCTCTTGCTCATCGGGGTCATGGTCAGCTTCATGACCTCCTCCCTCATCATGCTCTTGATGGCCCTCAGCCGGGTGGAGGACCTCCATGGGATCGTCTTCTGGATCATGGGATCGCTGGAGGAGGCGGATTCCAGGTTGTTAAGGATCGTGGTCCTTTCCTCCCTTGCAGGACTGATGGTTTCCTTTCTCTTCGCCGTCGATCTCAACGCCCTCACCCTCGGGGAGGAGGAGGCCTTTCACCTCGGGGTGAGGGTGGAGAGGGTGAAAAAGGCCCTCTTCCTCCTTGCCTCCCTCCTGACGGGCATCTGCGTGTCCGTTACCGGGATCATAGGGTTCGTCGGCCTCGTGGTCCCTCACCTCATGAGGTTGCTGGTGGGAGGCGATCATCGAATCCTCCTGCTCTCCTCCTACATAGCGGGGGGAGCCTTCCTCGTGCTCTGTGACACCTTGGCCCGGACCATCGTCTCCCCCGTGGAGCTCCCAGTGGGGGTGGTCACGGGGATCGTGGGAGGGGCCACCTTCGTCTACGTCCTTTCGAAGAGGGGAAGCTGATCAGATGGCCCTGGTCGAGGTGGAGGGACTTCATTGTGGCTATGGAAGTGAGATCGTCCTTAGGGGGATAAACCTCTCCCTTGATCGCGGTGAGGTCCTAGGGATCATCGGACCTAACGGATCCGGCAAGACCACCCTCCTCAGGGCGGTTTCCGGTTACCTCACTCCTTTAAAGGGCAGGGTCCTCCTCGACGGCCGGGACGTCAGGTCCATGGGCCAGCGGGAGATCGCCAGGAGGATGGCCGTGGTCACCCAATCCCCCGAGGCGATCCTCCCCTTCACCGTGGAGGAGTTCGTGCTCCTCGGTAGGATACCCCACTGGCGTAGGTTCCAGATCTTGGAGGACGACAAGGACAGGGAGATAGCGCAAAGGGCCATGGTTTCGGCCGACGTCCAGGACCTAAAAGACAGACCCCTGCGGGAGCTATCCGGAGGGGAGAGGCAACTCGTCTTTTTGGCCCGTGCCCTCGCCCAGGAGCCGGAGCTGATGCTACTGGACGAGCCCACGGCCCACCTCGATGTAGGCCACCAGCTCAAGATCATGGACCTCCTCCTGGAGTTGAGGAAACGGGAGGGGATGTCGGTGATGGTGGTCCTTCACGACCTGCCCCTTGCAGCACTGTATTGCGAGAGATTGGCCCTCCTTGATAGGGGGCGACTGAGGGTCTGCGGTTCACCCTTCGAGGTGTTGAGGGAAGAGGTGTTGGCTGAGGTATACAGGGTACAAGTCAAAGTAATCGAACATCCCCTTCTGAAACGCCCCATTCCCCTTCCTCTGCCAGGAGCTGTCCCTCCAGATCTCCCTTCACGTCCTTGAGGACCTCCTGGGGGTCGATCTCTCCCCTTTCTACCTGCTCCATTGCCTGTTCCAGACGTCTTGTGAGGTCTTCGCCTGCATAGGCGGGGAAATGCCGCTGGAGGTATTCGAAGACCTCCTTGCCGATACGGGTGGGGATGAGCTTTCCCTTTCTCTCCACCACATATCCCCGTTCTAGGAGGGTTTCAACGATGGTGGCGTAGGTAGAGGGGCGTCCCAGCCCCCTTTTCTTCATCTCCTGGATGAGGGTCCCCTCGCTGAACAGCGGGACCTTGGGAATCGTGAAGAAGCGCCGTTCCCCCACGGCGGCCCCCTCGGTTCGCATGATCCTGAAAGGCATGATGAGGTTGAAACCGTCCCTGACGACCCCTATCAAGGCCTTATCGCTCCACCTGTGGACGGGGGTGGAGAAGGACAGGGTGGCTTCCCTCACCACCGCGGATCGCATCTGGGAGGCCATGAAGCGCCTGAAGATCAAATCGTAAAGCCTAAGAGATCTCCTCCCCCCTTGCAGGGATATCATCCCGCTTTCCACCATCAGTCCGAGGTCCTCAGGGGGCAGAGGCCTTGTGGGTCGTATCCCCTCGTGGGCCCCGCCCTCCCCCCACCCCCGCGGATGGAAGTACTCCTCGCCGAAACGCTCTCTGATGAAGGGCCGAGCCACATTGTACCTGCCCACCTCTGATACCCGTGAGGAATCCGTCCGGTGGTAGGTGATGAGGCCCCTTTCAAAAAGTTCTTGCAACAGGGACATGACTTCGGATGCCCTGAGTTTGAACCTCTCTGTGGCCTCATGCAGCATCGTATCTGTGGTGAAAGGGGGAGGGGGTTGGCGTTCTTCCTCTCGCACTTCTTCAATCGCCCAGCTTAGCTCCTGCAGGACTTCATAGAGCCTTTTCGCGGCCCTGGTGTCCTCCAACTCCACCTGGAAGGGATGCCCCCCCAGCTCGAACCTGACGATTCCCTTCCGTTTTCTGGCCTCCAGATGGCGCTCGATGACCCACCCGAGCACAGGGGTCTGGACCCTCCCCGCCGAGAGGTATCTCTTCCCGAAGGCCTTCCAGAGGGACCTGGACAGGGCGAACCCCACCCACCTATCCAGAACCCTCCTCAACAGCTGGGCCTTCACCAGGGCACGGTCGAAGTCCCGGGGTGCCTTAAGGGCCTTCCGGAACCCCCTCAAGGTGACCTCGTGGAACTCCGCCCTTCGCACCTTCGGGTTGAAGGGGCGCAGGTGATTGAAGATATCGTAGGCTATCTTCTCCCCCTCCGTATCTGGGTCCGTTGCCACGAGGACCTCGTCCACCTCGTATCCTATCTCCTGGAGCGCTTTGACTATCTCGCCTTTATCCCTGAGGACATCGGCCCCCTCGGCCTCCGTGGACTGATGTCCTTCTTTTGACACCTTTATGGTGTCATAGACCGGCAGATATCCTCCCCGGTCCTCGAGCACACCGAAGATCCCATCCCTCGTGGTGAGGTCGAAGAGATGCCCCAAAGAGGAGGCGATGGTGATTACCCTGTCCTCGGCGGGGATTTCGTAGAGGAGGGCCCCTGCTACTATGCGGACCTGGGGCCTGCCCAGGAAACCGGCGATGGTCCTGGCCTTGTTAGGGGATTCCACAACCACAAGGGTGGTCCTGATGGGGTCCTTGGGGTGGGGTTCTTTTGTTGGCGTCCTGCTTCTGTCGACTTCGTCGAGGATCTCCACCAATGTCGTCTCCTCCGCTCCCATCCTCACCCTTGGGGGGTGATCCAGGAGCAATTCGCCGAATTCCACCTCCTGGGAGAAGTACTGGGTGGATAGCCTCCTCTTAAGGTTCTTGAAGAGTCTGGGGTCCTCGTAAAAGAGGAGGGAAAGCCCCTTCGTCATACGCCCCTTTAGAAGCCTGGATGTGCGTCCTGAGGCCTGTAGATACGCAGCCGCATCCCCAACTGCCACCCGCCATCTACCCCCTTCCTCTTCGAAAAAGAGGTCATCCCGTTCCCTGAGCCTGTGGATGACCTCCCCCCTTTCGATCACCCCCAAAAGGAACTCCCTCGCCGATTCCAGCTTTGCCTTCAGTTTTGGATATCTTTCGACGGCCTCCTCCCTCATGCCGAGGTACTTTCGTAAGATCGATACCCAACGCACGGCCTCCCTGCGGTCTTCCCCCTCGAGTACCTGAAGAAATAACAGCAACATGTTGTAGAGATTGGATGGTTCAAGGGAGGGACTGAGGACCATCTCGTGCCGGGGAACTCCGAGGAAGAGGGCGTACCTTATCGCGTGGGGGAGGTCTAAGCCCCGCACGAGGGGATTGCCCAGGTGGCACAGGCCCACTGCAACATGAAAGTCCCCCTCCTCCAGTTGGGTCACGAGCTCCCCTTCTGAAAGGGAGGTCGGATCTACGACCTTGAAGCCCTTTCCCTTAAGCCTTTTCACCAACTCCTCCACCCCCTCCCTCCCTTGCTGCAGCGGCAGAAAGAGGAGTCCCCCCTTTCCCAGGAGGGGGAGGAGTTGTTCGACCACCTCTATGGGATCCCGTGTGAGGGCGGCGGCCACATCGAATACCTCCCGTAGGGTGGTCCTGGCCTGTTGGACGTCGAAGCCGAGGAGGTTGCGAAAGAGCTCTGCCCGTCTCCCCCTGGGCCTCAAAGTGGCGGATGACACCACAAGGACAGTCTGGCAGGGGCGATTTACCCTCTCGCCCCTCATCGCCCTCTCTATCTCCCCAGAGGAATAGCCCAGGAGGCGGAAGAGGAGATCCACGTTTTTCGATCTCTTGAGGAAGGAGTCCACGTCGTCCAGGAAGATCAGTTTGAATGGGTGCTTCAGGAGTTCCTCCCCCTTTTTGTGGAAGAACATGTTCGTCCCCACCAGGATGTCGAATTGGCCCTCTTCCAGGGCCCTCCTTATGGCCTGTGAAGGACGATAGAGGAGCACGGTCTTTGGGACCTCTCCTTTCTGGGCGAGGGCCTCGAGGCGTTTTGCCATCTGCTCTGCCAGCAGCCTCGTCGGCGCGATGATGAGGGCCTTGCCCTCCAGGAAAAGGGCCATCAGTAAACCGAAGGTGGTCTTGCCCACCCCGGTAGGGGCCACGATGGCAAAGGAACGGCCGAGGAGCACCCTTTTCGCCCATGTACGTTGCAGGGACCAAGGGCTGCTACCGAGGGCCTTCTCGAACAGCTCACCGAAGGCGGCGAGGCGTCCCTCGGTTAAACAGAAAGGGTCGAGCCTTCCCTTCTTCCGCAGGGCCTGGCATATGGAGACGAGGCCCCCGTCGGGTGCCCCTTCCACACAGCTTTCACAGGGCAACCCCTGCGAAAGCCTCTCATCGTCCACCGTTCCTCCGCAGTGGGGACAGCTATGCCTATAAAGCAACAGGGCCATTGCAGCCCAAGCAAGATATCAGAGGTGGGAGGCGGGAACAAGCGGGATTGCAAGGAGGCGAGGAGGGGTGTAAGGTGGTGGGGGAGATCGTCGGGAGGAGGTGCTATGGCTGGCCTGTGTTCTATATGCGGGAAACCCCTCAAGGAAGGCGAGGGCCCCATCTGCAAGGCCTGTGAAGAACAGATAAGGGCCGAGGCAGCGGGTAGGCGTCAGCAGGTGGCCCGCGACGCCGCCAAGGTCACCGGCGGGATAGAGGAAAGGGTGGGTAAAGGGAAGAAGCCCCTTTCTCTTGAGGAACATAGGGAGGACGAAAAAGAAAAGGCCCCTCGCGATTTTGGGAGCCTTGCTGAATATCTCGAGTATTTAAAGGGTCGGAGGGATTAGTCCTTCACGTCGTATTCCAAGTTGATAAGTTCCCCTCTCGTGAAGCCCACAGCCTTAAAGAAAGATAGTAGATCCCAATCGTTCCAGTTGACCAAGGTGTAGATCTTCTTTATCCCTTGTTTGGAGAACTCCTTAACCAATTTGTCAAAGAGGAGTTTTCCTATCCCCTTGCCCTGAAAATCGGGGTCTACGCCAATGGTGTCTATCCAACCGAAGGAACTCGGGACCCCGAACTCCCAGCCGCTGACGGTTCCCAGGATGAAACCCACCACCCGTCCTTCGTATTCAGCGACCAGGGATTTGACGGGTCCCCGAATGCCCTCCTGCACCTTCTGACGCCAGTACTCGGGCCGTTTGTCCCCCAGGACCTTGGCGTCGATCTCCACTATGGCTTCGAGGTCCTCCTTGCTGAGGGGCCTTACCTTTACCTCCGACAGCGAGAAGGCGCCCATGGCATACCCCCAGGGTCTACTTTTTCTGAGGCATAGGGGCTTCCTGACGGGGTGGCTGGTCCACCACGGTCTTGGTGACCGGTTTCGAGGTGAAGACCGTTAGCAACAGGGAGGTGAGCATGAAAACGATCGCGACCACCGTAGTCACCTTGGTCAGGAACCCCGCTGGGCCGGCGCTTCCGAAGATGGTGCTCGAGGCCCCTCCGCCGAAAACGGCCCCTATCTCCGCCCCCCTTCCCGTCTGCACCAACACCACGACAATCAGCAAAAGGCAAGCGAAGAGGTGAATGCCCAGTATCAAACTGCTCATCTGTCCTACCTCCTGAACCTGACGATGCGCGAAAAGGACTCGACCTTTAAACTCGCCCCTCCTACCAAGGCCCCGTCTATGTCAGGGGCGGCCATGAGGGCGTCGATGTTTTCGGGTTTGACGCTGCCGCCGTAGATTATGCGGAGGGCCTGGGCCACATCCCGACCGAAGGCCTCCCCTACCATCCCCCTGATCTGGGAATGGACCTCTTGGGCCTGTTCCGGGGTGGCTGTCCTCCCGGTCCCGATGGCCCACACGGGTTCGTAGGCTATAACGACCGAGGAAAGGTCCTCCGCTTTAAGCCCTCTTAAGGCCCCCTCCACCTGCCTCTTCACCACTGCGAGGGTCTTTCCGGCCTCGCGCTCTTCGAGCCTCTCCCCCACGCAGACGATGGCCCCGAGGCCCTCCTGCAGCAGGGCCTTGACCTTCCGGTTCACCGTCTCGTCGGTCTCCCCGAAGTAGGTCCTCCTCTCCGAATGCCCGACGATGGCGTAACTACAGCCTGCGTCTTTGAGCATGGGTGGAGATATCTCCCCCGTGTAGGCCCCCTCCCGCTCCCAGAAGACGTCCTGGGCGGCGAGTTTCATCCCCGTTCCCTCTATCGCCTCCTGCACAGGCACTAGGGCCACAAAGGGCGGGGCGAGCACCACCTCGACGCCCGCTGTGTCCCTCAATTCCTCGGCGAGTTTGCGGGCGAAGACCTTCGCCTCAGTGGGCGTCTTGTGCATCTTCCAATTTCCAGCGATCATCGGAAGGCGCATGGCTTAACCCTCAGCGGTCGAGGACGACGATCCCCGGCAGTTCTTTCCCCTCCAGCAGCTCCAGGGTGGCGCCTCCACCGGTGGAGATATGGGAGAATTTATCGGTGAGACCGAACTGGGCCACGGCCCTCGCTGTATCCCCTCCTCCGACGATGCTCACCGCCCCGGAGGATGCAATGGCTTCGGCCACGCCCTTGGTGCCCTCTTGAAAGGGCTCCATCTCGAAGACCCCCATGGGGCCGTTCCAGAGGACCGTCCCCGACCCCTCCACACCTTTTTGGAAGGAGGCCACCGTTTCAGGCCCTATGTCCAATCCCACCCAGCCGGGAGGGAATTCCTCGTTCCTTACCACCTTTCTTGGCGCGTCCGGACTGAACTCCTGGGCAGCGATGTGGTCCACCGGCAGTCGAAGTTCCACCCCTTTTGCCTCCGCCTCCCGGAGAATTTCCCTCGCCTGCTGGAGCTTCTCTTCCTCGACGAGGGAACGGCCCACGTTGTATCCTTGGGCCCTGAGGAAGGTGTAACTCATCCCCCCGCCGATGAGGAGTCGATCTACCTTGTCGAGGAGATTTCTTATCACCCCGATTTTGTCGGATACCTTAGCCCCTCCCAGGACCGCGACAAAGGGGCGTTTGGGCGACTTAAGGGCCCCTTGGAGGTACTCTATCTCCTTTTTCATCAGGAAGCCGCAGCCCACTTCCTTCACGTAATGGGCGATCCCCTCGATGGAGGCGTGGGCCCTGTGGGCCGTTCCAAAGGCGTCGTTCACATAGACCTCCGCCAATCTGGCCAGGGCCTGAGCGAAACCGGGGTCGTTTTTCTCCTCCCCGGGGTGGAAGCGGAGGTTCTCCAGGAGCATTACCTCCCCTTCTTTAAGCCGGGATGCCATCTCCTCCACCTGAGGACCTATGCAATCAGGGGCCATGAGCACCTCCTGCCCCAGTTTCTCGCTCAGCACCTTGGCCACTGGCCTCAGGCTTAACTCCGGCACTACCTTGCCCTTGGGCCGCCCCAGGTGGGAGGCGAGGATGAGCTTTGCCCTGTGCTGTAAGGCGTAACGGATGGTGGGCAGGGCCGCCTCTATCCGTGTTGCATCCTTTACCTCCCCCTTCTCTATGGGGACGTTGAAGTCCACCCGGAGAAAGACCCTCTTGCCCTCGATCCGCAGTTCGTCTATGCCCTTTATGGCCATGGACTATCCCCGGGATGCTATATACTGGAGCAAGTCGACTATCCTCGCCGAATAGCCCATCTCGTTGTCGTACCAAGCCAGGACCTTTACCATACGGCCCTCAATTACCCTCGTGCTGAGACCGTCCACAATGGAGGAAAGCATATTGCCGTTGAAGTCGACGGATACCAACGGCTCTTCGGTGTAGCCGAGGATCCCCTTGAGTTCTCCCTCAGCGGCCTCCTTGAAGGAGGCGTTGACCTCCTCTACAGAGGTCTCCTTCTCCAACTCAGCCACGAGGTCCACGAGAGAGACATTTGGAGTGGGCACACGTATGGCCATCCCGTCCATCTTCCCCTTCAACTCCGGCAGCACCAGGGAGACCGCCACTGCTGCCCCCGTGGTGGTAGGGATCATGGAGAGAGCGGCTGCCCTGGCCCTCCTCAGGTCCCGATGGGGGAGGTCCAGGATTCGTTGGTCATTGGTGTAGGAATGGACCGTCGTCATCAAACCCCTCACGATGCCGAACTGCTCAAGCAGGACCTTGCACACCGGGGCCAAGCAGTTAGTGGTGCAGGAGGCGTTGGAGATCACTTGGTGCTTGGCGGGATCGTACTGCTGGTGGTTCACCCCCATGACGATGGTGATGTCAGGGCCCTTGGCAGGGGCCGATATCACCACCTTTTTTGCCCCTGCCTCTAGATGTCCCGCTGCCTTCTCCCTTTGCGTAAACAGGCCCGTGGACTCCACTACTATCTCTACCCCGAGGTCCTTCCACGGTAGCTGGGAGGGTTCCCTTACGCTCAGTACCTTGATCTCCCGTCCGTTCACCACCAGGGCATCGTCCTTCGCCTCGACCTCTCCCGGAAAGGGACCGTGGACGGAGTCGTATTTGAGCAAGTGTCCAAGGGTCTTGGCGTCCGTGATGTCGTTGACTGCCACGAAATCCAAGTCCGCTTTCTTCAGGACTGCTGCCCGAAGAACAAGACGACCAATCCTGCCAAAGCCGTTAATCCCTATTTTCGTCGCCATGCCCCACCTCCTCAGTGGCTTCTTCCCCCTCGGCCAGAGGGGTTCCTTCTCCCTGTTCCTCCCCTTCTCCTTCAGGGGGCTCGAGCAGTTTTACCCTTGCCGCCTCAAGCCGCGCCTTTTCCTCCTTCGTGATGGGTAGGACCTTCCCTGCCGCTATCTCCCTCAAGGCCACGACGATGGGTTTGTTGTCGCTCTTGACCATAGGGGGGGCGCCTTGAATGAGCATCTTGGCCCTCTTCGTGGCGAGGATTACAAGGGCGAAGCGGCTCTTTACCTGTCGGAGGCAATCCTCAACGGTTATCCGCGCCATCTCCTACCTCCTTGATGACCCTTTCCCTTTTGCACCTTTCCGCCCAGATTATGCTCGAAAGGCAGCGGAGGGCTTCTCCAAACTGGTCGTTTACCACAATATAGTCGTAAAGAGGGATTTGTGCAAGTTCTTCGCGGGCATCTTTAAGGCGTCCCTTTATGGCCTCCTCCGAATCCTTTCCCCGCTTCCTCAAGCGCCTCTCGAGCTCCTCTAAGGAAGGGGGAACGATGAAGATGAGGACGGCATCCCTCCTCATCTGCCGTACCTTCTTCGCCCCCTGGGGGTCGATGTCGAGGATCATGTCCGTCCCCCTGGGGGGATAGAGGCTTTCAAGGGGGGTGCCATAGAGATCTCCGTGGACCTCGGCCCATTCGAGGAAGCGCCCCTCATCGACCATCCTGAGGAAGTCCTTTCGGCTCACAAAATGGTAATCCCGCCCTTGTACCTCTCCGGGTCTGGGTTGCCTGGTGGTGTAAGAGACGGAAAAACTTAAGCCGTCCACCTCCTTCATAAGTTCTTGGATGAGGGTGGTCTTGCCGGTCCCCGAAGGGGCCGAGATGACGAAGAGTATCCCTTTGGGTTTTGCGTCACTCCACTTCATCGGTCGACGTAAGCCTCTGGGCCAGGGTCTCCGGCTGGACCGCTGAGAGGATCACATGATCGCTGTCCGTCACGATGATGGCCCGGGTTTTCCGCCCTTGGGAGGCGTCGATGAGCTTGCCCCTCTCCCGAGCCGCCTCCTTCAGCCTCCGCATGGGGGCGGAGTTGGGGCTCAGCACCGCCACCACGCGGGAGGCGACCACGACGTTGCCGAACCCTATGTTCACCAGCTTTATCTTCTCACGACTCCTCATCTCCTCACTCCACGTTCTGGACTTGCTCCCTCAGTTTCTCCACTTCCTCCTTTATGGCCAACACCCCCTGGACTATCTCGAGGTCGTTGGCCTTGGAGCCGATGGTATTTGCCTCGCGGTTCATCTCCTGCAGCAGGAACTCCAGGGCCCTGCCTACGGGTCCTCCTCCCTCCAGGCGGCCTTCGAACCCCTCGATGTGGCTTCGCAGCCTGACCACCTCCTCCGTAATGTCGGAGCGTTCGGCGAAGAGGGCCACCTCTTGTTCAAAACGCCCTTCGTCCAGCTCTGCGCCCTTGAGGAGTCGCTCTAGGCGCTCCCTCAGCCTCTCCCTGTAGTGATCTACCACCTTCGGCGCCCTCGTCGCCACCTTCTCCACCAGTTCGCGAAGCCTTCTGAGGCGGCCTTTCATGTCCACGAGCAGGGCCTCCCCCTCCCTCTGTCGGCTCGCGATCAGCTCCGAAAGGGCTTGGGAGACGATGGGCTGTAACTCCTCCCAGATCCCCTCTTCTACCTCCGCTTCCCTGAAGGAGATCAACTCCCTTGAGGCGACGATGTGATCCAACGAGACCTCCCCCGTGAGGCCGAAGCGCCCCTTTGCCTCCCGAAGGGCCTGAACGAAGGCCCCCATCAGCCCCCAATCCACCTCTAGGACGAGGTGTGGAGCCCCCTCCGGGAGCCGTTCCACCCTCAAGCTGAGGTCCACCTTTCCCCGGGAGACCCGTTCTCGGACCACCTCCCTTATCTTCATCTCCAGAGGAGTTAACTCTCTAGGGAGGCGCACCGTGAGGTCGAGAAAGCGATGGTTCAGGGAGCGGACTTCTACCTTTACTGCCCCTATGGACGTGGTTCCCTCCGCTCTGCCGTAGCCGGTCATGGATCTTATCATGATGATGCCCTCCGCAACTGTTCGAGGTATCTCTTCCTTATCCCCTCCAGCAACCCCCTGATCTCTTGTGAGGCGTAATCGGGGTAAGTCCAATCCAGGGGCCTGAAGCCCCCGTGATGGTAGAGGAGGGTTAGGTCTGCGAAGATCCCCCTGCCCAGGTAGGGCCTGTGGGGGGCTTCTTTGGTGCTGGCCAGGACCAGGTGGTGTACGGTGATGTAGCCAGGGTCTATGTTTACCCGTCTCCTGCCCTCCGCGCTCCACAGCGCCTCGACCTGGTTGGTCCAGAGCTTTATCTCCACCAATTCCTCCCTCCTGATGAGGGGGGTAAAGGAGACGAACCGCCGCATGAGCCCCGGCCCCATCTCCCGTTCGTAGTAACGGGTCCAGTCGAAGGGCAGGGGAGGACCCTTGAAGTCGACCTCGCCGAAACGCTCTCCAAGGACCTCTAAGACTTCGTGTACGAGCTCGTCGTTTTGGGCGATAATGCTGATCACCAGCTTGGCCGGTTTCGGTTCTTCAGGCTTCCCCATTCTTCCCCTTCAGGACGTAGATGAAGAACTCCCGGTTGCCCTTGGGGCCGGTGAGGGGCGACTCCACTACCCCCACCGGTTTGAGGCCCAGTCCCTTTACGAAAGACCAGATCTCCTCGATAACTCGGCGGTGTTTCTCGGGGTCCCTCACCACTCCTCCCCTTTCCACCTCTCCCTTCCCTACTTCGAACTGGGGCTTTATGAGGGCGAGGATCTCCGCGCGGGATCCGAGGAACTTGAGGACCGCCGGGATGACGAGTTTCAGAGATATGAAGGAGGTATCTACGGTGGCCAAATCCACCTCTTCGGGGACCTCCTCCTTGGGTAGGTAACGGATGTTGCGGCGCTCGAGGACCACTACCCGTGGATCCTGGCGGAGTTTCCAGTGTAGCTGTCCGTAGCCCACATCTACAGCGTAAACCCTTTTGGCCCCCCGCTGCAGAAGGCAGTCCGTGAACCCGCCTGTGGAGGCCCCCACATCCATAGCGATCTTTCCCTCTACGGAGATGCCGAAGTGCTCCAGGGCCTTCTGTAGCTTGAGCCCCCCTCGACTCACGAAAGGGATGGGGTCACGGATCACCTCCACCGAGGCGTCCTCCCTGACCAACTGTCCCGCCTTGGTCACAGGCCGACCTTCCACCCTGACCGCGCCGGCCATGATCATGGCTTGGGCCCGCTCGCGAGAGGGCGCAAGACCACGCCTCACCAGGAGCTTGTCCAACCTCTCCTTCTTCACCTGAGGAGGTCGAGGGCCTGCTGGAGGATGTTTCCCGGCTCGAGGCCGTAGGCCTCGAGCAATTCCCCCCTCGGTCCGTGCTCCAAGAACTCCGAAGGGGGAGCGACACATCGTGTGCGTCTGAGGAGTCCCCCCTTTGAGAGGAGCTCCAACACCGCACTGCCGAACCCCCCTTCGAGGACGTTCTCCTCCACTGTAAGGACGGCTTCGTGATCCGAAGCCAAATCCAGGATGAGCCCTACGTCCAATGGTTTTATGAAGCGCGCGTTCACCACTGTTGGTGAAATGCCGTGCTCTTGTAGGCGGGACGCGGCTTCAAGGGTGGGATGGACCATGGATCCTACGGCCACCATGAGGAGCCTTGAGCCCCTTTTCAAGACCTCTCCCTTTCCCCATTCCAAGGGCTCTGGTTCCCGATCAAGGGGTACACCGATCCCCCTCGACCTGGGGTAACGGATGGCCACGGGGCCGTCCTCCCTTGCCAGCACTGTCCACAACATCCGTCGCAGCTCCCCCTCGTCTTTGGGCGCCATGACCGTCATGTTGGGCACGGACCTCAGGTACGACAGGTCGAACATGCCGTGATGGGTCGGGCCATCCTCCCCCACGATACCCCCTCGGTCCACGGCGAACAGCACCGGCAGCCGTTGCAGGGCCACCTCCTGGACTATCTGATCGTAGGCCCGCTGCAGGAAGGTGGAATAGATGGCCACCACCGGCCTCAATCCCTCAAGGGCCAACCCAGCTGCGAGGCTCACCGCCGCCTGTTCCGCTATCCCCACGTCGAAAAAGCGGTCGGGGAACCTTTCTGCGAACTCCACAAGCCCCGTCCCCAACGGCATGGCAGCGGTGATGGCCACGATGCGGTGGTCCCTTTCGGCGAGCTCCACCAACGTCCTTCCGAAGACCTCCGTATAGGTCGGAGGGAGGCCCTCCCCCTTTTGCAACGCTCCCCGTTCCCGATCGAACTTCCCCACCCCGTGGAAGATCGTCGGATCCTGTTCAGCAGGGGGGTATCCCTTTCCCTTCTTGGTGATCACGTGAACCAACACCGGCCCCCTCAGTTGCTTCACGTTCTTAAGGGTCTCTATGAGGTGGTCGAGGTTGTGACCGTCCAAGGGACCGACGTACTTGAACCCCAACTCCTCGAAGAGGAGCCCGGGGGTGAAGACGCCCTTTAAGGTGTCCTCCGCTGCTTTCATGAGCCGGAACAGCTTTGCCCCCCCTGGCAACTCGTGCAGCAGCCTCTTTACGTCCTCCCGGAAGCGGGTCACCCACTGGCCCGTCATGATGCGGTTGAGGTAGGCCGACAGGGCCCCGACGCTACGGGAGATGGACATCTCGTTGTCGTTCAGTATCACCACCAAGTCGCTCTTCCAAGCACCGGCGCAGTTCATTGCCTCGAAGGCCACACCGGTGGTGAGGGTGCCGTCCCCCACTACGGCCACCACCTTGAAGTCACCCCCCCGCAGATCCCTAGCCTCGGCGATGCCCAGGGCGACGGGCAGTGCCCCTCCGGAGTGACCGCTGTCGTACACGTCATAGGGGCTCTCAGACCGGCGGGGGAAGCCGCTGATTCCTCCCCATTGCCTCAGGGTATGGAAACGCTCCCTGCGCCCCGTGAGGATCTTGTGAGCATAGGCCTGATGTCCAACGTCCCAAAGGACCTTGTCCCGTGGGGTGTCGAAGCAATAGTGCACGGCGATGGCGAGCTCCACCGCCCCTAAACTCGGGGCCAGATGGCCCCCGCGCTCGGAGACCACACGGATTATCTCCTCCCGTACCTCCTGGGCGAGCTTCGGCAGGACGTCGCGCGGCAACTTTCTGAGGTCGTAGGGTGACCGAATCCCCTCTATGATCCGCCCCATTACCCAGCCCGTTCTACTATCATCCGTGCTATAGCCCTAAGAGGCTCACCCCTCTCCCCCAAGGGATTGAGGGCCTCAACTGCCTCCTGAAAGAGCCTTTTGGCCTCCTCCTTCGCCGCCTCCAGGCCGGCGAGGCGGGGATAAGTGGCCTTTTTCTCCTCCCCGTAGTCGAGGATGTCGTCCACCACCTGGAAGGCCATCCCTATCGCCTCCCCATACCGCGAGAGGGCTTCCATTTCCCCGGGGGTCGCGCCGCCGACCTTGCCCCCCACCTTCACAGCGGCGGCGATAAGGGCTCCGGTCTTGTGACGGTGGATCCACTGAACGGTCTCCAGGTCGACCTCCCTATCCTCGACCTCCACATCGACCGCCTGTCCCCCCACCATTCCATAGACCCCAGCCGCCCGGGCAATCTCGGAGATCACATCGAGGATCAGCCCCTCGGGTAACTCCCCTCTCGTCTCCGGGCTTGCCATGATCCGAAAGGCCTCGGTCAACAAGGCATCACCGGCCAAAATGGCCATGGCCTCCCCGAAGACCCGGTGGCTGGTGGCATGGCCGCGGCGGTAATCGTCGTCGTCCATAGCCGGAAGGTCGTCGTGGATGAGACTGTAGGTGTGGATCATCTCGAGGGCACAGGCAAAGGGAAGGGCCTTGGACGGGTCCCCACCCACTGCCTCGCAAGCCGCCAACACCAGCACAGGCCTTATCCTCTTCCCTCCGGTGAAGACGCTGTAACGCATGGCCTTGGGGAGCTGGGAGGGAATGCTCTCCTCGGGTGGCAGGAGGTGTTTAAGCCCCTCCTCTACCATCTGCAGCCATCGCTTGAGTCGGCCCTCAAAATCCAGGTCCTTCCTCCTCAAAGGGTTTGGGGACCAGGTTCGATCCCTCCTTTACCAGGATCTCCACCTTTTTCTTGGCCTCTTCGAGCTTATCGCGGCAGAAACGGACAAGGCCTACACCTCGCTCGAACAACTTGAGGGCCTCCTCGAGGGGGAGATCGCCTCCCTCGAGGCGCTTCACGATCCCCTCCAACTCGCTCATGGCATCTTCGAAAGTCCTCTCCTCCATCCTTTCTTCCCGAGGACGTCCAGGAGGCTGAAGGGGTCCACCTTCTTTCCCCTCAGGATGACCCCCCAATGGAGATGGGGGCCTTTGGCACGGCCGCTGGCCCCCACAAGCCCCAAAGATTGTCCTCTCCTTATCTTCTGCCCCTTTCTGACGAAAATCTCCTTTAAATGAAGATAAAGGGAAAAAAGCCCCAAACCATGGTCTATTATAACGGTGTTGCCCTCCAGAAACAATCTGGAGGCCAAAACCACTTTTCCATCGTTAGTGGCCACCACAGGCGTCCCTTCTGGGGCGGCGATGTCCACCCCAGTATGTCGCCCCCGGAAGCGGCCGTTGATGATCCGCACGAGGCCGAAGGGGCTGCTCACCCTGCCGTGAAGGGGTAGCAGAAAAGGTCTCCTCCAAGCAGGCTCAAGCGTCCAAGTGGATAGCGCCCTCCGGATGAGGGCCTTTTCCCTCCTTACGCGTTGGAGGACTTCTCCTTTGAGCTCCACCATTTCTCGGGGAAGGCTGAGGCGTTGAAGGCCGAATTTTCCCTCCTTCACGACGACGGGCAAGATTACCTTTTCCCTCGCATCCCGAAGGATCAGCTTACGGGGACCAACCTTCGCCCTAAAGTCCACCGCCAAAAGGCCCCGCCAGCCCCCTTTCCAGCGGTAGAAGGGGAGTTCTGCCCCCTCGAATCGCCCTTCGGGCACACCTTTTGCCTCCACTTCCACGATCCCTATCTTCCCCTGATTTACCTCCCTCGGACATTCGAGAACCCTCAAGGCCTCGGTGGGCAAGGGGATCAACAGCAATAGCAGGGCGATGAAGAACTTCATTCCGCTATTTCTTTCCTCTTTACCTCACACCAAAGCTTGCCCTCGGCAAGGGTTATCTCCACCTGGTCGCCCTCTTCCACTTGGCAGGCGTCCTTGACCAGGGAGCGATCGGGCAGGCGCCAGGTGATGGAATACCCCCGACGGAGGACCCCCAAGGGGCTCAGGCTGTCGAGCTTTCCCGCCGCTGCTTCTAACCCCCGTTCCCTATCGGCCACAATGCCCTTAATCGCTGCAACCAGCCGCTGTTCCCCTTCGTCTATCCTCCTCTCGACAGACGCCAGAAGCCTTCCGGGGGAATGGGCCTCGAGGAGGCGGAGGAATCCCTCCAATCTCCGCTGTCGTTCCCCTATCGCCCTTTCCAGGGCCATCCGAATCCTCCCCTCCAGCTCGGCGAGCCTAAGTCCCCTTTCCTCGAGGCGGCTTCGGGGGTCCTTCAGCCTCCCCTTGAGTTGCTCAAGGTGCCCTTCTTTGAGGGAGATGAGGCGGTACATCCCCGAGAGCAAGCCCCTCTCGAGGGTGGATATGGCCTCTTTGAGTTCATCTTTTCGTTTCACCACCAGCTCGGCCGCTGCCGAGGGGGTGGGGGCCCTCACATCGGCCACGAAGTCGGCAATGGTGTAATCCGTTTCGTGTCCCACGGCGGAGACCACGGGCACTGGGCAGCGGAAGATGCTCCTGGCGACGACCTCCTCGTTGAAGGCCCACAGGTCCTCCAAGGATCCTCCGCCCCTGGCCACGATGATCACGTCCACATCGCCTCTCGCCCCCAAATAGTCCACCCCTCGGGCTATCTCCTCCGCTGCCCCTTCGCCTTGAACCCTCACCGGATAGAGCAATACCTCGATGTTTTCAAAGCGCCGCCTCAGGATCTGGAGCATATCCCTGATCACCGCCCCGGTGGGGGAGGTGACGATGCCGATCCTGCGAGGGAGTAACGGCAGGGGGCGCTTTCTCTCCGGGTCGAAGAGCCCCTCCTCGGCCAGCTTCCTCTTGAGTTGCTCAAAGGCCAATTGCAGGGCCCCTACGCCCTTGGGCTCCATGTAATCCACCAAGAGCTGGTATTCTCCCCGGGGTTCGTAGACGCTCACCCTACCCCAGCAAAGGACATGCTGGCCGTCCTCCGGTTCGAACCTGAGGTAACGCGACTGATTCCTGAAGATGACCACCCTTATTTGGCTCTGTTCGTCCTTCAAGGTGAAATAGATGTGCCCAGAACGGGGGACTCGTAGGTTAGATATCTCTCCCTCCACCAGCACCTCATCAAAGGTCCCCTCCAAAAGGTCGCGGATATGGGAGGTGAGTTCGCTTACGGTGAATATCTTGAGGGGAAGTTCCTCCATCAGGTGCCCCTTCGTCGATAGAAGGCCCAAAAGCCGGCGGTGCCAGCCGCCCCGATGGCCGCCCCTGAAGTGAAAGCTCCAACCACTCCCCACCCCTCGGCCACCATGCCGCCCATTATGGGGCCTAAAAACATCCCGAGACTGTGCACCATCACTGTTACCCCCATCACCGTCCCCATTCCTCCGAGGTGTTTCCCCTCCTCGACCAGTATACCCATCAGGGCGGGGATGGTCAGTCCACCGAAGATCCCGAACAGCAAGTTGACCGCCAGCAGCCCCGTGAAGTCCCTGGTGGCTGACAGCAGGGCGATGCAGAGGGCGAACCCCAACCCTCCGACGACGACAAACCCCTTCCTCCCGAGGCGGTCGCTCAAAAATCCGGAAGGTGCCTGAAGGAGGGTGGCGGTGATCACGTTCAGGGAGATGAGCAGCCCTATCTTGGAGCTGGAAAGCCCCATGCCCCCGGAGGCCATAAGGGGCAAGAAGGTCCACGTTATCCCTATGCCGATGGAAAAGGAAAAACGCACCAACAAGAGTCCTAACAGGGGCCTGCTTTGGAAGACCGTACGCCAGGGGACGGACTTCCCTCCGCGGCCCAGGGCACGATCCCGCGGTAGGAGGGAGAAGGTGACGATGGCGGCTATGAGGGACAGAGCCCCCATGGTCACGAAACTGCTCTTCATGCCCCATAGATCCTTGAGCCCTCCCCCGAGCAGCGGTCCCGCTGCCAGTCCCCCGAAGAAGAAGGCGTTAAAGAGCCCCATGTGCCCTGCTTCCTTCCCCTCGGGGGACATCTCTCCCATGTAGGCCAGGGCCGCCGGAACCACCATGGCAGCTGCCAGGCCGTGGAGCACCCTGGCGCCGATGAGCTGAAGGACGTTGCCGCAGAGGATATAGGCCGACGACGAGAGGGCGAAAAGGAGCAGTCCCCATCCGATGAAGGGCTTCTTCGCCCACTTGTCGGTCAGCCGCCCCACCACTGGCAGCAGGGCGCTCCGCGATAGGGCGAAGACCCCGAAGACCAGGCCTATGGCGGTCTTCGACGCCCCAAAATGCTGGGCGTAAAGGGGGAGGAAGGGGGCCACTATCCCCATGCCGAGGGTAGTGTTGAAGATGGCGAAAAACAGCGGTGCGAAGGTCCTGAAGTCCCTTTTCACGGGGCTTGATGTTAACACAATCTCCTTGGCC